>JAXDJR010000159.1:0-4372 GCA_034667545.1 Actinomycetota bacterium
CCCAACGCGGTGCCGCACATCATGCACAAGCGCGCCCTGTCCGGGTTCTCATCACCGCAGTTGGGGCAGGTCGCCATCTCTTCAGCGTACGGCGACGGCGCGGTTGATCCCGGCCTCGCTCAGCTGCAGCCCCGGAGGGCAACGATGCAAGCCCCTGTCCTGGTGCTTCTGGGAAGTCCCGGCTCCGGCACGAGGATGTGGGGCCGGGGTCCTGCTCGCGTGCTACCTAGCGAGATGTGCGGAGTTGGCAATGGACGCAAATTGGACGCAGTGCAGCGTGGGATCGCTGAGATTGTTCGTCGGACAAGGGCTGACCAGGGCTTCTTCCGCTAGGGATAGGTCACCCGGATGGGGAGCACTGCGTCGGATGCGCAGTGCTGCCACTGATGATGAATAAGGCAACAACCAGCGCATTTGCAACGGCCCCAAGCCTGCGGGGCAGTGTTGCGGCCTGTCTGCCGCTCGCTCGCGACGAGGAGAGCACGCTCGAGACCGGCCTTCACCAGGTAGTTTGTGTGATCGACCCAAGGGCGGTTAGCTCAGCGGTAGAGCACTGCGCTTACAACGCAATCTTCACGAGTCTGTGACCAGGCACGATTCGCAAACTAGCTGGTCAACGCGTACTTCATGGTCATCGATGATACCCGTCGACCTCCCGTGACAGCGATCTGATGGACGCAATTTGGACGCAGCCAATCAACCAACTCACCGCGAGATACCGTCTGGAATGCTGAGTAGACGGAAGGTAAGATGCGCCACTGGACGGCGGCATCGGTCAGATCCAGAACCTTGCGCCCGGAAGCTAGCGCAGAGATGAGGAGGGGCACACCACCACTCCTAGGAACGCGGAGTAGTGGGTATGCAAACGGCCCCGCTGATGCTTGGCGTTTGGGCAATCCCGCTGACGCTCCCCAAATGGGCTCCTCTATATCGGCGCACTTTCATGCAACGGCACGCTTGGTTGTGAGGGTTGCTTGGGATCGGAGGTGGCGATCCGAACTCCGGCCGCCCAACCAGGTGCTCGCCCACCCGCCGGCGGTCGGATCTCCTCTGGCTTTAGACCACTTCGCGCCAAGAGCCACGAGATGACCGAGTTGGAATTCCACATTTCGCCGACGTGAAGTTCATCTCGACCCCACATAAGCTGCGGAACAGAGCTAACGAGCTGAAGGAGGTGATGAGCTTGGTCTTCGTCGTGGCTGAGACCACGGGGGCTGTCGACTGCTTGATCGATGTCAGCGATAACCCCGTCGTGCCAGCACCGGATCTCATAGCGAAGAGCGCGGAACCGGCCGAAGTGGCGACTTCCCACCGGCCCCTCGACCGCGACGCCGCGCGTTGTGCCCTTTCCGGCCGGGATGGGCCACGCGTTCTCGATCACGAAGTGGCCTTCCGGAACCGTCACTACGAGGGCTGAGTGGTAGAGGTCGAGCGGTGGCCGGCGCTCGCGGCGCGCTTTGAGGGTCTCGTAGATGCGTCCGTTGAATCGAACGAAGCGCGCTCCGGCGCCGAGAGGGAGCCAGTAGAGAAGGATGCTCGGGTCGAGCTGTCGTGGTGAGGGAGACTCATCCTTCTCCGCTCTGTGGGCGCCGGCCCGGGCTTTTCCGGTCGTTAGAGGTGCGCGCGGCACCGTTTGAGTAGTCTCTTCTTTTCCAAGGCCCGGGGTTGTTGGCTCGAAATGCTCGGCCCGCTGCTTGATGCCGAGTAGGCACTTGCGCATCATCGGGAAATCTGCCACCTCAACTAATGGAATCCACATCATGGTCGAGGGGTACCCCCAGGTTGGGCGAGAGCGCACGCGGGTAACCAAACGGGTTCTCCCGTCATCCGTCGGAGTCAGTGTCCAAACCCAGGTGGATCGTTTGCTTTTCTTGTTCCACCACAGGATCGAGTGGTCCACCTCTAAGGCCTTGACCCATACTCCTGTGCTCCCTCCAGGGCCCATCGGGATGGGGTCACCCACGTGGATGTGCTGAAGCTCCGGCACGATCGTCTCCGCGCTGTGATGGCCGAAGTTGTCGAGAAGATCGTAGCTGTACCAACCTGCGCGGCCGAAGCCAATCTGTACGAGCCACGGCCATATGGCCTCTGGAAGGGCGTCGACGGTGACGGCTCGAGTGGCGTTAAAGGTCGGGCGCGTAACGACTTCGTCTCCAGGCATGCTTCGAGCGATTTCTTCACGCGTGGCGCCCCAATTCAGTTGCCAGGGTCGGAGAAACAGGAAGCAGCCTCCGGCGATCACTCCGCTGGCAACAAGAACCAGTGTCGGCGTCACGACGCCAGCCCTTCGTTTTGGCAGTCGACGGCTGCGACGAACTGAGGATCTGGCGACAATGTGGTCCGCCAACTGCCATGGAACAAGGACACGCCCATGGCCGCGAAGGCCAGATCGCGGACGCCAGCCGACGCGGTTTGGGCCAGGCTGGGAAGTCCCGACGATGCAGCAACGAGAACGACTCCCGCCATCAACGTCAACGCGGTCCAGCGTGGAAGTATTGCCGCTCGGACTATTGCCAGCCCAAGCGCCAAACCCGCCACGACCATCAGGATCCCGTGGATAACAATCAACCTTCCTAAATCGTGGACAAGGACATCCCAATTACTCGTGCGTCGCGCAAGTGCGAAGACGACGGTACCGGAGAAGAAGACGAATGTGTATGCGTAGACGACGGTAGCGGTAAGACCGAGCCGACCCATCCGGGGCCGCTGGAGCACGTACAGCCCGACGATGAAGAAAGGGATCGCGGCCTCCGCCACCAGAGTAAGGGTTAGTTGCATGGTGGAGAAGCCACCTTGGGCGAGTTCAATCACATCGGAGATGAAATAGAGGATCGAAGCGAGCAGCGCCACTAGTCCGATTGTGGAGGATAGTCGCGTGGATGGGCCGCGAACCAGCCCGGGCTCCGGAATCACGGGTGTGGCCATGCTGACCTTTCATGACGCTATTAGAAGAGATGCGCCTGTTATCAGTGTCTCTTGCCCGGGGCGGTTACGTAGGGCCGAACGGCCCCACTCCTGCGGGACCCATGATTTGAACTTACGGACGTCAGTGGTGAGACGTGCGCCGGTCGGTGGCTGTAGCCGAGCGTCACGGGAGGATTGGAGCCGAATCGACCAAACGATTTCTCAAGCTGGATCGACAGTGATGACGCTCGCAACAGTGATGAGTCAAATGCAGAGCACAGCAGATTTCAATCGGTCCAGTACTAGGCCACGTAGCCCCCTCAAGTGGGTCTCTCCGGCCCTAGGTCTCCACCAGCTTCTTCGACATCATCGAAGAAGGATAGGAGAAAGACCCGAGAAGGAAAGAAGGAGAGGACCATGGTTGTGACCGAAAGGTCTGTTCCCCGAGTCGAGATCGATGAGCTATCGATCCCCGAGGCTGAGATCGTGCGGCCAAAGGGAGGAAGGTTCTGGGGCGTGCTTCGTCTCCTGATGGGGTTTACGTTCCTGTGGGCATTTCTCGACAAGATGTTCGCGTTAGGCTTCGCAACCGGACGCAATCCCAAGACCGGTGGGATCAACTTCTTTGGTCCTGATGCGTGGATCCGCGGCGGTTCTCCGACCGACGGGTTCCTGGGCTTTGGTCTCCACACCAAAGAGCCGTTTTTCAGTTTCTACCACGGCATGGTGGGTTCGACCTTTGTCGAGTGGGCCTTCATGCTCTCGCTTCTGGCCATCGGCATCGCGCTGATGTTGGGAATCGTCACCCGTATCGCGGCGATCGGCGGAGCAGTCCTGTTGGTGATGATGTACTTGGCAGGATCGCTCTTCCCGGCAAACAATCCGCTGATCGACGAGCACATCATCGAAGCGGTAGTCCTCGTCGGTATCGCCTACGTCGGAGCCGGGCGCTACCTCGGCCTTGGCAATAAGTGGCGCAAGACGAGGCTCGTGAAGAAGTTCCCCATCCTCGAGTAGCGAGGGTGTGTCGTGCACTAAACCAGATGAGGCGGCCTTAGTCGGTCGCCTCATCTTGTGAAGAATCGATCAGGGGCTGAACGGCCGGTGTTCAGCCCGGAGACGTGGTGGCGGTTGTGGGAGCAGGACCGATAGGCCTGTCTGCGATGTTGACCTCGCAGCTCTACTCGCCCAGTCATATCGTCGCCATCGATGTCGCCGATGCAAGACTGGAAGCGGCAAAGGCCTTCGGGGCAACCGCAACGTTCAACAACTGGCCCGAGGATCCCGTTGCCTTGGTCAGGGAGTTGACCGGAGGTCTCGGAGCCGATGTGGCGATCGAGGCTGTGGGCATCCCCGACACGTTCGAGCTCTGCGCCGAATTGATCCGCCCGGGCGGGCGAGTCGCGAATATCGGCGTACACGGCAAGCCAGCGACGCTCCACCTCGAGGACCTGTGGATCAAGGGCGT
>JAXDJR010000160.1:0-9735 GCA_034667545.1 Actinomycetota bacterium
AGGTGAAACACGGGGCCCCAGTGATATAGATGCTGGCCCCTTCACGTTGCTCCGGTGAGGAGTAAAGGATCGCGTTGGCCTCGGCGTGGATGGCGATGCAGTTGTCGTGCCCCCATCCGCTTCTCGACTCCGCTGCGGCCCGCGGGCACGCGCCTTCATCGCAGTGGGGGTGGCCCGAGGGAGGACCGTTGTAGCCGGTAGACCGGATCCGGCGATTCCTTACGATCACGGAGCCGTGCTGGCGCCTGGTGCAGCGGGAGCGTGTCGCGGTCTCGCGAGCGATGTTCAGGAAATAGTGGTCCCAATCGTTGATCTTGTTGGTGTCCACGGCACGTTGGGCGATGCTCACGAACTTCCCCTTCCGTAGCAAAAGTGTCCCGGACGCCAACCGCGCGCCGGGCCAACGGGGAAGTTGAGTTGATTGTTGCCCGGCCCACGCCTCGAGGCAAGTCCCCAGACGGATTTGGGACAACGGATCCTGGAAGCTCGCCCCCCCGTTATCCTGCCGCGCCATGCATCCGGACCTCGCCGGGGACCTCGAGCAAGACCTCCTCCGCTCCTCGTGGATCATCGAACGCTCCCGGGCACGCGTCTACGAACGATGGGGGGCCCACGAGGGCCGCTTCTCGGCTTCGGCCGGGCGGGCGGCACGGCGGGCCCAGATCGTGCAACGGGCTCTCGAAGGAGCCGGAGGGCGCCGGGACGAGGCGCTGGTCGAACCTCACGCGCGGTGGATCGAGAGCATCATCGGCGGGCAACCAGGGGAGATCCCCTTCGGCGACTTCTTCCTCGCTCGGCTCGGAGATTGGGTCCAAGCCCACGCCTCGGGGCTGCTCGAGGATGCCGCCACGGTGATCCAACTGGGTAAGGAAGAAACCGAGGAGCTCAGATTCCCCGAGGAGATGCCCGCTCCTCCCCCGTTCGAACCGGTCTCGGCCCCGGCTCTTGCTCCACCAGGCGAAGTGCGCTTTCGGTTCGCGATCCTCAGCGACCTGCATGTGGGGTCGTCGGACCACGACGTCATGGCTTCCGCAGCCATCGACGACCTCAACGCCTCCGGAGCCGACCTCGTCATCCAATTGGGGGACATCACCGATCACGGCAACCGCAGCGAGTTCGAGAGCGCGGCTCGGCTCCTCGAACGGCTCGACATCCCGTCCATAACGATGATGGGAAACCATGACGTGTTCTCATTCCAAGAAGATCGTTTGGCGGGACAGGAGTTGTACCGCGCGTCCTTCGGACGGGATCCGGACGGCTTGCTGGTCGACCACAAAGGGGTGCGGTTCGCCGTGCTCGATTCGGCCGAGCATGCAGTCTCTCCTTTCCCCTCATTCGACCTGCTGGCGGGGAAGTTCCTCGAAGAGCCGGGGGGAGCCGTCCCCAGAGGCTCTCTTACGCCCAGCCAGCACGAGATCCTCGCCGAGGTAGCCGCTCCGGGCAGCGGCCCCTCGTTCGTCTTTTTGCATCATCCCCCGCAACCTTTCACCGCCTTCCCACCCGTGCTGTTTGGACTTCGCGATCAAGACTCCGGACGGCTCCACGCGACTGTCGACTCCGGCAACGTTTGGGGTGTCTTCGCAGGTCACACGCATCGCAACGCGAGGACAAGGACGTATGCCGGCGGGGTGCCCGCGCACGAGGTCGGCATCCCTCGTGATTTTCCTTTCGGCTACGCGCTGGTCGATGTCACCGAGTCCGGATACCTATATCGGTTCGTTCAGATCTCCGATACGGACCTATTGGTTGCGGCTTACGGGCGGATCGGCGACATCCAGCGTCGTTATTCCCGAGGTAAAGATGAGGACCTGACTTTCGTATGGTCCCAGCCTGGAGGTGAGCCCTAGGCGATGGGGCGGTGGCGCGCGTACTTCGCAGACACCTTACGGAGCGCGTATCGGTACAACGGAGGCGCAAGAAGGCGCGGCCCCTGCACCAGGTAGTACCAGCGGGGCACCGTGCGCTCGACCTTTCGCCGCACGATCACGTCCAGGATCGCGTCCGCCACCTCCTGTTCTGTACCGAGGGCCCGTCGCAATAGCGGATCGGCGGCGAGGTCGGACTGGGGGAAACCTTCTGTCGGGATCAACCCGGGGAGAACAAGGCTCACCCAGATGTCCCTGCCGGCCAGCTCGTAATGCAACGCTTCCGACCAGCCCACGAGAGCAAACTTCGACGCCGTGTACGTGGACGACCCTCCCACCGGGATCCTGCCGGCCATCGATCCAACGTTGACGATGGTCGACGGCGCGCTTTCTCCCAAAAGTTCAAGCAGCTCGGCGGTGCAATACACCGCTCCTAAGAAGTTCGTCGCCATGACGTTCTCGATCTCGGCCACGGCCCCCGGATCTCCGAAAGGGATGTGGTCGCCACTGGAACCTGCGTTGTTCACCAACACGTCGCAACGGCCGTGCGTCCGCCGAACGTGCGCACTAAGGGTCTTAACCTGATCCCGATCGCTCACGTCGGTGACCGCATAGGAGTGCCCAGACCCGGCGCACTCGGCCATGAGACTTTGAAGGCGCTCTTCTCGGCGAGCGGCTGCGCATATGACGGCGCCCGCAGCGGCCAGCTCGAGTGCTGTCCGTCTACCGATGCCACTCGACGCGCCGGTGACCACGCACACCTTGTTTCTCACCTGCATATGGGAGTCCTTGCGCTTGATCGAGCCAGGGCCGAGTTTGTACTTGCTTTGCTGGGGTAAGCGTAGGGCACATCGGATCTAGGAGGGGAAGCAAATGATTCATGCAATCTGGTTCATCCTGGCAGGCATCATCATCGGATTCTTGGCCAGGCTGCTCCTGCCGGGAAGAGACCCAATCGGCATCGTGGGAACCATCATCCTCGGGATCGTGGGAGCTCTCGTGGGTGGCTATCTGTGGGAGGCGTTATTCGGCCCAAATGCCGGCGTGTCATGGATAGGTTCTGTGATCGCCGCGATGGTGCTGCTCTTCATCTATCGAAAGATGACGTACGGGCGGGCGACCACCAGCTAACCCAGGAAGGATAGGGCTGTCAGGTTCTAACATCACAGGCTCCGGACCAGAGGTCCGGAGCCTTTTCCTGTTTTTAGGGCGTGAGTGGAGGTGCAGTGACAGCGACAGATCCAAAACTTGCTGCTGTGATCGCAGCGGGGGCCGCGGCCGGCGTCGAGGTGCGACCCACGACTTTCCCTCAGGACACCAGAACTGCCGTCGACGCGGCCCGCGAGATCGGATGTCAACTGGGACAGATCGTCAAGTCTCTTGTCTTCCATGCGGGGGATGAGCCGCTGCTGTTCTTGATGTCCGGAGCCAATCGTCTAGACATGGCAAAGGCGATGTCTGCGGCAGACGTCGACGCTCTCGGTAAAGCCGACGCGGGGCGCGCTAAGGAGGTAACCGGCTACTCGATCGGGGCCACGCCACCATTCGGCCACGCGCACGACGTGCGAGTCTTCATGGACCAAGACCTCCTTACCTACGACGAAGTGTGGGCTGCAGCGGGACGGCCCGATTCGGTCTTTCCGGTGGACCCCCGATCACTTGCGCGCGCAACGGGGGCCAGGGTCTGCGCTTTGTCAGAAACGACTTCTTAGCCTCGGCCTCCCCCGTCGAGACCCGGCGAGAAGCACACGCACCGGCGGGCGCGGAAAACCCGGCTTAGCCGGCACCACGCTGCCATAGTGAGGGTCCATGACCGGTTCGAAGGACGGCTTGCAGATAGGACAAGATCTCGATTTCCAACGCAAGGAATGGCGGGTGCAGCGGATCGTCTGGCTGTTCGTGGTCGCGATCTTGGTCGCTGCCGTGATCGGTCTGATAGGTCCAGGACCCCTCAGCTCCACTTCTGCTGGGCCGGCTGGCTTCCGGGTCCACTACCTTCGGTTTGCGCGCTGGCAGGCGCCCCAGTCCTTGGTCGTCTCTGTCGGATCGCAGCGTTCCGGAACGCTGCAACTCTCCTTCAACCGCTCTTTCCTGGACAGCATGGCGGTCCAGCAGGTAACTCCTCAGCCCGCCGGCGTGAAGGTCTCGGCCACCGGCTTCCTGTTCACCTTCGATGCCACGTCGGGGACAGTCCCAGCTGACATCACTTTCGACCTGCAGCCCAACTCGATGGGCACCCTCCACGGCACGATCTCATTGTCCGCGTCCGGCGGTCGCACTTCGTCGGTGGATATCAGCCAACTCGTCTACCCCTAGGAGAGCAGCTTGGATTCTGTACTGCGCGCCCTTGCCGTGTACGTGTTCTTGCTGGTTATCTTTCGGGTTGCAGGGAAGCGCACCATGGCCCAGATCACCGTGTTCGACTTCATCCTGTTACTCATCATCAGCGAGGCAACCCAGCAGGCGATGATCGGGCAAGACTTTTCCATCACCAATGCGGTGTTGGTGATCAGCACTCTCATAGGGGCAGAGCGCGGGCTGACCTGGGTACAGTGGCGCTTCAAGAGCGTGGATAGATTGCTCGATGGCCTTCCTCTGGTCCTGGTCGAAGATGGGAAACCTCTTGAAGATCGACTGAAGCAAGAGCGCATCGACATCTCCGAGATCCTGGCCGCAGCCCGCCAGACGCAGGGTCTTGCTCGACTGGATCAGATCAAGTACGCGGTGTTGGAGCAGACCGGGGGGATCTCTATCGTTCCTAAGGATTGATCAGAGCCACCCAAGGAATCGACCGACCTAGGCGACCGACAACTCGTCCGACCGAGCCGCTCCGGGAGGCTCGAACACCTTTGCCTTACGAAGGTCGACAAAAACAGGATCATCTGTCTGCAAACCGAAGAGCTTGTCGTTCGGAACGTCGGCGATCACCAACTGGTTGTCTGGAAGCCGTACCTGCAGCTTTGTTACCCAGCCTAGGTCTGACATCCGCTCGATCCGCCCCGGGCTCGACGATCCATTGCGGCTCTCGCGACCAACCCAAACGTCGTGCGGGCGCACGTACGCATGTGCGGCGGATCCATCTTCAAGGTGCTGCGCGCCTCCCAGGAACTGCTCGCCGAACTGCACCCGGCCGTTGATCGCAACGCCCCGGATCACGTTCGCGGCTCCGACAAATCCGGCGACGAAAGGCGTCCTTGGGTCGTTGTATACCTCGGTTGAGGTTCCGATCTGCTCGACCTTGCCCTGATTCATGACGATCACTTCATGGGCCAGCTCCAGTGCTTCCTCTTGATCGTGCGTCACGAGAAGGCTGGTGATCCCCAACTCCCGGTGAAGCTGGTCCAGCCACTTCCTGAGCTCCTGGCGAACCCGTGCGTCGAGCGCGCCGAAGGGCTCGTCTAGCAACAGCAGCTTGGGCCGAGGAGCAAGAGCTCGCGCTAGGGCGACCCGTTGCCGCTGACCCCCGGACAGCTGATCCGGGTAGCGGTCTTCCAACCCTTTCAGCTGGATGAGACCGATCAGCTCGTCCACCCGCCGAGTCTGATCAGCTTTGGATTCCTTGCGCACTACGAGGCCGAAAGCGATGTTCTGACGAACGGTCATATGACGGAACAAGGCGTAATGCTGAAACACGAAGCCCAGATGGCGCTCTTGGACCGAACGGTTGTCGAGCTGCTCACCCATGATCCAGATCCGGCCCGAGTCGGAGTGTTCGAGTCCGGAGAGGATGCGAAGCACCGTGCTCTTGCCCGACCCACTTGGTCCTAGCAGGGCTGTGATCTTGCCTTCTTGGGCCTCAAAGCTGACGTCGTCCACTGCGGCGAACGAACCGAAGTGTTTGGTCAGATGCTCGACCCGTACCGCTGGCGTTTTTCCCGCCTCGATCAGTCGCGCGTCGCTTTCCTGTATCACGGAATTACCTCCTGGCCTTTCGCTTCTTGAGCGTCTCGATGGTCACCAACAAACAGATGGAAATGGCCGCCAACGACAACGCCACCAGGTAAGCCGACGGTTCTTGGCGTTCTTCGAACGCCCGAAAGATGTAGAGCGTTGCAGTTTCGGTCTGGCCCTGGATCGCACCCGAAACGATCAGGACTGCGCCGATCTCGCCGAGCGCCCTTGCGGTCGACAGAGCGATTCCATACAACAGTCCCCACCGGATGCTCGGCAGCGTGACGCGCACGAAGGTCTGTAAGGAAGAGGCGCCGAGCGTCTTGGCGGCCTCCTCTTCATCAACGCCGATCTCGTGGAGGACAGGGACGACTTCTCGGATCACGAAAGGGATGCAGATGAAGATTGTTACCAAGATCATTGCGGGCAGAGCAAATATCACCTGTATGCCGCGGCTCGCGAAGAAAGCCTCGAACCAACCACCGCGCCCAAACAGCAGCACACACATCAATCCGACGATCACGGGCGACACTGCCATAGGAAGATCGACCAGTGCATTCAGCAGGCCTCGTCCCCGGAAGTGGTGTCGCGTCAGCACCCAGGCAGTAAGAACGCCGAACAATGTAGTGAACAGGACGGAGATCACCGTGATCACTCCCGTCAGCCAGTAAGAGTGACGTACATCGGGCTGGCTGAGCGTGCTTGTGACGTTGCTCCATCCCGCTCTGGCGGTGGCCCAGACGATGCCCCCGAGCGGCGCCAGCACCAGTATGGCGACATAAGCGACTGCCGCCACGATCAGCAACGTCCGCACTAGGCGACCGGTGCCACGCTGCCCGATCGCTTCCACACGCGCGCTCACGGGCGCTCACCCCGGTTGCCGGCCAGTCGATACGTGATCAGAACCAACGCGAACGACATGGCAAAGAGCACGGCCGAAACAGCAGCGGCCTCGTCGGACCTGAACTGGCTGGCCAATTGAAAGATGAAGACGGGGGCTGTGAGGGTGTGGTTCGTGATGTTTCCAGACACGATGACGATCGAGCCAAACTCGCCCAACGCGCGAGCGAAGGAAAGCAATGTTCCCGCCGCGATCGCCGGTCTGAGAGCCGGAAGCACCACCTGAAAGAATGTCCTCAAGCGCGACGCGCCGAGAACCTCGGCTGCCTCTTCCTGCGCCACATCCAGCTCACTGAGCACAGGTTGAACCGTACGGACAACGAATGGCAGCGTCACGAACAGCAGGGCGAGAAGAACACCTAGAGGTGCAAACACGATGTGAATACCGTGTGATTCGAACCATCCCCCGATTGGCGATGCAGGCCCATAGAGAGCTACGAGCATCACGCCCGTGACCAGGGTTGGGATTGCGAACGGCAGATCCACGACCGCGCTGAGAATGCCGCGGCCCGGGAACCGGTATCGCACCAGCACGTACGACAACAACGTGCCAAACACAGCGTTGACGACCGCCGCGACGAGCGCCGTGATGATTGTCAGGCGGATGGCTGAGACCGCGCCGGGAGCCGCCATTGCGCTTCGGAATGAGTCAAGCCCGTGCGCGAAGCCCTTCGTGATGACTGCGCTCAAGGGAAGAGCGATCATCCCCCCGAGGTAGACCAGAGCGCCAGCACGAAGTCCCAATCGGCCGAGCCCGGAACGCAGACCCCTAGGGGAAAGCGTCCGGGTCCGGCCGATTGGGAGAACTTCGCTACTCATGGTTAGCCCTGCGCCGCCTTCAGCGCTTGGGTGAACAAACCGTTGCTGCTGAACAGCTTCTGGTCGAGTGATGGCCAGCCGCCGAAGTCATCAACGGTGAAAAGATCCTTGATGGCCGGCATGTGGGCTGCGGGATCTCCCTTCTTCGCCTTGGCGTAATTGGTCGAGCGAAGGAAGCCAACGGTCGAATACAGATCCTTCGCCGTCTTGGTGTGCAGGAACTTCACAAACGCGTTGGCGACGTTCTGGACGCAATGCGCTTGCGCGTTCTTGTCCACGACCGCAACCGGGTTCTGGATCATTATTGTCGACGGTGGGTAGACCGCTTGATCGGGAAGACCTGCGTCCTGCGCAGTCAGGATCTCGTTCTCGTAAGTTATCGCTACGTCGCCGTTGCCCGACTCGAAGTTCTTGATCGAGTCCCGGGCGCTCTTGTCCATGACGGTGACATTGCTGAATATCTTCTGCAGCAGACTCTGGGCCCCCGCACTGTCGTTCTTTTTATTGCCGGCGTAGCCACGCATCGCCGCGCCGTAAGCACCGACGATGTTCCAGCGCGCGCCGCCGCTTTGGGCGGGGTCGGGAGTCAGGATCTGAAGACCTGACTGAGTCAGATCGTTGAAGTCCTTGATGTTCTTCGGGTTGCCGGGCCGAACGTCGAGGGCGACTACAGACGACGACACCATGCCCTTATCGGGCGCCTGGGTCCAATCGTGTGTGATCAAACCTGCACTCTTGATCGCGTCCACGTCGGGGGCGAGTGAGAGCGCCACTACGTCTGCCGGGAAACCATTGACCACGTTCTGCGACTGCGAGGTAGAGCCCCCGTAGGACTCCTCGAAGATGACGGACTGATCGTTGTGCTTCGTCTTCCAGTAATCCTGGAAGGCGGGGATGATCTTGCCGTAAACCTCACGAGGGGTGCTGTAAGCGGCGAAGTTGATGACCGGCGTGCTCGCCGGTGTGCACTTGCTACTTGCGGTGCCAGTGGTCGCATTCCCACTCGAGCACGCGCTCACGGCTAGAGCGGTTACTGCTAGTGCGCCGATGAGGCGCGTACTTCTGTGCTTCACGATGCTCCTTTCGATCGGATTCCATCTCCGGCCATCCGGTCGACGAACGAGAACTTGTGAGGGGCCGTCAGCGGGCGTTGCCGAACCGAAGCTTGCGAGAGGTCTCGATCGAGACGACCCGTCCCTGGTGAACTTTCAGGACGATCGACCCGAAATCAAGGTCCCGTACCGCGGCCTCGACCGTCTCCATGACGTCGTCGAGGTCCTGCGTCAAGCCGCGATCCATCTGCACCTGCTGCTGGTCCATGACGACACTCTGAAGGAGTGTTATAGGAGTGTCAAGGCTCTTCCCGAGATTGCCTCTACGCTCTTCAGCGTATCTATAGCCGCAGATCGAGGGCCCGGGCAAAGCCTGAAGTGAGAGTGCTATGAGAGTGTCGGGGGGCACTCCGGGAGCTGCTACCTGAGATCGTCCGCCGGGTCGTGGTGGTAATAGACGTCGAACGCCATCCAGATGGTCTTGGACCAGGGGTAGAAGACGACCGGCAAGAGCCCGTTCGTGAACAATGCCACTCCCAGCAGCGGCACCCACGCGATGTCGGGAAGGGTGGCCGCGATCACGGCGATGAAAAGGATCGCAAACCAGATCTCGCAGGCCGCGATGTTGACGATCATCGCTCCGGTCCAGTAGCCCTCTTCACGTTCGAAGCGGAACCCGCACCGGGGACAGCTCGAGCGCAGAGAGAAGAAACCGGAGAAGATCTTGGGCTGGCCACACCGGGGGCAGCGGCGCATGAGCCCACGCCCCAGAGCCTGGCCGAAGGTGCAGCTGTACTCAGAAGGACGGGACTGAGGGGTGGTCATCTCCGCTGGTCTACCCCGCCTCCGAGTGATCCACGCTCGGGCTCGGGTTCCAGGCCCACTACTCAACTTTTCTACACCAGGCTCGGCAGATCCACGCACGGAGGCTGCGGGGGGACGGCGGCTACTCCGTCGCGGGCTTCCCAGCCGACCCAGCCTGCGGCTGGGGCGGCCGCTGCAGAGGCTTCCTCCGCAGCCGCCGTCCCTCCTCGCTAAACCTGTGCGTGCTGCGCAGATCCCGCTACAGAGCCATATCTATAGCGCTATGTCTGACAGGACCAGGATCTTGGGCTGGGTCATCTCGTCCATGGCATAGCGCAAACCCTCGCGTCCGACGCCGGAATCCTTCATTCCCCCGTATGGCATCTGATCTGCTCTCCACGACG
>JAXDJR010000161.1:0-3592 GCA_034667545.1 Actinomycetota bacterium
TTCAATCCCTCTCAGTGGCTGGAGAGGGGGTTGACGGCTCCAGCATGAAGGTCCGTTGGCGAGTGGACCCGTCACGACCAACCCAGGAGAGCTACCCGATTGGCCCCCTATCGCAGGTTCTAGCGTGCTCATGCAACGGGTTTGCCCGCCATCGCTCTATCTCTCCTTCGGCCATAGAGAGATCCGCCAATCGCTTTATCCTGCTCCGACGGTGGAGAGTTTTGACGTTGTTGTCGTCGGTGTCGGCGTCATGGGTGCGGCGACCGGACGGGCCTTGGCCCGGGCCGGCAAGAAAGTGGCCATGCTCGAGCGGTTCGACATCGGGCACAAGCGAGGCTCCAGCCACGGCTCCGCTCGTATCTTTCGGTTCTCTTACCGCGATCCTCAGTACGTTGCGATGGCTCAGGAGGCGCTGCCGCTCTGGCGCGAGCTCGAACACGAATCGGGTGGATCCCTGCTCACACCGACGGGTGGAATAGACGCGGGGCCCGCCGTGCCTGAGCATGCTGCTGCACTCCAAAGCTGCGGAGCGAGGTTCGAGCTTCTGCAGGGCGCCGAGGTGAACGCTCGCTTCCCCGGGCTCACTCTCGCCGACGATGAACCGGCCCTCTTCCAGCCTGACACCGCCGTAGTTGCAGCCGAGGATTCGTGGCGGACGATGGTCGCCTCGGCGGTCGGGGCCGGAGCGGATCTGCGGGAGAACACGCGGGTAACAGAGGTGGTCCCCCGCTCCGGCGGAGCCGAAGTGGTTGCCGGCGGTGTTCGACTTTCGACCGAGACCGTGGTCGTCACCACGGGAGCCTGGGCGCGCAGCCTTCTTGCTCCTGTGGGCATCGATCTAGACGTCGTGCCTACCCGGGAGACGGTCGCCTACTTCCGCACCACAACCCAGGCTCCGGTGCTGGTCGCGTGGACCGACCCGGCCTTCTACGCGCTTCCGACTTCGGAGGGGATCAAGGCCGGCCATCACATCGCCGGCCCCCCCGCCGATCCCGACGAGGAGGGGAGTCCCGACCCTGGAGCTGTGGCGCGCCTCTCCGAGGGGGTCGCCGCCTCCTTCGCCGGCGTCGAGCCCGAGCCCCATCTCGTGGAAACCTGCTTCTACACCAACACCCCTGACGAGCACTTCGTTCTCGAACGTCATGGCCCCGTGGTGGTTGGCTCCCCCTGCAGCGGGCACGGCTTCAAGTTCGCACCACTGATCGGCGCCCGCCTGGCCGAGCTTTGTGGCGTCTGACCAGGGAAGACCCGCCGGCTAAGCCTTGGGTTAGGGGAACCTAACTGGTAGGCTCGACTTTCCCTTTCGCAACCCCTGGAGACACCGAAGATGACCAACGAACTGACGCGCCACGCCGTCGAAACGCTGTCGGCCGAGCTTCACGAGCCCAGCTGGCTCCTCCAGCGGCGGCTCGATGCCTTCGACGTTTTCGAGAAACTGGACGACCCCGATCCCAAGAGTGAGGACTGGCGCTACGTCGACGTTCGAGGCTTCGATTTCGGGGCTTTTGCCGCTCCGCAGGCCCGCTCCATCGCCCTGGACGTGCCCGAGGAGCTCACCAGCAAGGGGGTCATTTTCACCGAGATGCGCACCGCGGTTACCGAGTACCCCGAATTGGTGCAGGAGCACTTCTTCACGGACGTTCCGGTCGACGAGCACCGCTTCACGGCTCTTCACGCCGCCTTCTTCTCGGAAGGCGTCGTTCTCTACGTGCCCCCGGGCGTTGAAGTGGAATTTCCCCTCGAGGTGCTTCGCCGGGTCGACCCGGGCGGCTCGACCTTTCCCCACACCAGCATCGTGGTGGACGAGAACGCGAGCCTCACCTTCGTCGATCGCTTCTCGTCCGAGGACGCGGGCGATGCCGCTCTATGCGCCAGCGTGGTCGAGGTGGAAGCTCGGCGGGGAGCCCTCGTCAACTACATCTCGTTGCAGCAATGGGGCCGTTCCGTCCAGCACTTCCAGACGCAGAGGTTCACGGGCCATCGCGACTCGACGGTCCGAAGCCTGGCGGTCAACCTCGGCTCCCGTTTTGGGCGCACCCAGGTTGAGTGCGTATTGAAGGGCGAAGGCTCGTTCTCCGAGATGCTGGGGTTGTACTTCGCCGATACGGACCAGCATTTCGCTCAGCGCACGTTGCAGTCTCACAACGCACCGCACTCGACCTCAGACCTGCTCTACAAGGGGGCATTGAAAGAGAACTCGCGTTCGGAGTACTCGGGATTGATCAAGGTACTGCAAGGGGCACAGGGGACCGACGCCTATCAGGCAAACCGCAACCTGGTGCTGTCCGATGATGCGATGGCGCGCTCGATCCCCCAGCTGGAGATCGAAGCCAACGAGGTGCGGTGCACGCACGGCGCGACGGTCTCTCCGGTAGAGGAAGAACACCTCTTCTATCTGATGAGCCGCGGGATCGACCGCGTGACTGCGCAGAAGTTGGTCGTCTTCGGATTCTTCGGCGAGGTCCTCGACCGCATTCGCGTTCCTGCCGTTCGTGAAGAGCTGGCCGATGCGATCGCGGCGAAGGTCGAAGGGTCTGGCGGAGCTCTCGAGATGGCGGTGTGATGGCCGATTTCCAGACGGTAGCGAAGCTCGAGGACATCCCCGATGAGGGCATGATGCAAGTCATCGCGCATGGCGAGCCCGTCGGGTTGTACCGAGTCGGCGAGGATGTGTATGCGCTCAACGACTATTGCACCCACGAGCAAACCTTCCTCACCGACGGCGATTTCGATGCCGAGGAGCTCGAGGTCGAGTGCCCCTTGCACGGCTCCCGTTTCAACGTCGTCAGCGGTGACGTGCGCATCCTGCCGGCCACCAAACCGGTGGCCACGTACGAGGTCAGAGTCGAAGGCGACGAGGTTCTCGTCGGCCCCCGCAATCAGTAAGGGAGTGAGTTGATGGCTGAAAATCTTCTCCGCATCGAAGACCTTCACGTCGAGGTCGAAGGCAAAGAAATCCTGCGCGGCCTCGATCTCGAGCTCGATTTCGGCGAGATCCACGCGATCATGGGCCCCAACGGCTCGGGCAAATCGACGCTGGCCTACGTTCTTACCGGGAGGCCCGGTTACGAGGTTACCGGCGGCAAGATCCTATACAAAGGTGAGGACATCTTGTCGCTGGCCCCCGACGAGCGCGCGCAGAAGGGCATCTTCCTGGCGTTTCAATACCCGACTGAGGTACCTGGTGTGTCGGTTGTGAACTTCACGCGCACCGCCTACAACGCGACCCACCCCGGCGACCAGAAGTCGGCGATGCAGTTCCGTATGTATCTGCAGGAAAAGATCGAGTTGCTCGAGATCCCGCCCGAGTTGGTGGACCGCTACGTCAACCAGGGCTTCTCCGGCGGAGAGAAGAAACGCAACGAGATCTTGCAGATGGCCGTGCTACGCCCCGAGCTTGCCATCCTCGACGAAACCGATTCTGGCCTGGACATCGACGCACTGCGTCATGTGTCGGAAGGCGTTAACCGACTGTCGGGTCCCGAGGTCGGCATCCTGCTTATCACGCACTATCAGCGCCTGCTCAACTACATCAGGCCCGACAGGGTGCACGTGTTGATGGGCGGACGCATCGTCGAGTCCGGCGGCTTCG
>JAXDJR010000162.1:0-11361 GCA_034667545.1 Actinomycetota bacterium
CGGTGACGGGTCGCAGCACGGAGCGAGAAGTCAGGATCGTATTCGGCGACAAAGTGGTCGGCGAATCGGAGCAGCATCAGCATGGAGCCGCATCGTAACTACCGGTCGCGCCTACGACGCCGTCATCGTCGGTTCGGGTCCGAATGGTCTCGCCGCAGCGATCACCCTCGCCGAGGCGGGACGTTCCGTCGTGGTGCTCGAAGCCAAGGACACGGTCGGCGGAGGGATGCGATCGGCCGAGCTGACGCTTCCTGGATTCATGCACGACATCTGCTCCGCCATACATCCTCTGCTCGTGGGCTCGCCATTCTTCGACAAGCTCGATCTCGAGCGCTACGGGGCGAAGCTCGTACATCCTGAGGTCCCTTTCGCCCATCCACTAGACGGGGGCCGGGCTGGCTTGCTGTATCGGTCGGTTGACGAGACTGCCGACGCGCTCGGGCCCGACGCGTCCGCGTATCGCAAGCTGGTAGAGCCGTTGGTCAAGGACTTCGACAATCTGCGGCACGACTTCTTCGGCCCCCTCAGGGTCCCGCGCCACCCCCTCACCATGGCGCGGCTTGGCCTGCACTTCTTGACGCCGGTGACGCGTCTCGTCAAACGGTTCCAGACCGACGAAGCCGCGGGGATGTTCGCCGGCATGGCAAGTCACACCATGCTTCCTCTCGAAGCTCCGGTGACGGCAACCTTCGCGCTTTTCTTCGCCGCGCTCGGCCACGCAGTTGGGTGGCCCGCGGTGGCGGGCGGCTCGCAGAAGATCGCCGACGCGATGGCCGCCCACCTTGACTCCCTTGGCGGCGAAGTAAGGACCTCGACACCCGTTGCGTCACTCGACGACATCCCCGAGGCGCGCTGCGTGCTGCTCGATGTATCGCCTCGCCAGCTGCTCGACATCGCCGGGGACAGGCTGTCACCGCGTTTTCAACGGGAAGCGCGCAAGTTCCGCTACGGCCCCGGCGCGTTCAAGGTCGACTGGGCGCTGCGCGAGCCGATCCCATGGACCGCTCCACAGGTCGCGCGCGCGGGGACCGTCCACGTGGTCGGCACCGCCCAGGAAGCTGCTGAGTCAGAACGCTCCGTAAGCCAGGGACGGCACGCGGACAAACCCTTCGTTCTGCTAGCGCAGCAAACGATGTTCGATCCGACGCGGGCGCCAGAGGGTCGCCACACCGCATGGGCCTATTGCCACGTACCCGCTGGTTCGAAGACCGATATGACTGCCGCTATCGAGCGTCAGATCGAGCGATTCGCGCCCGGCTTCAAAGATGTCGTGTTGGCTAGAAGCACGATCGATCCCGGCCAGCTTCACGACTACAACGCTAACTACGTCGGAGGCGACATCGCCGCCGGTGTGATCGATATCCGTCAGCTTTTCACCCGTCCGTCGACGCGCTGGAATCCCTACACGACCTCCGCCAGGGACATCCTCATCTGCTCCTCGTCCACGCCGCCGGGACCGGGCGTGCATGGGATGGGCGGCATGCTGGCAGCGAAGACCGCGCTCAAACGAGTGCTGTGATCAGAGCTGGGCGATGCACTCGATCTCGACCGCGGCTCCCCGGGGCAAGGCCGACACTGCGAACGCGGCGCGAGCGGGCGGATCCGCGCCTATAAAGCCGGCGTAGGCCTCGTTGAACTCTGCATAGTCGTCGATATTGGTGAGAAAGACGGTGGTCTTCACTACTGCCTCCAAGCTCGATCCCCCAGCTTCGAGAACGGCTTCCAGATTTTGCATGCAGCGGCGGGTCTGGTCGCCAATCGACCCTCCCACGAGCTCGCCTGTTTCGGGATCGAGAGGGATCTGTCCCGAGCAGAACAAGAGACCGCCTCCTGCAACAGCCTGCGAGTAAGGGCCCACTGCGGCCGGGGCATTTTCCGTTGCAACGATAGTCTTCTTCATCCCGTCTCCTTGTGATCGCCGGTGCGGAGGTCACCCAAACGCGAGGATGGTGCCAGGTATATCGGAACAATCAGGACGCCGCGATGCGGACGAGGCGAGGTTACAAGGCCTTTACAGGTAGCGGTGCGCCATTACATCCCGATGGTCTTAGATAGACGGTCCCCTAAGACGGCAACGGAAAGCGGTCCAGGAACATGGCGATAGAGCACCGAGCGGTAGCGGAGACGACCCGGGAGACCGCGGGCATCACCACCGCTTTGATCGTCGGATATGTCCGGTCCCATGGGGGCGAAGGAGCCGTGACCAAAGTGCTGTCGTTGGCCGGAGAGAAGAGAGCGCCGGCCGAGCTCGAGGACCCCGCCACCTGGAGCACGTACGAGCAGAAGATCGCGCTATTCCAGTCGGCGGCGCAGGTGCTTCAGGACCGTCTCGTCGCCAGGCACATCGGCGCGACGGTTCTCGAGAGCAACGTCGGGCGAAGTCTTAAGGTGCTCTTGCGCACCTTGGGGTCGCCCCGACAAGTCCTGCGCAACATCGCAAAGGCTGCTCCCCGGTTGTCGAACGTCTGCACTGTGCAGGCGCGCGAGGTCGACAACAACCATGCCGTGATCTCCTACCGGCTGCACGAGGGTCTCACGCCCAGCCGCCTCGATTGTGACTTCAACATCGGCCTGCTCTCGCAGGTGCCAACGCTGTTCGGTTTGCGCCGAGCATCGGTGATCCACGACGAATGTCAGGTAAGGGGCGCTCCCGAATGCGTCTACCTGCTGCGCTGGTCGACCCACTCCCGCTTGCCGTGGCGCGAGAGGAAGCGACGGTTGGCGGACCTCGAGAGCCAGCTGACCTCTCTGGGCGAGCGAACCGAGGCCCTCGAAGCAACCACCGCGGACCTGATCTCTCCAGACGAGGTCGAAACCGTCCTCGCGCGGATCGCCCACCGCGCCGCGACCGCGGTCACCGCACAGTCCTACGTACTCGCAGTCCATCCCAGTGAGGATTCGCCCCTCCAGATACACCACTCAGGGCTCGCGCTCGAAGAAGCCGAACGGATCGCCGCGGAACTGGAAGGCGAGCGGAGAACTGGCGATTTCTCGGACTCGCGACTCGTCGTGGAAGTGGTCTCCGCCCGGCGCAGTTACGGGCACCTCGTTGCGCTGCATCCAGAGCGAGGCTCGTTCTTCCCCGAAGAGGAGTCACTCCTGCGAGCGTACGGACGTCACGCAGCAGCTGCGCTCGATGTTGCCACAGCCCTCGAACAGGCGCGCACCCAGGGCGAGACCGCAAGGGTGTTGCTAGATCTCGCTCGCTCTCTCGCATCGGGCACGACTACCGACGACGTGGCCCAGAGACTCGCGGCTGCGGTACCCAAGGTGATGATCGCCGACCGAGCGTCGGTACTCCTGTGGGACGAGCGCACGAGATCGCTCTCCTATCGCGGCTTCTTCGGTTACCCCAAGGATCTCGAGAGGGACCTGCATGGAACCATCCACCGCCTCGAGGAGACGCCTCAACTATCCGACGTGCTCGTGGTCGACGGGCCGGGAGGGACCACGGGAGAAAGCACCGTCGATCAGGTGGTCCGTAAGCTCGTGGAAAGCTACGGAGCGAGCGAAGTGTTCGTGGTTCCCATATCGGCGCGAGGCCAATTCCTCGGAGTGATCGCAGCCACTCGAGATCCCGAGAAGCCCCGGCTCGAGCTGCACGAAACCCTCCAGGCAAGGATGCATGGGCTCGCGGACGAAGCTGCAACCGCACTGCAGAATGCCCGCCTTCTCGAGCAAGAGCGGGCTGTAGTGCAGAGGCTCCAGGAAGCCGACCGGATGAAGTCGGAGTTCCTGGCGGTGGTCAGTCACGAACTGCGTACACCTCTCTCGGTGATCATCGGAGCGGCGCGGACATTGGAGCGTCGCGGCGATCAGATCGACGAAGCACTGCGCAGCGAATTCATATCTACGCTACTCAAGCGCGGCGAGCAGCTACAACGGCTTGTCGAAGACCTTTTGGAGGCATCGCGGACCATCGTTCTGCGCCCGGACCTGGTTGATCTGTCCAACCTCGGGCGGGCCGCGGTCACCGACGCGCGCAAGCTCGGCACGGACTGCACCATCGAGTTCGGAGACGGCGTGCCGGTGGAGGTGATCGCTGATTCCGGTCGCTTGCGGCAGGTGGTCGACAACCTGCTTACCAACGCGATCAAGTACGCACCGGGGGCCGAGATCTGCGTCACTACCGGCAGCGATCGAAAGGCAGCTTGGTTGAAAGTGATGGACACCGGGCCCGGCATGACTTCCGAGCAGCTCGAGAAAGCGTTCGACCGCTTCTATCAAGCCGACGCATCAGAGCAGCGGCCCTCCGGGGGCATCGGTCTGGGGTTGTACATATGCCGGCGCATAGCCGAGGCCCACGGCGGAACCATCGACCTTCACAGCCAAGAGGGCAAAGGCACCCAAGCCACCCTTCGCCTACCCCTGCTCGAGGACATGCCCGCCTAGCACGCGTCCGATCGGGCAGTTCGCGATTCTGCTCATCGGTCCCACGCAAAGAGGCGGCGGAGGGGGGACAGATGCGGAGGAAGCCTCTGCAGCAGCCGTCTCAGCTGGAGGCTGAGCCGGCTGGGAAGCCCGCGACGGAGCATCTCGTCCCCCCCGGAGGCGCCGGACGGTGGGAAGGGAGGGCCCCCACCCGGAGGTGAGGGCCCAAGCCGAGAGCCGGCCTGTAAGCCGGATCCTGTACCCGCCTTGCGGCGGGCGGCGGCCATCCATCTGGGACGAACGTTGCCGTCCGCCTCGTGCGACCTACCCGGGGGCCCCTTTTAGGGGCGGGCGGGCCACCCTTGCCCCCTGCTTGGTCTTGCTCCGGACGGGGTTTACCTAGCCGCACCGGTCACCCGGCACGCTGGTGAGCTCTTACCTCACCGTTTCACCCTTACCCGAGGTTCCTCGGGCGGTCTGCTCTCTGTTGCACTGGCCACGGGTCGCCCCGCCTGGGATTTTCCCCAGCGTCCTGCCCTGTGGAGTCCGGACTTTCCTCGCTGGAAGCGTCTCGTAGCCGCCCCCAGCGCGGCCGCCCGGCCGGCTCTCGTTCCCAATTATGCAACCGTGCCTGCCGGGTGCGGCCGCCGGGTCCCCGAGCTCACCTCAAGGTTCATCCTGCGGGCGGCGCGATCGAAAGCTCCGAGCAGCGGCCGGCCGAGCAGAACTACCATCACCACGTTCCCGACCGCCCCGACCGCGTCCCAACCCAGTGATGTCACCGCGTAGAAAGCGGCGTAGTGGCGAAGGTTGACGAGGCTCCCGGCTCCCGCATCCCAGCCGATCCGCGAGGAGCCGGCGACGAAGGGCCAGAAGTAGAGATTGATCACCGCTCCGAACAGGAATGCTGCGAGGAAACCGTAAGTCGCGAGGATCCCGATGCGCAGCGCCCACCTCGGTGGCCGCGGGACGATCCCTGCACCAGCCCCCACCCATCCCACCGCGACCATCTGGAAGGGAAGCCACGGCCCGAGGCCGCCAACAAAGAGCGCCGATGCGAACGTGCCCACCGCTCCCAGCAAGAAGCCGAATCCAGGGCCGAACGAGTTGCCGGCGACGAGAACGACGACGAACATCGCAGAGAAACCTGCCACGTATCCGGGCAATCTCAGCGCCACCATGACCGCACCGAGCACCGCGATGAGCGCGACCGTCTTGGGGCCCAGACCCGCCCGATCGAGCTCGAGGAACAAGAGCCCGCTCAAGCACACCATCAGCACCCCCAGGATCCAGGGCGCATCTATATGGGACGCGACCTCAGGAATGATGAAGGGCCATGCAAAGACGAACACGCCGACGAGGTTTGCGAGCGCAAATAACCAGGGCTTGATGTGCGCTCTCATGGCGCTACCGCGGCAGCGACTTGTTCCGGGGTCAGCCACTCCGGCCCGAACACGCGTGCCGTTTGAGGAGCGAACACAGGAGAATCCCCCAGCACGTCCGCCGGTGATCCTTCCGCCACGACTTCGCCGCCCGCAAGCATGATCACGCGGCCCGCGATCAGTGCTGCCAATTCCACATCGTGCGTCGCAAGCATCACGGCGCGCCCGCCGGCCACATAGCCGCGAAGGAAAGACACAAGTCGCAGCTTCGATTCAGGATCCAGCCCCCGGCTCGGCTCATCGAGTAACAGCACGGGCGCGCCCGTAGCCGCGACCGAGGCGATAGCCACGAGTTGACGTTGCCCCGCGGAAAGGTCTCGGGGGTGGGCTCCCAGGATGGAAAGCGCGAGGCCGAACGCAGCGACCACAGATTCTGGATCGGCGGAGCTGTCGATCCAATCCAGGGTCGTCGCAATCACTTCACGCACGGTGTCCCGGAACAACACGGCTTCGGGTCTTTGGGGGCACAACGAGACGTCGGTGCCGGGCCGTGGCGGTCCATCATCCGAGACGACAACACCGGAGGCAGGCGCGTGCAAGCCCGCCAGGCAGCGGAGGAGAGTTGTCTTGCCCGCTCCGTTCCTGCCGACCAGCACCACCGACTCCCCCGCCCTGACATCGAGATCGATACCCTGCAGCACCACGGTCGGCCCATAGGCGGCGCGAAGACCGCGCGCCGAGACGAGCGTTCGGCCTGCGCGCGGGGACCCCGCGGGGGGCTGGACGTGCAGCCTCAGTGGTGAGTTCGCTGCGTGCCTGCGCGCATCGCGGACTGTCAACGGCAGCGGACGCCACTCTAGGGACCGGCCCAGGTGCGTCACCGGAGGGCCGGAGCCGAGGCGGGTCAGGACCTCTCCCGGGGCTCCTACTACGACCGCTGCATTTTCGACCCCTAAGGCAAGGTCAACGAAGCCGGCCACTCGCTCCAAACGATGCTCGGCGATCAGCACAGTCATCCCCAGGTCGTGCACCAACCGTTGCAGCGCGGCAAGCACGTTCTCCGCGCCTTGCGGATCGAGTTGCGAGGTCGGTTCATCGAGTAGCAGAAGCCGGGGACCCGCGGTCAACGCCGCCGCGATCGCCACGCGCTGGCGCTCGCCTCCCGAGATCGTTCGCACACTGCGGTCGCGCAGAGGAGCAAGCTCCAAGAGATCGAGCGTCTCTTCGATCCTGCGCCGCATGCGTGCTCGATCGAAAGCGAGATTCTCCATGGCGTAGGCCAGCTCGTCTTCCACTCGATCGACGACGAAAGACGCGGCAGGATCTTGGGGAACGAAGGCGACAAGATGAGACAGCTCGCGGGGCGACACCTCTTTGGTGTCGATCCCAGCGGTGCGAACGGTGCCTGAGAAGTTGCCGCCGGTGAAATGGGGAACGAGACCGTTCATGGCGCGCAAGAGCGTTGACTTGCCTGCCCCGGTTGCGCCGGTGACCAACACGAAAGCTCCCTCAGGTATCGCAAAAGAGATGTCCGAGAACACCGGCGTCTCTGCCTGCGGATAGCTGTAGGTCACCCGCTCGAAAGTGACAGCGTCGGTCACCGCTGCAAACCCCCGGCCGGAAGCAAAGCGGGAGCCGCCAGCAGCGCGGTCGCCGCGACGACACCGATGCTGACCCCCGGCCATTGCAGAGGGGGCATGGCGATCGTCAGATGGCCGTAACCCGAGATCACGCTCCACAAGAAGACAGCGCCCGCGAGCACGCCGGCCGATGCAGGCAGATAGGAAGAGGCGTCCCACGATGCTGCTCGGTAAGTGACGCGGCGGCCTCTCCCATGCCCCCGAGCATCCATGCTCTCGGCCAGTGTCACGGCTTCCTCCATGCCTGTCTCCAGCACCGGCACTACCAACGAGGGCAGGGTCCGCCACCGTTTCATGTCAGCGCCGCGGGTCCGTTGAGCTTCACGTACCTCCGCGACGGTCGCGATGGTGCGGGGTGCCAGCGACAACGCGAGACTTGCGGCGAGCATCGGCTCGTATAGACGCGCAGGAGACAATCGCAAGAGGTCATGAGGATCGCTGACCGAATTGAAGGTCCCAAAGATGCACAGCAGCGTTGCGATGCGTGCTCCTTCGAGCAGGGCCAGAACGACACTGCTCGAGGTGATCGGCACATGCAGGAGCGGATCGAGAAGGACGAGGGCAGTGCGTGTTGCCAGCGCGATCAGCCCGAAGACGACGAATATCCGGAAGGAGCGCAACTGAGGTCCCTGTTTGCGGTGCGCGCTGTAGACCAACCAGCTAGCCGCCCACGCGACGGCCAGGTAGAACGGATTCGTCGTCAACATCGCGGCGAGCCCGCCGCCGGCGGCCCACAACAACCACGACGCGGGGTGAAATCCCCTAGGCGCTGAGATGACGCCGCCTCACGAGCAGCCATCCCGCCGCACTCAGGGCGGCCGCCACGAGTAAAGCTGCGATGCCGGCTCCCGGGATCGAGCCGTCATCGGGCTTGCTCGCAGCGACCCCCGCTATCGGAGACGACCGCGCTGTGGGACGAGCACGCGCCGGCTGAGGGCTGTGACGAGAACGGTTGTGCTTTCCGGTGGCACTCGGTTTCGGGTCCGGTGACTTCCGGGGGCGAGAAGTGGCGGCCGAAGGAGCCGCCTTGGGACGCGTTCTCGGCGTGGGCTGTGACCGGGGCGTGGACGAAGGCCTGGGCCCGGGTGACGCGGTGGGCCGGGCTGGTTGGCATACGGAGGAGAAGGTCGTGTTCGGGGGCCGAGGATGAGAAGCTCCGCTATCGCCGGTCCCCCAGCTCCATCCCTCGACCTGTCCGTCGTGCACCGAGGTGGTGGCGGCTCCGCTTGCTGCCCACGTCCAGCCCCCCGATCCGTTCCCCCGCCAGTACCCCCAGAAATCCGGGTAATCCCCGAAGCAGTCCCCGTCGGTGGTGCCGGTACCGGCCAGCATGCACACCGCGGCACCGTCGGATCTATAGCTGAGCCCGTACTGGTCGTGCGCGAGCTCGATCAGCCTCAAGCCCGAGACGGAGGGCTGATCGAGCATCACGCAATACCGAAGGACCTTCTTGGCCGTGTCCACCACGAGGGCCGCGTGGGGCGCCTCGGCCGCGCACGCGGGAGACGCGGACGGAGCAACGGGCAGCAGCGCCGCGACGAAAGCAACGATGCCGATCGTCGCGCGAAGCCGCATCAGTGCTCGCTTACCCCTAACAAGTGGCGCGCTTGGGGATCGGTTTGCTCAGCGGCTTGCTCGGAACGGGCAGCGGTTGCTTTAGCAATCCCAGGACTGCACCGATTGTTGCGCCGACATCCGGTCCGGTGCGCTTGAGTCCGCCCGACCGAGACTTGGTCCAGCTGAACGCAAATGCAAACGGAAAATGCCCGCTGCATGCCGGGTATTGCAGCTTCGTGAGAGCCCGCATCGCGTGGCGCGGATGGTGCCGTCCGGCAGCTGCATACGCCTGCAGAACCAGAGCGGTGGAATTTGCATCCGTCAGGTTCGTTTTCTGGTCGTATCCCCAGCCGTGCTTGATGGGATCGCGAACCCACCGCAAGTAAGCGAATGGGCTTCTTGCCGGATGCACCGGCGTCGTGAGCGCGTCGAGTGCCTGCACGGCGTAACTGGTCGTGTTCGTATCCGACCGGGTGAAGTCACTCCCGGCTCGGTTGTGGCAATGGCGGCTGTCGGTCGAGGGATCGTAAGGAGCATCGAATTGCCACCCACCATCCGGACACTGCGCATCGGCGAGCCATGTCGCGGCACGGTGTCCGGGCTGCACCTTGGCAGCGGTCAGAGCCAGCATGGCGAGCGCCTGATCGATGACCGACGTGCCTTTTCCATAATGCCCGTTCCTTCGCTGCGAGGTCTTGATCGCGTTCACTAGGTTCCGATTCCCGAAGCGACGAGGATCGCGGCCCGCGGCTACTGCAGCCATCACCACTTTCGCCTTGAGCCCTATCGAAGTCGCATCGGCCAGGTGGCGCTTCAGGTAACGGAGCGCCCTGCGCTCCTGAAGTGGCCCACGCTTGGCCGCGACCATCGCCAACACCGCATCGGCGGTCGAGCCGAGTGGGGAAAAGGCAGCTATCGATCCGTCTTGCGCCTGGTGCCGGACGATGTAGCGAAGCGCGTGTCTCGCTCGGTGAGTCCTCGTCGCCGTCGACGCCGACGCCGGCATCACGAGCAACGCCACCAGGCACGCTGCAATCATGGATACGACCTTGGGTCTTCTCATCCGTCCTCCTTTGTCTCCGAACCGAACGGACGGCTGAGCCGCACTGTTCTGGTTCACTCGCCAGACATGACAGCGGCCCCGTGAAGGTCAGGGGGCCGCAGAGAACGGAGATATCCGCAGCTCGCCTCCCTTTGCCTCGAAGGTGCCGAGCCCAAGCACTGCCAGGGTTCTCTGGCTTGCCGCCTAAGGCGGCCTACAGTTGCGGGACAGCGCCGGCTTCTGACCGGACTTCCCCCTGTGCAGCGCGCAGGTATTCGATTTTCAATGGAGCTCCGCGGGCGACTATATAGCGCGACCCGTGGTCGGGGCGTGGCTGCGGGGGCCGTCGCCCGCTCCGGCGCGGACTTCGCAGCCGGCCCACCCATGGCGGGTCGCCTGCTGCAAAAGACTCCCGCGGGGAGTGCCTCGTCGCCAGGTGAGTCACCCTTGAGACGCGCGTGGGATGGGTTACGGGCGCAGCATTCCGTCGCGCGCGAACTGCCGTAGGCGGTCCTTTTCCCCTAAGCGGAATGCGATCCAAAACCACACCAGAATCGCCACGCCGACGAGCTCACCGCCCCAGGTTGTCAGGTGGCTAAGTGGATGCACGATCAAGTCGAGCGAATAGGGCTCGGCAGGATTCGCTCCGAAACGCGTTCCGAAGGCCGGCCACAGGAACGTGCGAGGGACGGACCACATGCCGTCGCCGACTAGGTGCGTAAGCCAACCCACACCGAGACCAAACAGCGAAAGACGGCGAGGCCCGCGAAACGCGATGAGAATCACAACCGTCACCACAACGACCGCCAGGAGAGTGTGGGATGGCCCGCGCTTGCCCGGCCAGCCGAATACGAAGGACAACGGAACGTCGATCAGATCGGGAAGGGCGGCCCCCAGAAGGATGAAGCGATAGTCGATGCGCTGCCGACCGAGCGTGACGTAGACGAGAGCTGCGGCAACGCCGAGGTGCCAGAACAGCACCTACATGTCGTCTTCGGCCGGTGCCGGGTCCAGATCGAACGTCAGGATGCTCAGGTCGTTGTCCAGTCCGGCCCCCGCCGCATCCATAGCCTGGTTCGCGAGCTCGTCCGCCCGAGCATTCAGGTGCCTGCGCACTGGCGTGATCGATGCAGATTCGAAGCGGGCCATCAGCGACTGAGCCTTGCCAGCCAGAGCGCGCAAACGGTCGTTCTTGATCTTCCACTTGCCCTGTACCTGCGACGCCACGAGCTCGGAATCGACATATACCGCTATCTGGGAGACGCCGTTATCCAACGCGAGTTGAAGTCCAGTTATCAGCGCGTTGTATTCAGCGACATTGTTGGTGGCCTCTCCGATCGAGAGCGCAACTTCGAGGGCCGGCCGGCGT
>JAXDJR010000163.1:0-16757 GCA_034667545.1 Actinomycetota bacterium
TCTCACGCTGAGACCCTCGAGGTCGATCCCTTGTTGTAGGGCCCAGCTCGTAACCTCATGAAGGACCTTGACCGGCTCCTCGGTGTTGATCCCCACATGTCCGTCGTCGCTCATCGACCATGCCCCGACGCCCGGAAAAGGAACCGTCCCTCCGAGCACCCGGAACTGGATAAGGGTTCTGGTCGTGTCTCGCCCTGCCAGCTGGCTGGGCGGGCCCTCCGCGACTATGCGCCCGTCGGCGATTATGGCGACGCGATCGGCGAGCTGCTGCGCTTCGTCCATGTAATGCGTAGTCAGAAAGATGGTCTTGCCGAGCGATTTCAGGTTCTCGATCATCGTCCATGCATTCCGACGCGCCGCGGGATCGAAACCCGTGGTGGGTTCGTCGAGGAACAGCAGTTCCGGATCTCCGGCAAGTCCGATGGCGACGTCGAGCCGTCGCTGCTGGCCCCCGGAGAGCTTCAGGATCCGAGTGTCTCTCTTGTCGCCCAGGCCCACGACCTCGATGATCTCGGCGGCCGGGCGCGGATTCGGGTAGTAGCCGCGGTATAGCTCTACAGCCTCTGCCACCGTGAGGAAAGGCTCGACACCTGTCTCCTGCAGCACGATCCCGATGCGTTGTTTGAAATCCTTTTCGCCCTTGGCGGGATCATGCCCGAGAACTGAAACGTCGCCCGAGGTCCGGTCGCGATACCCCTCCATGATCTCGACGGTCGTGGTCTTACCCGCCCCGTTCGGGCCGAGCAGCGCAAAGACTTCTCCTACAGAAACCGCGAGGTCGATCCCGCGCACCGCCTCAACCGGGCCGGTCGGTGCAGGTGGGGCCGCAGCGGCTCCCCGGCGCCGCCGCGACCGCGAGGGCCGGAAACCGGGGTAAGACTTGCGGAGCTGTCGAACATCGATCGCCAGATCCGCCACCATCCGAGCATATTCGTCGCACGGAGCACTAGGCTCCGCACGGTGACGACCTTGTTGCTGGTCGGTGGCGATCTGATGGCGAAGTCCCGCCTCGTGGACGCTGCCTCTCGAGCCGGGGTCACCTTCGAGAGCACCTCTGTGGATGGCTTTCGTGAACGGCTGCGTGAGCTGAAGCCCTCCGTGGTCGTCATCGATCTCGATGGGGGCCGGGACCACGTCCTCCAAGAGCTGCGTGCTGTGCCGGCAGAAGAGCTGCGGCCGGCACGAGTGGTGGGCTACTACTCCCATGTCGACAGAACGCTCGGCGAAGCTGCCGAGCAAGCCGGATGCCAGGCATGGCCGCGGGGACGGTTCTGGAGCAGTCTCGATGAGCTGCTGCAGGCCGCCTCCTGACAGATCCGGGTGGCTGAGAAGGCAACCGTCCGGCGGCGCATCCGCGTGCGCGGGACCGTGCAGGGGGTCGGCTTCCGGCCCTACGTCTACAAACTCGCTACCGAGATGGGTCTGAGCGGCTATGTCCTGAACGACCCCGGCGGTGTACTCATCGAGATCGAGGGGACCGAAAATGTCGCTGCCGACTTCGAGGCCCGGCTCACCGCTGTGCCTCCGCCACTTTCTTCGATAGCGAGCATCGAGCAGGAGTCCGTTCCGCCGGAGGGAAGCTCTGTGTTCGAGATCCTCGCGAGCGGTAGCGGGGGAGAGAAGACAGCCCCAATCTCAGCAGATGCGGCTAGCTGCCCAGATTGTGTGGTTGAGATCTTCAACCCCGCCGAGAGGCGCTTCCGCTACGCCTTCACGAACTGCACAAACTGCGGCCCACGGTTCACGATCGCCACCGCGATCCCATACGACCGGGCCAATACGACGATGGCCGGGTTCGTCATGTGCGACGAGTGCAGAGCCGAATACGACGATCCCACCGACAGGCGCTTCCATGCGCAACCGGTCGCATGCCCGCGCTGCGGCCCATCCCTCCATCTCACGGATGCCGCCGGTGCCGCGACTTCCGGTGACCCGATAACGGCCGCCGCCGCGCTTTTGGGTGAGGGGCGGACGGTAGCGATCAAGGGCCTGGGCGGTTACCACCTTGCTTGTGACGCCCGGAGCGACGTCGCCGTGGCCGAGCTGCGCCGCCGAAAGGCGCGGGAGGAAAAACCACTCGCAGTGATGGCCCCCGACCTAGGCACGATCCAAGACCTGGTGGCGGTAAACGCCGCCGCGGAGAAGCTGCTCACCTCGCCACAGGCCCCCATCGTCCTCTTGCCCAAACGCGAGGACGGCTCGGCCCTTGCCTTGGGAGTGGCACCGGGTAACCGCTACCTCGGCGTGATGCTTCCCTACACCCCCTTGCATCACTTGCTGCTCGCCGAGCTCGGTGCGCCGATCGTCCTCACGTCCGGCAACATCTCCGAAGAGCCGATGGCCTACCTGGACGTCGATGCTCGTGCCAGACTGAAGACGATCGCGGACGCCTTTCTAGGTCACGACCGCCCCATCAGGATGCGCTGTGATGACTCGGTGGTTCGGATCGACGAAAACCACAGCTTTCCGATACGCCGCGCGCGCGGCTATGCCCCCGCGCCCCTCACGATGACCCAATCGTTCCTTCGCCCGGTTCTGGGAGCGGGGCCGGAGTTAAAGCACACGTTCTGTCTTGGCATCGGCGAGCGGGCGATCCTCTCGCACCACATCGGTGATCTCGAGAATTTCGAGACTATGGAAGCGTTCACCGACGCGGTCGAGCACCTCACACGGATCTTCTCGGTCGAGCCGGAGGTCGTCGCCTACGACCTCCATCCCGAATACCTCGCGACGAAATGGGCGTTGGGGTTGGACATCCAAGAGAAGATTGGGGTGCAGCATCATCACGCGCACATTGCGTCGTGCCTCGCCGACAACGGCCAGTCCGGTCCGGTCATCGGCGTGGCGCTCGACGGCACCGGCTTCGGCGATGACGGCACGATCTGGGGATGCGAGGTGTTGGCGTGCGATACCCGAAGCTACGAGAGGCTGGCCCACCTCCGCTACGTCCCCTTGCCCGGTGGTGCCGCCGCGGTGCGCGAGCCGTGGCGTATGGGCGCGGTGTACCTGGACGCCGCGTTCGGAGCAACGGGGGCCGAGCTCGACCTTCCTTTCGTCAGCCGCACCGGCCCTCGCTGGACCCCCATCCTCCAGATGGCCAGGAAGGGGATCAACTCGCCCCCCGCTTCAAGCGCAGGACGCTTGTTCGATGCCGCCGCGGCGGTGTGCGGCCTGCGAGAGGTCGCCACTTACGAAGGTCAGGCGGCCACCGAGCTGGAGCAGGTCGCGGATCCCTCCGTGACCGAGGCCTATGACTGCGCGGTGCGGGAGGACGAGATCGATGGCGTAGACCTGGTGGCGGCGCTCGCGAGCGACCTCGCCGATGGACGTTCCGTTCCCCACGCTGCTGGGAGGTTCCACAACGGCTTGGCCGATGCTTTGGTGCGCGCGTGCATTGGCGGCCGTGACCGAACGGGACTCGCGACGGTCGCACTGTCGGGCGGGAGTTGCCAAAACATGCTGCTGCTCCGCCGCCTCTCGACTCGCCTATCGGACAATGGATTCGACGTGCTGGTTCATCACCGCATCCCTCCCAACGACGGCGGGGTATCACTGGGTCAAGCGGTGGTGGCGAATGCCAGGATGGAAGCGGAACGGTAGGTATCGCGAGTGCAACCTTCGATGTTGCTAGCCTCGTTGCGGATCGATCCGGCGAGTAGTACCCTCCCCAGCATCAGCCAGCGAGAGGGATCCAAGTGGTAAGAAACACCACTGCCACAAAGCGCGCGATGCCGTGGTCTGCGAGGTATCGAGCTCGCTGCAAGCCCTCTCGAGCGCCAACGATTTCTCCTCATTGCTGTGCGCGGAGCATGCAACTGTTTGGTCGTGGCAAACCCTGTAGCTCGGGCGCTCGCTAGCGTCCAGAAGGAGGCATTCGGGAATGGCAATGACGGCGGAGGACCCGAAGGTCGCTGACCAAGAGGAAGAAGCACCGGTCCACATCCTGTGGATCAACGCAGGGCTCAGCTGTGATGGCGATTCCGTCGCATTGACTTCGGCGACCCAGCCCAGCATCGAGGAAATCGTCTTGGGGGCGCTGCCCGGCCTCCCAAAGATCGCCGTTCACTGGCCGCTCATCGATTTTGAGTGCGGTCCCATGCAGGGCGCGGACACATTTATCGAATGGTTCTACAAAGCCGACCGCGGTGAGCTCGAGCCTTTTGTGCTCGTCATCGAAGGATCGATCCCGAACGAAGCCATCAAGAAAGAGGGCTACTGGTGTGGGTTCGGCAACAACCCCGACACAGGCCAACCGATGACCACGAGCGAGTGGCTGGACAGGCTCGCGCCCAAAGCGCTCGCCATCGTCGCTGCGGGGACCTGCGCCACCTACGGCGGCATCCACGCGATGGCGGGCAACCCCACCGGGGCGATGGGCGTGCCGGACTATCTGGGCTGGAACTGGAAGTCCAAGGCCGGCATCCCGATCGTGTGCATCCCCGGTTGCCCGACGCATCCCGATAACTTTTCCGAGACCCTCCTCTACCTGCTGTATCAGGCAGCGGGCCAGGCCCCGATGATCCCGCTCGACGAGGCGTTGCGCCCCACCTGGCTGTTTGGCCAGACGGTGCACGAAGGTTGCGACCGGGCGGGCTATTACGAGCAAGGTGATTTCGCGGTCGAGTACGGGTCGCCGAAATGCATCGTGAAGCTGGGTTGCTGGGGGCCCGTGGTCAAGTGCAACGTGCCGAAGCGCGGCTGGATCAACGGCATCGGCGGCTGTCCGAACGTGGGCGGCATATGCATCGCCTGCACGATGCCCGGGTTCCCCGACAAGTTCATGCCGTTCATGGACGAGCCGCCCGGCAGCACCATCTCCGCGGCAGCCAGTGGTGCCTACGGACAGGTCATCCGCAGGCTCAGGACGATCACTGCAAAGACGATGGACAAAGAGCCGAAGTGGAGAGTGCGAGGTCGCGAACTCAAGACCGGCTACCGGCCCCCGTGGTGATGCAGGACGAGAGCAGCAGACCTCACAACAACTCGGCGTCGGATTGGAGGCTTGAGTGGCGATAACGGAGAAGGCGGCACCGACTAAGGGGAAGACTGGAAAGAGCGGCGGTCCCGGCGTCGTCGAGATGGCGTGGGATCCGATCACGAGGATCGTCGGAAGTCTCGGCATCTACACGAAGATCGACTTCAGCCAGAAGAAAGTCATGGAGTGCTACAGCACGTCATCGGTATTCCGCGGCTACAGCATCTTTATGAAGGGCAAGGACCCGCGCGACGCGCACTTCATAACCAGCCGCATCTGCGGGATCTGTGGCGATAACCACGCCACCTGTTCGGTCTATGGGCAGAACATGGCATACGGAGCCCGGCCCCCGCATCTGGCCGAGTGGATCATCAACCTCGGCGAGGCGGCCGAGTACATGTTCGACCACAACATCTTTCAAGAGAACCTAGTAGGTGTCGACTACTGCGAGAAGATGGTTGGCGAAACCAATCCCGGAGTGCTCGAGAAGGCCAACAAGACCGAAGCTCCCCACGCCGCCGATCACGGCTATCGCACGATCGGCGACATCATGCGTTCGCTGAATCCGCTCGAGGGCGAGTTCTATCGCGAAGCGCTGCAGGTCAGCCGGACGACGCGCGAGATGTTCTGTCTGATGGAGGGTCGCCACGTTCACCCCTCGACCCTGTATCCGGGGGGCGTCGGCACCGTACCGACGATCCAGCTGTTCACCGACTACCTGACTCGCCTGATGCGTTATGTCGAGTTCATGAAGCGCGTGGTCCCGATGCACGACGACCTCTTCGACTTCTTCTACGAAGCGCTGCCTGGCTACGAGCAGGTCGGCCAGCGCCGCGTGCTGTTGGGCTGCTGGGGCGCCTTCCAGGACCCCGATCACTGCGACTTCCAGTACAAGCACATGACCGACTGGGGCCGCAAGATGTTCGTGACCCCGGGCGTAGTCGTCGACGGCAAGCTGGTGACCACCGACCTCGTCGACATCAACCTCGGTATCCGCATCCTTCTCGGAAGCTCGTACTACGAGGATTGGGTGGGCCGCGAGGTCTTCGTCAAAAAGGACGAGCTCGGGAATCCCGTCGACGTTCGTCATCCGTGGAACCAGCACACGATCCCGCATCCCCAGAAGCGCGACTTCGACGACAAGTACAGCTGGGTGATGTCGCCTCGATGGCACGATGGCACGAACGACCTCGCTCTCGACACCGGGGGCGGCCCCATAGCGCGGCTGTGGTCGACGGCGCTCGCCGGCCTGGTGCACACCGGCTATATCGAAGCCACCGGGAACAGCGTGCAGATAAACCTTCCGCGGACTGCAACCAAGCCCGAGAAGAGCTTCGAGTGGAAGATCCCACAGTGGAGCAACGCGATCGAGCGCAACCGGGCCCGCACCTATTTCCAGGCATACGCGGCGGCCGCTGCGCTGCACTTCATGGACAAAGCCCTCGCAGAGATCCGCGCCGGGCACACCAAGACGTGGGAGCCGTTCAAGGTTCCCGACGAAGCCTTCAGTTGTGGATTCACCGAGGCGGTCCGGGGTGTTCTCTCGCACCATATGGTTATCCGCGACGGCAAGATCGCCAACTACCACCCCTACCCGCCGACGCCCTGGAACGGCAGCGTCCGGGATTCCAACGGAACGCCGGGACCCTACGAAGATGCAGTGCAGAACACGCCTATCTTCGAAGAGAACCCACCCGACAAATTCAAAGGCATCGACATCATGCGAGCGGTGCGGAGCTTCGACCCGTGCCTGCCGTGCGGAGTCCACATGTACATGGGCAACGGCAAGGTTCTAAAGAAGGTCCACTCGCCGACGATGGTGCCGCTGGCCCACTAGGGAAAGAGATAGCCGTGACGCGGCTCCGGGCCCGGGGGGTCCGGAGCCGCGCTATCTGGGAAGGCAGTTATGGCCGATAAGTTGGCACAGGTGGGGACGCGCATCGAAGCTGTGCTCGATGAGCTGGCGTCGCGGGGCGATCCAGCGGTCACCGAGAAGGCCGAAGAGCTCGTCAGCCTCCTGATAGAGCTGTACGGAGGGGGCCTCGAGCGGATCCTGCAGACGATCGCCGACGATGGCGAGGCGGGAGAGGCGATGCTTCGCCGGCTCGCGAAGGACGAGCTCGTAGAAGCATTGCTGATCGTGCACGGCCTGCATCCGGTAGATGTAGACGAGCGCATCCACGAAGCTCTGGAGAGCGTGCGTCCCTATATGGGCTCCCACTCGGGCGGCGTTGAGAACCTCGGTGTGGACGATGAGGGGGTGCTACACCTCCGGCTGGAAGGGAACTGCGAAGGATGCCCCTCATCGCGCGTCACGGTTCAATCGGCCATCGAGGACGCCGTACGCAAGGCGGCACCGGAGATCGCAGGGATCGATGTACAAGGTGTGGTCGATGAGCAACCGCGAACAGGAAACCTGCTGCAGATCGGCGGTCTCGGGGGGCAGACCGCGCCGGCGCCGGGTCCCCGCGAGGAGTGGGCGTCCGTAGCGAGACCGGAGATCGTTGCGGGCCAGCTCCAGTCGCTCGATGTCGATGGGTTGTCGGTTCTGATCTGCAGCCTCGAAGACAACCTCTACGCGTATCGCAATTCGTGCGCATCGTGTGGGTCGCTGCTCGACGGGGGCCGGCTCGAAGACGAAGCGCTGACGTGTGCCACCTGCGGGCAGTCCTACAACGTTCGTCTCGCTGGTCGCAGCATGCGCGGCGAAGGCGTCCATCTTCAGCCACTACCCCTGTTGCAACAGAACGGCAGCTTGCGGATAGCGATGAGCTCGGTGCCGCGGTGACGACGGGTAGTGGCCCGATCGACGTCCTCTCGCGCTTCCGTGAGCCCCGCAAACGTCCGCGACCCGGAGAGGTCTGCGACATGTGCGCAGAGCCCATCCCCGACGAGCACCCTCACGTGGTCAACATCGAGACGCGCAACCTCATGTGCACGTGTCGGGGCTGCTATCTGCTCTTCACGCACGAGGGCGCCGCGCAGGGGAAGTATCGGATCGTGCCGGAGCGCTACTTGATGGATCCAACTTTCCAACTGACCGACGCGGACTGGCAGGCCATGGAGATACCCGTCAAGATCGCGTTCTTCTTCTTCAATTCTTCGCTCGACAGGGTCGCTGCCTTCTATCCCAGCCCCGGCGGAGCCACCGAATCGCTCCTGCCCCCGGAGGCGTGGACCGAGGTCATGGAAGGCAACCAGCTCTTCGCCGCCCTGACCCCCGACGTCGAAGCGGTGATCGCTCGCGGCGTCGAAGGTGGTTTCGATTGCTTGTTGGTTCCGATCGATGCCGCCTACGAGCTCGTCGGCCTCGTGAGGCTCTATTGGAAGGGGTTCGACGGCGGCGAGGAAGCCCACGCGCAGATCGACGCTTTCTTCGAGCGGCTGCGCGCTCGCAGCAAGCTGTTACAGCCGAGGGAGACGGCGTGAGCGAGCTGGTCTTCGATTGTGTGGGGGCCGAGCCCGAGCGGTACGGCGCTGCGCCGACACTGTTGTTCAAACTGCGGATCTCAGAGACAAGCGGTGAATCCATCGGCGCCATCGCGCTGCGGTGTCAGATTCGGATCCAGCCACACCTGCGCCGGTACTCGACAGAAGAAGAAGAGGGGATGCTCGACCTGTTTGGCGATCGCTCGCGCTGGGGCGACACCCTGAAGCCGCTGCAGTTCGCAACGGTCTCGATGATGGTCCCTGCATTCCGCGGCGCCGTCGAGGTCGATCTCCCCGTCGTCTGCACCTACGACTTCGAAGTCTCCGCGGCTAAGTATTTCCACTCTCTTGGAGATGGCGAGATCCCTTTGCTGTTCCTCTTCTCTGGGACGGTGTTCGAGAAACGCGAGCCGGGGCTCTCGGTCAGTCAGGTGCCGTGGCACAAGGAAGCCTCTTTTCGGTTGCCCGTTGCGGTCTGGAAGGAGCTGATGGACCTGTACTTTCCCGAAAGCGCCTGGATCAGGATGCGCCGCGACACCCTCGACGCTCTGCAGGCGTTCAAGTCACGTGCGGTTCTAACAACTTGGGATGACACGCTGCACGCGCTGCTCAAGAGGGCCGGCGAGGACGGATGATCGGATCTGACGCGGTCGGATTGCAGGTGGCTCGCAAGGTTGCCGACGCAGTCCTATACGAGGGCTATCTGCTCTATCCGTACCGGGCCTCGTCGAAGAAGAATCAGATGCGGTGGCAATTCGGCGTGCTTATGCCGCGCCTGCACGCAACGCGGGCGTCCGATGCCGAGACCTGGTTCTCCCAGACAGAATCCCTCCTCGAGCCGCGTGACCGCACGGTGGTTCGGATAACTTTCCGATGCTTGCAGTTGCAAGCGCGCGTGGTCGAGAAGGCTGTCGCTTCGGGATTCGAGCCCGTCGATTCTCTCGAGTGCGGGCACAAGACCCACGTCACCTGGGACGAAGCGGTCGAGCAAGAAGTAGAGCTCGTGGTCCCGCTGGACGGAACGGCCCTCGATCAGGTGACTCCCCTCGAGCTGCCAGAGGAGCTCTCCATCGAGGAGATCCGGGATCCAACAGGTCAGATCGCAGGCCGCATCGTCAGGCAGCGGTGGGGCGTCTCAGGGCTCTTGCGCGTGGCCAGCGAGCGCCTCGATGCGGTCTCCGAGGTGGTGAGGCTGCGCATCCGCATCGAGAACGTGACCGAGTGGGCGGAGGACGGCGCCTCTCGCGCCCAAGCATTGAAGCGGTCGTTCATAGCGGCGCATCTATTGGTGAACGCCGACGGGGGTCGCTTCATCTCGCTGCTCGAGCCGCCGGAGTGGGCCCGACCCCTTGCAGAATCGTGCGAGAACCAGCACACGTGGCCGGTCCTGATCGGCGACGAAGTACGCCGGGACACGGTCCTCTCCTCGCCGATCATCCTCTACGACTATCCACAGGTAGCTCCCGAGAGCCCCGGCGATCTTTTCGATGCCACTGAGATAGACGAGATCCTGAGCTTGCGAACGGCGGCACTGACGGACCAAGAGAAGAAGGAGGCCCGCGCCACAGACGATCGCGCTGCCGCCATCATCGACAGGACCGACTCCATGCCCCCGGAGATCATGGAGAGGCTGCACGGCACGATCCGCTACGTGCGGGATGCGACCGCTGCGGACCCTTCCACGCCCGAGGTGCCATGGTGGGATCCGGGGGCGGACAGCTCGGTGTCCCCCGAAACAGACGCTATAGACATCGAGGGAATCTCGGTGCGGAAGGGGAGCCGGGTCCGGCTCCGTCCCGGCAGCAGGCGAACCGACGCCCAAGACTTCTTTTTGATGTCCCGAGTCGCTCGAGTAGAAGGCGTGTTCTTCGATGTGGACGGGAACAACCATCTCGCCGTAACGCTCGAGGACGATCCCGCTGCAGAACTGCATGAGTGGTACGGCCGCTTCCTTTACTTCGCCCCCGATGAAGTGGAGCCGCTGGAGGATGCTCGATGACACGGGGTGTGTTGGTGGCCGGAGTCGGCAACATCTTCTTGGGAGATGACGCGTGGGGGCTCGAGGTCGTCAGGAAACTGAGTGAGGGCGAGCTGCCCGATCATGTTCACGTCGAAGACTTCGGCATCCGCGGCGTGCACTTGGCTTACGAGATCCTGAACGGTTACGACAAGGTCATCCTCGTGGACGCCGCGCCCCGAGGAGACTCGCCGGGGACGGTGTACGTCGTGGAGATCGATCCCAAGGCCACTGCCGCCACCTCCGATGACTTCGGCGAGACCGGTGCCGGAGTGATGGACGCTCACCGCATGGACCCGGCCTCAGTGGTTGCTTTGGTCGGAAGTCTCGGTGGCGACGTCGGCCGTGTGTTGCTCGTGGGATGCGAGCCGGAGAGCGTCGACGAAGGGGCCGAGCTCAGCACCGAAGTGCTGGATGCTGTCGAAAAGGCTATCGAGACCATCAAAGAGCTGATAGAGGAAGATGCGGACGTGAGCGTGGTCGTCGGCCCGTCCACTTCGGAAGGGTTGAGTGATCTCGATGCGGTCGGGTAGGGCGGAGAAAGGAGCAGGGCATGGATGAGGGGATTCCCGTGTGGGGATGGGTAGTCGGAGTCCTTGCAGCGCTGGCTGCAGTGGGGGTTGGTTTCAACGTCAAAGAGCTGAGGCGCTACCTCAAGATCCGGAAGATGTAGCGGGTGCACGAGTACGGACTTTGTGAATCCGTGCTGAGTGTCGTCGAGGACCGGGCGGCCGGGAGGCGCGTGCAGCGCGTGAAGGTCCGCGTGGGAGCCCTGCACCGCGTCGCGGAGCCAGCTTTCGAAGAGGCGTTCACCGCGGTATCGAGCGGCACCGTCGCGCAAGATGCTGCTGTCGACGTCGTCCTCGTGCCGGTCAAGATGCGTTGTAACGCCTGTGGCCTCGAAAGCGAAACAGACGACATGTACGCGGTGTGCTCCGGGTGCGGAAGCATCGATGTTGATACCGAGGGCGGCGATGACTTGATGCTCGAGTCCATCGAGCTAGAGGCTTGAAGGAGGGACAGACATGACGGACGAGAGTGGCCGGGACAAGGGATCCCAGGGATCGATGGGTAAGCAGTCAGCCGATCGGGGAGACTCAGAGGTAGGGCGTTTCGAGGGTGACGATCAGCACGGTTCCTCACCTGACGTGGGGAGCGCCAGCGAGACTGCGAAGCAAGCCGGTGACAAGGCGTTCGAGGGCAACGAGACCCAAGCAGGCTCGAAGAGCGAAGGCGGCGCGATCTACGCACCTTCCAAGGGTGTCGAGGATGTGGGCGAGTCCATCAGCAAGCGGGGCGAGGATCGCGCTGACCACACCAGCGAGCCGGGCCGGGTCGAAGAAGAAGAGAAGGGCACCGGCAGAAAGATAGGCAAGTCGACCGCAAGGATGTCTACCGGCGTGAACCCGCTGGAACCCAAGGACGACGACAGCCCCACCCTTCCCCCCGGAGACCAGGGCGGTTGATCTCTACTGCTGTCCGGTCCGGCCCTCCAGCCACGCGCGGACGTCGTCGAGCTCGGCGAGCGTGAAGCCGTGCTGCAGCGAGCCGAGCAGATAAGCGTGGTCCTCCGCCAGTGCGAATACGTCCACGCCGACCCCCACACACGAGGGGGCCGCGAATGCAGTGCCCGCAACGTCGGGTGCGCGGGTCGCGCCCGGAAAACTGAACAGCGCCAGTGCATCGGTGCGGTCGTCGAGCGCGACGTCGTACGAGTTCGCGAACTTGGAGAGAGGTCCGAGAACCGATTCAGGCTGGGCGGGGTCCTGGATCACGAGCACGGTGGCGCCGGCGAGCGCTACCGTCACCTCGCATGCGGTGCCTCGCTCCGAGCGGATGAGGGTTGCCCGGGCGCGTCCGGGGGCCAGGGCGTCGAGGTCTGCGGAGCCGACATGGCTAAGCCACGCGAGGGCATCCCGGCCCGAGACGTCGACCTTTCGCCACGACGAGAGGTCCACGAAAGCCCTGCCCGAAGCGAGCGCGGTGGACAACTCTTCGCTGGGCATCTCGGGCAGGATAGCGGTCGCCGCACAGGTCAGGATGCAGGTTCACGAGGCGCGATGATGTCGCGCTCTACCTCTAGAGGAATGGGGAGATAGCCCATGTGTCTTGCGATCCCCGGTCAGATCGTCGAGATGGTCGACCCCGCCAACAGCATCGCAAAGGTGGACGTGGGCGGCGTCAAGCGAAATGTCAACATCGGATTGCTCGAGGAACCAGATGAACGCGTTGACATCGGCGACTGGGTGCTTATCCATGTTGGGTTCGCTCTCTCGAAGGTCGACGAGGCCGAGGCGGCCCGGACGCTTTTCGCACTGCAGGGAATGGGACAAGCGTTCGAAGACGAATTGCAACAACTGGTCGAAAGCGGGATCGAGTGATGGGTGCCAACCTTCCGCTGATGGACCCGCAGTCCTACAGCGCGGTCTGCTCGGTCATCGACGGTTGCCTCGTGTGCGGAGACGTAGCCGTCCCCGTCACCGTGGTCGAAGCCGCGACCCCCGACGCCATGTGTGAGGACGACCACGGACAGCGCGGGCTGGTCGGTGTCGAACTGGTGGCTCCAATCGCCCTTGGTGAGCGCCTGCTGGTCCATGGGGGCGTCGCCATTGCAAGACTCGAGGACGGCCGATGAGGTTCGTTGACGAATACCGCAACGCTGAGCTTGCCCGCTCGCTCGGAACCGAGATCGCCGCTCTTGCCGAGCCCGGCCGCCATTACAAGATCATGGAAGTATGCGGCGGCCACACGCACACGATCTACAAGCATGGCATCGAAGACCATCTTCCCGAGTCGATAGAGCTGGTCCACGGGCCGGGCTGTCCGGTATGCGTCATCCCCATGGGCCGCGTCGAGGATGGCATCACCATCGCCAAGCGCCCGGGTGTCATCTTCACTTGTTTCGGTGACATGATGCGTGTTCCCGGCGGCGACGGCAGCTTGCTCGACGCCAAGGCGGACGGTGCCGACGTGCGCTTCGTCTACTCGCCGCTCGACGCGCTGAAGCTCGCGCGGCAGAACCCCGATCGTGAGGTCGTGTTCTACGCGATCGGATTCGAGACCACTGCCCCCTCAACGGCGCTGACCCTGATGCGAGCCAAAGCCGAGGGCATCAAAAACTTCTCGGTGATGAGCAACCACGTGACGATAGTTCCACCGGTCAAAGCGCTGCTGGAGTCGCCCGACTTGCGGCTAGATGCGTTCATCGGTCCCGGACACGTGTCGACGGTGATCGGATGCCGTCCTTACGAGTTCATCCCCGCTGACTACGGCCAGCCGGTCGCGGTCGCCGGCTTCGAGCCGCTGGATCTGCTGCAGTCGATCTACATGCTTATGAAGCAGCTGGCCGAAGGACGGCGCGAGGTCGAGAACCAGTACGGACGCGTGGTTCTGTGGGAGGGCAACATCCGTGCGCTCGAGATCATGGAGAAGGTGTTCGACCTTCGCCCCTATTTCGAATGGCGGGGGCTTGGGTTCATCTCCCAGAGCGCGCTGAAGCTGTCCGATGATTTCGCGGACTGGGACGCCGAGTTGCGCTTCGACGTGCCGGGCGTCCGGGTTGCCGACCCCAAAGCCTGCCAGTGCGGCGAGGTGCTCAAGGGCGTGATCAAACCGTGGGAGTGCAAAGTCTTCGGAACGGCGTGCACGCCGGAGACCCCGATCGGGACTTGCATGGTCTCGTCCGAGGGCGCCTGCGCGGCGTACTACAACTTCGGACGGTTCGCGCGCTCCAAGGCACGAGCCGGGGCCTGAGCGGCTCGATGGATCTCGAGCAAGAGGTCCTCAAGAGGATCGAGCGCCAGCGAAAGTTACGTCCCCGGTTTCGCGCCGACCGCATCACGATGGCCCACGGCGCTGGGGGCAAAGCAACGCACACTCTGATCGAAGGATTGTTCGCCCCGGCTTTCGCCGATGAAGCGCTGGGCGAGCTCACTGATGCCGCTTCGTTGCAAGTCGGCGATGTCGCTCTTGCGTTCACTACCGACGCATTCGTCGTCAAGCCGCTCCGTTTCCCCGGCGGCTCGATCGGCGAGCTAGCAGTCAATGGAACGGTCAACGATCTTGCGGTCAGCGGGGCGCGTCCGGTGGCGCTGGCCGTTGCGTTCGTTATCGAGGAAGGCCTCGATGCCGACACGCTGCGCCAGGAAACAGAAGCCATGGCGTCTGCTGCCCAGCGCGCTGGCGTTCGGATCGTGACCGGAGATACCAAAGTAGTGGAGCGCGGTAACGCCGACGGCATGTACATCGCCACGACCGGCATCGGCGTGCGGGAGTCCGCTGCGGCCTTCTCGGTGTCCTCGGTTCGAGCCGGTGACCGGGTCCTTTGCTCGGGAACGATCGGCGATCATGGGACCGCAATCATGCTCGCCCGCGGAGAGCTGGAGCTTGATGCCGACGTTGTGTCCGATACCGCCCCGCTGTGGAAGCTGGCGTCGGCTGTGATGGACGCGGCGGGGAGCGGACTGCGCATGATGCGCGATCCCACGCGGGGCGGGGTTGCCACTGTTCTAAACGAGATCGCATTGGAGGCGGACCTCGGTGTCGCTCTGGACGAGGCAACGGTCCCCGTTCGGCCCGAGGTGCATGGAGCTTGCGAGATCCTCGGGATCGATCCGATGTACGTCGCCAACGAAGGCAAGCTGCTGGCCATCACATCGCCTGAGGCCGCGGATGCGGCATTGCAAGCGATGCGATCCACGACCCCGGGTGAGGATGCAGCCGTCGTTGGAGAGATTGCCGAGCAGCCCGCAGGCATGGTCCTCGTAAACACTGCATTTGGCGGCACCCGGATTATGGACATGCTTATCGGCGATCCTCTTCCGAGGATCTGCTGACCCTCGGGTGACTCCCGCGGGATTCGTAGCGGACCAGTACGCGCTCCGCGAGGCGGTCGTTCAGGGGTTCTTCGATTCGCATGCGCGCGAGATCGCGCAGCTTTGTCATTCGATGGCGCGTCGTTTCATCCGAGGTGGTCGTTTGCTCGCGTTCGGTGCGGGGGCCGCGGCGACCGATGCTCAACATGTGTCCGTTGAGTTCGTGCATCCCGTGATCGTGGGCAAACGTGCGTTGCCCGCCCTCGCGCTTCCCAACGATGTCGCTTCGGTGGTGGGCCTCGCCCTCGCTGATCCCACCACTGCGTTTGCTCGCCAGCTCGCCATCAGCGGCAACGCCGGCGACATCGCGCTGGGGATGGTGCACGGCCCCCGCGACCCTGGCCGGACCGCTGTTTCTGCCGGCCTCCAGCGAGCCGCGGCCGATGGCATGTTGACGATCTCTCTCGGGGGCCAGGGCGAAGGGGCTGCCGCAGATCACTTCGTCGCCGTCGACTGCGACGATCCCTTCGTCGTGCAGGAGGTGCACGAGACCCTGTACCACGTCCTTTGGGAGCTGGTCCACGTCTTCTTCGAACACAAGGGCCTGCTCGAAGACCGCCCCCGGGGCTCCTCGCACGACACCGGCAGGTCGAGCTTCCTCTATCCGTTCCTGGCCGAGGCCGAAACAGGCGTCGACGCGGTGCTGGAGGAGGTCGCTTCGTCCGTACTCCGAAAGGCATCTGACGTCACCGAGATGCGCAACGCATCCGAGAGGGGGGACGAGCTTGTAGAGACCGCACGCCGGATATCCGAACGGTTGCACGCGGGCGGCAAGTTGCTCACCTTTGGCAACGGTGGCTCCGCTACCGATGCCCAGGACCTGGTGGTCGACTGCGTAGTCCCTCCGGATGACCTGGCTCCCGTGCCTGCGATCTCATTGACCAACGACACCGCTGTCATTACGGCCGTGGGCAACGACGTCGGCATCGAGAACATCTTCGCCCGCCAAGTGATCGCCTACGGCCGGGAGTCAGATGTAGCGGTAGCGATCTCGACCAGCGGCGGGTCGCGCAACGTGTTGCTCGCGATGGAGGAGGCGCGCAGGAGAGGGCTACTGACGGTGTGCTTCGCGGGTTATGGAGGGGGCCGCCTGGCTGAGCTATGCGATTGCAGTCACACGATCGATGCGGACTACATCCCGCGTATCCAGGAAGCGCAAGCGACCCAGTACCACGTGCTTCGGCGGCTTCTCGCTGTTGATCACCCAGCCGAGCCCGCGGCCAGCGGAATAGGAAGATCGAACCGTTCCGAGCCCGCGACGTAAGAGCCGCAGAATTCAGGGCCCTCTTTTGAGAAATCCTTGTGGTGACTGTGGTGCTCAAGGTGCTTTTCGCCAAAATGGGGTTGACCCGTTTTAGTGGACGGTATCTGAGAGAGATTGTGATGCATTTTTCCTTTCGTAGTCCAGGGGACTGACATAGCCCAGGTGGGAGTGACGTCGGCGCCTGTTGTAGAAGGCATC
>JAXDJR010000164.1:0-29262 GCA_034667545.1 Actinomycetota bacterium
GGCTAGCTCCTTCATCGTGTCGAGCACCTCTTTGACCAGCTCCGGGTCGAGCGCCGAAGTCACTTCATCGAAGAGCATCAGCTTGGGACGCATCGCTAGAGCGCGGGCGATAGCGACACGCTGCTGCTGGCCCCCCGACAGCTGACCGGGATGGACGTCGGCCTTGTGCTCCAGCCCCACTCTCTTGAGCTGTTCCATCGCCCGCTCGTTCGCCTCCGAACCGTGGACGCCGAGAACCTTCTCCAGAGCGATGGTGATGTTCTGCATTACATTCTTGTGCGGAAAGAGGTTGTAAGCCTGGAACACGATCCCGATGTTGGTCCGAACCTTGTTGACGTTGGTGCGGATGTCGGTGATGTCCTCGCCATCGAAGATCACCTTTCCCTGTGTCGGAACCTCCAGCAGGTTGACGCATCGAAGCAGTGTGGACTTGCCCGATCCGGACGGGCCGATCACCACGACTACCTGCTTGGGATCGATTGCGATATCGATCCCCTTCAAAACATGGAGGTTGCCGAACCATTTGTGGATATTCTCGAGCCTTACGAGAGAGCCATCGGTCTCGGTCACAGCCCCACTATCCCCGTCAGGCCGCTGCGCAGCCGGGTCTCTACGAAGTTGACCAGGCGGATCAATGGGAGTGTGATCACGAGATAGCCGATCGCAGCTGCGACATAGAAGGTCGAGTTGGCGCTAGAGGCGTAACCATCCTGAGCCACCGAGAAGATTTCACGCTCCTGGATCACCACACCGAGCACGACCACCAGAGCCGTGTCCTTGATCAAGATCACGAACTCATTCATCAAGGGTGGGATCACCCGTCGTACCGCCTGTGGAACGATCGCATATCGCATCGCCTGGAGGTAAGTCATCCCCAGCGAACGCGCCGCCTCCATCTGACCCCTCTCGATGGACTGGATCCCAGCCCTGAACACCTCAGCGGAATAAGCCCCGGTGTTGAGACTGAAGACCAGCAAGCCAGTTTGGAACGCGCTCAGATTGACACCCAGCCCCGCAAGCCCGAAGTAGAAGACGGTCAGTTGCCAGATGAGGGGGGTACCGCGGAAGAAGTTGATGTAAACGCGTGCCGGCGCTCGCACCGTCTGTCGTGCTGAGAGGGTCAATAGGGAGAGCGTCATCCCCAGAATGATGCCTCCGAGCTCTCCCCCAGCTGCCAGCATGATCGTGAATTTGGCACCATTCACGAAAGAGCCGACCGATCCCGACAGTACGTTGAAGTTGAGAAACTGATTCGCAAACCTCGTAGCACCCTCGCCGGAGCGGAACCACAGGAGGAAGGCCGCCACGAGAATGGCCTGCGAGCCGAGAACTCCCCCCGCGATCACTTGCTCTCGCATGCGCTTCGTCGGCATGCGCCTGTAGATGAACAGAGCGCCGATCATTGCCGCCAGTCCCAGGATGACGGTGAGCAACAGGACCACGGTCTCGCCGCTCGACCGCAGGGCAGTGATGATGTGGCACGTGCCGAGTGCTCCTCCGATCGGTTTCAGGATGATCTTGGTTCCCTGGGGAACCTGACGGAAGAGCGCCGGGTTCGATCTGCAGGTCGCACTTGAGAGCGCCGGCCCATTGAAGGTGTACCAAACCTGGAGCAGAAGGGTTCCCAGGATGACCAGCCCGATCGATGCCCAGCCGGCCCCCAGGATGGAGAGTGGAACGGGGCCGGTCCCCCCGCGGACATCGGGGGCCTTTTCCTTCTCTCGAGTCGTCGTCTCTGAGGCCGCCGTCTCTTGGATCAAGGCTTCTCCTTCCAAAGCAGAAGACCCGCGCTCCAATGGTCAGAGACGCGGGTCGCTCAAGATCCTCCTAACTATTTCGGTTGGAATTCTTGCGGGACGGGCCCTTGGAAGTACCGGTGGTAGATCGTCTCGTAGGTGCCATCCGCGACGAGGGCCTCGAACGCTTTGTTGACCGCGATCGTCAGTTGCGGAGTGTCCGGCGCGAACGCCAAGCCATAGTGCTGACCGGCTTGGATGGGTTCGACGACCGCCAGTGAGGGCCGGTTCTTAACGATCGACACCGATGACGGCAGGTCGTTGATGACCCCCACAACCCGTCCGCTTTCCAGGTCGCTCATCGAGTCCGGAGCCGAGGTGAAGGACTTGATCTGGATCCCTTTAGGTGCGAGGTGCTGCGAGGCCCAGATCGCGCTGGTGGTCCCCTTCTGCACGCCGACGATGTCGCCCTTCTTGAGATCGTTAGTCGACTTGATCGACGGAGTCTTGTCTTTGTTGATCGTCAAGGACAGCAGGGCGTCGTAGTAAGGCTCAGAGAAGTTGACGATCTTCTTCCGTTGCGCCGTGATGGTGGAGGCGGCAGCGACCATGTCGAACTTGTGCGCCGACACTGCATTGAAGATCGTGTTGAAGTTCGACTTCACCCATTGCACCTTGAGATTCAGCTTCTTGCCGATCGCATCGACGATGTCGACGTCGAAACCTTTGAGCTGACCTTTCTTGTAGTACTCGAAGGGACTGTAGTCGAGGCAGGAACCCACAGTGAGAGTCCCGGCCGTCACCGTAGTGAAGGAAGGAGAGGGGGCCGGGTTACCACCACCGGAGCTGGGGCCGGACCCAGGGTTGTTGTTGCTCCCACACGCGGTCAACAACAGCACCACGAGCACAAGGCTCGACATCGACCGTAGAAGAGTCATCCGTTTCATACAGTGTCCTTCCTGCCGTCGCTGGCTCGGATCGACCGAGTTCCCCTTCAGAACGCTTACTCCACGCCGAGATAGGCCTTGCGCACCTGTTCGTTACCCAGCAACGCTTTTGCCTCGTCGGTGAGCACTATCTCGCCCGATTCAATCACGTACCCGCGGTCCGCGAGGCGCAAAGCGGCTTGCGCATTCTGCTCGACCAACAGGATCGTGGTTCCCTGCTCATGGATCTCTCGAAGCAGACCGAAGATCTTCTCCACCACCAACGGCGCCAGGCCCATGGACGGCTCGTCCAGCATCAGCAGGCGCGGCCGCCCCATCAGCGCTCTGCCGATGGCGAGCATCTGCTGCTCGCCCCCAGAAAGGGTGCCCCCCTTCTGCTTCTGACGGTCCCTAAGAACGGGGAAAAGGGTGTAGACCCGCTCGTAATCATCCTTGACCGAGCTGTGGTCTTTCCGCCCATATGCCCCCATCTCGAGGTTCTCGTGCACCGTCATCCGGGGGAATATGCGCCGGCCCTCGGGGGCCTGGCAGACCCCGAGATCTACGATCTCGTGAGCCGGGACCGATTCGATCGGCCGCCCTTCGAACAGGATCGCTCCCTCCGAAGGGCGCTTGAGCCCGGAAATCGTCTTAAGAGTCGTCGTCTTGCCAGCCCCGTTGCCCCCGATGAGGGTGACCAACTCGCCTTCGTCCACCTCGAATGTGATTCCTTTGACGGCCTCGATGCCACCGTATCGAACGTGAACATCCCGAAGCTCAAGGAGCGGCATCGACGATGTCCTCTCCCGATCCATCCTCGGAGCGTCCGAGATAAGCCTCGACCACCTTGGGATCCTGCTGGACCTCATGGGGAGCGCCGTCGGCGATCTTCTCTCCGTAATCGAGGACCGCTATCTTGTCGCAGATCCCCATCACTACCTTCATATCGTGCTCGATCACCAAGAGAGTCACACCTCGGTCACGGATGTTGGAGATCAGCTCCATCAGCCCGGACTTCTCGACGGGATTCATACCGGCGGCGGGTTCGTCCAGGAGCAAGAGCTTCGGCCTGGTGGCGAGGGCGCGAGCGATCTCCAGGCGACGCTGGTCTCCATAGGAGAGATTCCCCGCCAACTCGTTGGCATAGTTGTGGATGCCGACAAAGTCCAGTGCGGATTCTGCTTCATGCTGTCCGTCACGTTCTTCCTTGCGCATGCGTCCGGTGCGAAAGATCGCCTGGAGCACGTTCTGACCGTGGTGGGCGTCGGTTCCCACGATCACATTCTCGAGAGCGGTCATGTTCTGGAACAGACGGATGTTCTGAAAAGTGCGGCCTATCCCGCTGCGCGTGATCTCGAAGGGCTTCCGTCTGCGTTGACGGATACCGAGCTGCGAAGTCAACAGAACGTTGTCACCATTGAACAGGATCTGCCCGGACGTTGGTGGATAGATGCCCGTGATCATGTTGAAGAACGTCGTCTTCCCGGCCCCGTTCGGCCCGATCAATCCCCGGATCGCACCCTCTTCGATGGCCAGATTCACACGCTCAACAGCCGTAAGCCCTCCGAATTCCTTGGTCACGTCCTTGACCTCGAGGATCGGAGTCATGTGGTACTGCCTCCCGCTCGCGCGGCGTCGTAGAGCTGGTCATCGTGTTGCGCCCCGAGAAGTTCGGCGGTCCGGCGTTTGGAGGGAAAGATCCCTTGCGGTCTGAAGATCATCACGATCACGATCGCCGCCCCAAAAACGAAGAATCTGTAATCGAGGAAGCCCCGGAAGAGCTCTGGGAGCAGCACGATCGCAGCCGCGCCAAAGATCGCTCCTCGGATCGATCCCATCCCCCCGATCACGACGCAGCTCAGTATCAGGATGGACTGGATCAAGGCAAAGGTCGGCGGGTTGATGAACGGCACCTGCAACGCGTAGACGGCCCCGCCCACACCGCCGGTGCATGCACCGATGGCGAAGGCTGCGAGCTTCATTCTGACGATCGGCACCCCCATCGAGGCGGCCGCCACCTCATCTTCCCGGATGGCGACCCATGCGCGCCCAATGCGCGAGTCGTCGAGCAACCGGATAGCGATCACCCAGAACACAACCAGAACGAGCAGCAGCCAGTAGTACTTGATGTCGAGGAAAGTGCCCCAGACGATATCCAGGCCGAATCCCTGGATCGCGGGATGAGGGATAGACGTGATGCCTCGGGGCCCCCCGGTGAATGAATCCATGTTGTTGGCAAGCTCCCGAACTATCTCGCCGAACCCAAGAGTCACGATCGCCAGGTAGTCGACGCGCAACCGCAGCGTTGGCGAGCCCAAAACGATCCCTGCGATGACGGCGACAACGAGCGCGGCGGGAAAGATCAGCCACATCCATTCGTTCCACACCGGCGCGGTCACGTGGGTGTTCCCGCCCTGAAGCGCCAGTGAATAAGTGCGGGCTCCCGTAAGGATCGCGGCGGTATACGAGCCCAAGGCCCAGAAGGCCACATACCCGAGGTCGAGAAGACCGGCAAATCCCACCACCACGTTGAGGCCGAGGGCGAAAAGGCTAAAGAGAGCGACCCTCGCGAGCACCGATGCATCGGTGATTCGTTGCAGCCAAAGGGGGATCACGTAATAGGTGCCGAGGTAGGGAAGCGCCCCGACCGCTATGACGAGAAGTGCTCCCAGTAAGGGGTAGGTCCACCTGCGCCGCTCCTTGATCCAGTCTCTGGGGGGTTGCGCGACCTGTCGGACCGGCTGGAACCACCCCCGGACCGTTGCGCCGGCCGCCCGGTAGGTCGCCTTGCGCAGGTCGAGGAAGGCCAGGCGGCGGTCTCTCCAATCCCGCCGCATCAAAGTCCAGCGGTTCGGTTGAGCACGGGGGGTCGTCTGCCGAACCGAAACCTCCGTCGGCTCTTGTTCCTGGTTGGGACCCTCCTCGCTCACGCAGCCACCTCTTCGCCGAGGATCCCGGTGGGACGCACCATCAGAACGAGAACCAACACCACAAACGCCGTGATCGTTGTCCACTGCGCACCGAAGCATGGAACTGAATAAGCCTCAACCATGCCAAGCAGCAACCCGCCGAGCACCGCACCACGAATATTGCCGATGCCGCCCAGAACTGCGGCAGTAAACGCCTTAATGCCTGGGATGAATCCGATGAACCAATAAGTGGGGACCCCCAGCACGAGTATGTACAGGAGGCCGGCAGCCCCCGCCATGATGCCGCCGATGAAGAACGTCGTCACGATCACGCGATCGATGTTCACGCCCATCATCGACGCGGTTTCCGCATCCTGCGCAACCGAGCGGATCCCACGGCCCATCTTCGTTCTTGTGACGACTATGTCGAGAACGAACAACATCAACAACGCCACGACCAGAACGAGGACCCGTTTGTTACTGACCGCAGTGCCGAACAGGGTGAACACGGTCGAAGTCGCCATCGGCGAGGGCACGGGCTGGGGGCTGGGGCCGAGGATGTTCGGAAGCCTGAAGATGAAGAGGTAGTGGTGCCCGTCCATCAGTACAAACAGATATTGCAAGAAAAGTGACGCGCCGATGGCGCTGATCAAGAACGAAAGGCGTGGAGCTCCTCGCTTACGCAAGGGCCGGTAGGCGAAGCGCTCCAGAGCGATGGCCAACAAGCCTGACGCCAGCATGCAAGGGATCAAGGCGCCGATCAGCACCACGATCAGTCCCGGCCCCGTGATCGGGTTGTGGACGTTGAACCAATCTCGGAACGCGTAAAGAGTGACGACGGTCGACACCATGAACACTTCGGAGTGTGCAAAGTTGATCAGTTGCAGCACGCCGTAGACCATCGTGTACCCCAGGGCGATCATGGCGTAGATCGCCCCGAGCGTGAGGCCATTCCGGGTCTGGTCCCAGAACTCCGCCACGATGCTGCTGACGCAGTGCCCCACGACTCCCCCCCGCCTAGGTGGATGTGAAGAGGGGCAGGAGAATAACCCCCTGCCCCTCTTTCATTCCTGGCTTTGCTACAGCTTCAGAGCCTCGGCGTTCCCGAGCGGCTTCATCTGGCCGTTCTTGACCACGTAGTAGTAGTACAGGCCGGCCGGGCTGGTCGACGATATCTCGTGTTTGCTGTCGAAGGCGTAGTCCTTGGCCACCCCGTGATACGCGTTCGAGGTCGTGAGTCCGCTGAGGTACTTCTGCACCCCGGCTCGAATGGCGGCCGGGTCCTTGGCGCCGCCATCGACCGCGGCTTTGATCCCTGCGCCGAATAGTCCGGCAACGTCATAACCCTCGGCCGCGTAGACCGGCACCGAAGAGGCCTTTGAGCCGATCGAGGAGTTGTATTTCTGGACGAACGATCCGCTCAGGTTCGTGGGAGCCGTCAGGTAAGTGCCCTCGGCGGCCGAGCCCGCGATCTTGAGGAAACTCGAAGACAGCGAGCCGTCTCCCGACATGAACTTGATGTTCAGGCCGGAGTCTTTGGCCTGCTTGACGATCTTGCCAAAGTCGGCGTCGTACCCGCCAAAGAAAGCTGCGTCGGCGCCCGACGCTTTGATGTCGCTGATCAGGGCGGAGTAGTCATCGGCGCCGGACTCGATGCCTTCGAAGCCGGCAATCGTGACGCCCGCCTTCTTGGCAGTGTCCCGGACCGTGGTAGCCAGCGGTTGGCCGTAAGCCGACTTGTCGTGGAACACGAACAGCTTGCTCGGCTTGAGCACCTTTGCGATGAATTTGCCCGCGAAGCCGCCTTGACCAGAGTCGGGCCCGACCGCTCGATACCAATAACTCCAACCCTTCGCGTCAAGTGCCGTTTCGGTTGCAGACGGGGTGAGGAAGGGGATCTGGGCTTGGTTATAGGTGTCGCCGGAGGCTTCCGATTCCCCCGAGAAGCCAGGACCGATCACTCCAACGGTGGTGTCATCTCCCACCACCTCTTGAACGACCTGGGGGGCCTGGTCGGGATTGCCCTGCGTGTCTCCCTGCTTGAGCGTTATGTGTGCCGGGAAGCTGCTCGAGGCATTCAGTTCATTGATGTGAAGCTGGGCTGCTTGGTAGCTCGGGATGATCAGATAGTTGTAGGGGCCGGTGAGAGCTCCCTGGAAGTAGAGAGTCACCTCCGGCTTCGAGCCGCTTCCGCCACCTCCCCCACCTGAAGTGCTGTTGTTCTTCGTCGCGCAGCCGGCTGCCAAGAGGGCAACCGCAGCGAGAAGGGCCACGAACCCAACGCTCTTCGATCTCTTCATAAATCCCCCTCCCTCATACAGGTCGGAGCGCCCTATTGTCCTCCCGATACCGCATGAAGTCCGACATCTTAGAGGCACCTGCCCACTACCGCAATGGGAAGGCACGTGCGGAGCGAGGTATCACCAGGTGCTTTTAGGTCTTTGCCCGCAACATCCTGTCGAGGAGGCGATCCTGCTCTTTCTGAAGCTCGGCGATGTCTCCCAGAGCACGCTCCCGCTGGCGCACGAGGCGCTGCCAGTCGTCGCGGGCTTCACGGTGCGTTCGCTCACTCAGGGGCGTCTCGGAGACCAGCATCCGGGACTTGGCGTCCTCCAGCACGTCCATCTGAAAGAGGAGCTGTTCTTCGATGATGTGCAGATCCTCGCGCGCCCGCGTTATGCGGTCTGTGAGTTCAGAGAGTGTTTTTTCCAGATACATAGGTAAGAAAAGTATAGGAGTGGCCCCCCTGCGATTCTCGGTCTCTTGCACCCGGTGCCAGAAGCGGTTGAGATCCAGAGTGCCGGGAGCGGGACTCGAACCCGCACGGGCCGAAGCCCAATGGTGTTTGAGACCATCGCGTAAGCCAATTCCGCCATCCCGGCGCGCGCACGAATATACCGTCGGCGCTTCCGACTACGAAGCAACCCCCAGGTGGACAGGGCCGTGGGGTGCGGTTTCGAAGCGGCGGAGAGTACGCTCGGAGAGTGCACACCCACCAGCTCCTGAAGAGGTTGGCTGCCGAGACGCCGAGCGCAGTGTGGGCATCCAAAGCGCTTGCCAAGTACCTGATCACGGACTTCGACATCATCAGCTATTTCTTTTCGAGCGATGTTCGTGCGGACCAAGACCCTGCCGACCGTCACGATCGCACCGACGATCTATTGCTTGTCACCCCGGGCACGCTGACCTTTTACCGGCTCAGCACCACGGGGCTGCAAGCTGAGCCCGAGGGCAGCCACATCGAATCTCAGCGTCTCGAGAAGTCCGTAGTGCCCCTTACGCATCTTGCGAATGTGCACATGGTGTGGGAGTCACAAAGGCCTTTCACAGGCGACGCCCCGGACCACGATCCCAAGCTCCATCTGAAGGTCCAACTGGATATCGAGATCCCTCCCTTGGGCCGCGAGCTCACGCTGCCGTACCGCAACGACGAAGCCGAAACCGAATCCGAATCGGTGCGGCACCAGATCGAGACATTTGCGGAAGCTTTGCTGCTCGAGGTGCACGACGAGTTGCAGCCCGTCGTGCCTTTCGAGTCCGAGCTCGTGACAACTCCTGTGCATGACTCGATCCTTCAGGAGCCCAGACCGAACCAGGCCTAAGGGCGTCAGGCTCGATCGAGAGCCGCTCTCACGCTAGAGAGAAAATCGCGCGCCGCCGCTGCGCCGCGTTCCAAGATCAGATCCACGACAGTGGTCCCGATCACCACGCCATCGGCGGACTGGGTTGCTTCGACGGCTTGCTCCGCGGTCGAGACGCCGATGCCGACGAGGATAGGAAGGTCCGTCGCCTGGCGGCACGCGGAAACAACCAGAGCAGCCCGCTCGGATAACGATGCCCTCGCGCCCGTGACCCCGAGCGTCGAAACCGCGTAAACGAACCCGGTTGCCGAAGCCACCAGCTTGGTAACGCGCTCTGCGGGTGAAGTGGGGGCCACCAATGGGATCCACGCAAGACCGGTCCGTGCGGCCGACATGCGGAGCGTGGCGGATTCCTCCAAAGGGATATCCGGCACGATCACTCCGTCGAAGTGTGCCTCCACAGCCCGCCGGCAGAACGCTTCCTCACCAACTCGGTGGATCGGGTTGTAATAGGTCATTGCGATGCGGGGGCAAGATTTCTGGACTCCTCCGCTTGCTGCCATAGCGTCCAAAGGGCCGACGCCGGCTGCGATGGCGCGCTCTCCCGCCGCCGCGATCACGGGCCCATCCATCAGGGGGTCTGAGAAGGGCAACCCCACCTCGACCGCGTCTGCGTCGGTCTCTACCGCATGGAGTGCGTCGGCGAAGGTGAACCTGTCGGGGATACCCCCCATCACGTATGGGACCAAGAGTTTGCGGCCCTCGCCCCGCAGCCGCATGAAGTGTTCGAGCAGCTCGGTCACTTAATTCAGATCTGCCACCGCAGGCACGTCTTTATCCCCGCGGCCTGACAAGCCCACCACGACGGGACCCCCGTCAGATGCTGCTTTTAGGACGTATGCCAGCGCGTGCGCAGGCTCAAGGGCGGGCAGGATGCCCTCGGTTTCGGCCAGCACCTTGAACGCAGCCACCGCCTCGTCGTCGGTCGCCGATGTGTAGGTGGCGCGTCCGCTGGCAGCGAGCCATGCATGCTCGGGACCGACGCCGGGATAATCCAAACCGGCGGAGATCGAGTGCGCTTCGGCTATCAACCCTTGCTCGTCCTGCAACAACAAGCTCCTCGCCCCATGCAAGATGCCGGGGCGTCCCGCGGTGATCGCGGCTCCGTGGCGTGCACGAAGACCTTCTCCTGCGGCCTCGACTCCGACCAGGCGCACACCTTCGTCCCGGTAGAAGCTGCGGAAGAGGCCGACAGCGTTCGAACCCCCGCCAACGCACGCCACTACCTCGTCCGGCAAGCGTCCGGTCAGGTCTAGGACCTGGGCGCGAGCTTCCTCACCGATGACCGATTGCAGCGACGCCACCAGCTCTGGATAAGGGTGGGGACCGACCACCGATCCGATCACGTAATAAGTCGTTTCGACGTTCGTTACCCAATCTCGCAGCGCTTCGTTGATAGCGTCCTTGAGGGTCGAGGAGCCGGCCTCGACCGGAACAACTTCGGCGCCCAACATCTGCATCCGCACCACGTTGAGATGCTGCCTGTGCATATCTATCGACCCCATGTAGACCACACATGGCATGCCAAAGAGCGCGGCCGCGGTGGCGGTTGCAACGCCATGCTGGCCGGCCCCGGTCTCGGCGATTATCCGCTGCTTGCCCATGCGTCGTGCAAGCAGCACCTGCCCGACCGTATTGTTGATCTTGTGAGCGCCGGTGTGGGCTAGATCCTCCCTCTTCAGCAAGACTCGCTTGCCGGCGCGTTCTGAGAAGCGGCGGGCTTCATAAAGAGGCGTAGGCCTCCCCACTACTGTGCGCCGAAGATCGTTCAGCTCCGAGACGAAGTCCGGTTCCCCACGCGCCGATTCCCATTGTCGTTCGAGTTCGTTCAAGGCAGCCATAAGAGCCTCCGGGACGAACCGCCCGCCAAACTCCCCAAAGCGGCCTTCTGCGTCCGGAACCTCGAAGTTCATCCGGCACCCCGCAACATCCTTATCCTCGATGCCGGGTCCTGATCTGTTACAAGCGCTTCTCCAACGAGCACGGCGGCGACCCCGGCACTCTCGAGGGCCGTAACGTCCGACCGCGTTGAGATCCCTGAAAGAGCCACGACCGTCGAGTGTGCTTTCAGCATCGGTGCAAGCTTCACAGTTCGGTCCGGATCCAGCTCGAACGTGTCCAGATCGCGGTGATTGACCCCGATCAGTGATGCGCCGGCTGCATTCGCTCTTTGCACATCAGTTTCATCGAACACCTCGACCAGAGGGTCCATGCCGAGCGCCTCGCAGGCCGTTACCAAGTCATCCAGCTCGTCGCCGAGCATGCGCACTATCAGCAGAACCGCGTCCGCGCCTGCTGCGCGCGACTCGAGGAGCTGAATCTCGTCCAGGATGAAGTCCTTGCGCAAGACCGGCAGGCCCGCTCCCTTCGCGGCCCTCAGATCGGCCAGCGAGCCGGCGAAACTTCCAGGCTCGGTTAGCACGGAGAGTGCCGAGGCCCCGCCCGCTGCGTACGAACGCGCCGCCGCTCCCGCGTCCAGCCCTGGCGCCAGCGCTCCCAGGCGGGGAGTTGCTCGCTTTATCTCGGCGATGATCGCCACGCCGTGCCCCAGCAAGGAGTCACGAAAGCCCAGCGCGGGCGCTGCCCCCCCTGCTGCCGCCTCCAGCTCTGCGCGACTCGTCGTGGCGCGCAGCTCTGCGACCCGTGCGCGGGTGGACTCGAGCAAAGCTTGCATGTAAGACATCAGGGCCGACCCTAAGTCGGCCGTTACTGCTTCGAAGCAGCAGTAAGGAATGTGAGCAGGACAGGCCCAGCAGAGAGCCCGCCGCCGATCACCGTCTCGGCGAAGCCCGCACGCGTGAAGACATCACTTGGCGGCGAACCTGCCCCCCGCACGGGGATGTGAGCGCGCGCCGCGACGGAGCGGATGGAGGGCGCAGCCGGGCCGGCAACCGATGGCTGCGCCGAACCTCCGCTCACGTCTCCGATGCGCACTAGGCGGGGGAGCGGGCTCTGACCCTTGAGCAGTTCGATCAAGCTGCGACCGCCCACCTGGCCGCCGTTTATGGCGATGTGCTCGGCCCCCAGGGCGACGAACTCGACTGAGTGATTAGGGTCGACGACACGCAGGGCCCGCGCTACCTCGAGGAACGTACCCAGGCCAGCGCCGTCACTGGGGGCCGACGAAGACGTGTCGTAATCGGCGACCACCACGATCGTGGCGTGTCCTGACGGGGGCAGAGCTATGACGTTGGTCGAGTGGAGGAGGTTGCCCACCGGCACCGGATCGAGGTTCACCAAGTACCCAGCCTCTTCCAGGCGGGCCAGCAGGTATGAGCCGGCCACCAGCTCCTGCTGTGACCCCGCCACCCGGATGGGATCGTCCGTATCGAACCAGCGTGCGCGCTGCTGCACCACCGCAAGCTGAACCCTGGGGGGACCGAGCGCAGGGGGCGGGCCGGTACGTACCGAGCGAGGGGCACATGCGGGGAGCCAGACGGCGGCAATCACCATGCTCGTCATCACAGCCCGTACCCTTAGCCCTCGTCGCACGCCCCCCACCGATCGGCTCGCGCCGTCCCCTCTAGGATGTGCGCTCATGACTGAAGCCGAACACCCCATAGCGTGGCTCGCACTGGATAAGGGCACGCCTGTTTACACCTGCGACGGTGAAGAGATCGGCAAGGTAACTACCGTAGTTGCCGACGTGCAGAAGGACATCTTCTCCGGTATCTCGTTCAAGCACGGCTTCCTGGGCAGCGAGCACTTCGTACCGGCCGCGGCCGTCGGCGAGCTGACCGACCAAGGCGTCCACCTGACACTGTCTGCGCAACAGGCTCAAGACCTCGAGCGCCATCCGGGGTGATCGCCCGTGCGGCGATCAGGGCTCGAGATCGTAAGGAAGAGGATCCGTTAGGAACTCGAGCCCCCCTTCCGTAACCAAGACCGTGTCTTCGAGCCGAACCCCGCCGACGCCCCGGACATAAAGGCCCGGCTCAACCGCGACCACGTCGCCGTCGTCCAACTGATCCGATCGTTGGCCTAACCATGGTTTCTCGTGTACCTGCAATCCGACACCGTGTCCGAGGGAGTGTGGGAATCCTTCTACCAGATCGCCATCTCCGCTGAAATCTTGCTGCGTCGCAAAGCCTTGCGCGTGGAAATACTCAGACACTTTCTGGTGCGCGTCGTCGGAACCTGGCTTGATGGCGTCGTATGCGATCTTCAGGGCTTCCCGGCAATGGTGGTGCAGACGCTTCAGCTCATCCGAAGGTGTGCCGGGCACGAACGTGCGCGTCATGTCCGAGTACGCGCCCGTCCTTCTGTCGCGTGGGAATACATCGATGATGCAGGATCGGTCGGGCAAGATCGGTCCACTACCGATCTCGTGCCCCCGGAGACAAGCGTCTCCACTCTGGACGATGATCTCTTCGGACTCGGCGCCCTGAGCCAACAGTTCGGCGACCATCGCCTGGCGGATCCATTCGGCGGTAAGGATCTCGCCCTCGAAGCGAAGCTGGCCGGCGGCCGTCGGCTCTGCTTCGCGAAGCATGCGCGTCGCCGCCATCATGGCGATCTCGGCGGCGCGCTGTGCGCGCTCGATGCCCTCCACTTCGCCCGGTGTCTTGCGCCTACGCCGGCGGATCCAGGCGTCGTTGTCGACCTGAACCTCGACAGCGTTCTTTCGGAGGTGGTCGGCTGTCGCGATGCGGAACGTCGGAGGAACAAGTACCGTGGATGCTCCTGCCTTGCGCACGGCTCTCAGAACCATCTCGGGCTCGATCAGCGAGTCTGGGAACGACCGATCCTTGACCAATTCGCGGATCCCGAAGTCGGCGTAGTTCCAGAACTCATCGACAACGTCTTCGCGCGCCTCGAAGATGCTCGCTTCGAGCGAGCTTCCGACCACGATCCGCCGGCCGTCATGCTCGAGGAAAACGAGAGGGTCCATGACGGGCTCGCCCACCTCGTGGCGCATCTCTGGACTCCGAAGCGCGTCGTCGTGCAACAAGAAAGTGGGCATGGGGCAACACATCCTAGCTGGACGCGTCCTGTGTCGTCGTTGCTGTCACTAAGTTAGGACCATGACCGACGCTCGCTTCGAAACCGAACTGCGATCGGAACGCCTCTTGCTCTCGCCGCTGCAACCTCAGCATGCCGACGAGCTGTTCCCGCTGCTCGATGACGAGAGCCTGCATACCTTCACCGGCGGAGCGCCGCTGGCCCTCGAAGACCTTCGGGCGCGGTATGCGGCGCTCACTTCGAGACACTCACCTGACGGCGGTGAGATATGGCTTAACTGGATCGTCCGCAGGCTCTCCGACCGGGCGGCGGTGGGGCGGGTCGAAGCCACAGTGTCAAAGCGTTCTGCGACGATAGCGTGGGTGGTCGGGACGGAGTGGCAGAAACGTGGTTACGCCAGCGAGGCAGCTAAAGCAGCCGTGCGATGGCTGTTCGGGAACCTCGAGATCGACACAGTCGGGGCTCACATCCATCCCCTCCACCACGCCTCCGAACGCGTCGCCGCGCACGCGGGTTTGACCGTCACCGACGAGGTCGTCGATGGAGAGCGCGTGTGGCGCCTGCCCAGGCGCGCGTTCATGGCTCGATAAGCGGGACCTCGTCTGCGCCGGACGCCGCAACGTCCGCGGCGTTGATCGCCTCGCCCAGATGGAACTTATGCTCGTATAGGGCGCGACCCACGATCGCGCCGGTGACGCCGTCGGCGCGCATCCTGGCAACCGCCCGTAGCTCCTCGAGGGAGGCGATACCTCCGGCGGCGATCACCGGAAGCTGCGTGGCTGAGGTGATGCGTGCCAGCCCGACGAGGTCGGGTCCTTGCATCGTGCCGTCGCGCGACAGGTCCGTATAGATGAAGCGCGACGCTCCTGCCTCCTCGAACGCGGACACGACATCGACGACGGCAGCGCCGGTGCCGACCTTCCATTCACCATCCTGCCCGTCTTTGGCATCGAGCGACACTGAGATCCTCTCTCCGTAGCGCGAACAGATGTCGGTAGCTTCGGCAGTGTCGTCCAGCGCGGCTGCACCGAGAACGACGCGTGTAGCACGCGCCGCGAGCAGCTCTTCGACTTCATCGCGCGTTCTAACGCCGCCCCCCGCCTGCACCGGACGGGGCGATCGCCGAACTACCTCCAGGACAAGCTCCCGATTGATGGGATCTCCCGTCTTGGCTCCATCCAGGTCCACCACGTGGAGCCAGCGCGCCCCCGCGGCGCAGAAGCCGAGTGCAACCGCCACCGGATCGTCTGAATAAACCGTTTCGGAACCGAACCGCCCGTGAAGGGTCCGGACGCACCGGCCCCCAGAGATGTCCACCGACGGCAACACCGTGAATCCCTCACTGCCGCCACGCGCCCAACTCATCCGTCGAGTCTCAGCGACAGGGCGAGGTAGTCCGCCGCCGATCCCTCGGCTTCCGTCAGCGCCATCACGCCCGGCGCGGCGTCATGCAAAGCGGCGCGGTCTGTTCCCGATACCGGGATCGTGGTAACGAAATTGCGAGGTGACAAGCGGGAGTCCCATCGGGCGCTGCCACCGGTGGGCAAGACTCCACCCCTACCGGTCAGGTAAGCCAGAGCCGAAAGGGGAGTTGAGTCCCCGAGCATCACCGAGCCGGCGTTGCGTAGCCTGTCCAAAGCTTCTTGTGGGCTCGCTATCGCAAGTACGAGTTGCTGCGGCGCGAACGCGTTCACCGTCTCGAGAGCATGATCGAGATCACGGACGAGAACCGCCCGGCCCCCTTCGATCAGCGCGTTCTCTATGTCGTCACCGCCGTGGAGCGAAGCCACTTGAGCGTCCAACGCGGCAAGTACATCTTGGAGCAGCCCCTCAGCCGCGCTGAGAACCACATGCGTGCCTGCCGGGCCGCGTGCCGCGTTGGCGGTGAGGTCGGCGGCAATAAGGAGTGGTGAACTCGTTTCGTCTGCGATGACCACGAGCTCCGATGGCCCACTCTGGGGCCCCGTCCCTACCCAACCGCGTACCAGTCGCTGCGCGCAAGTCACAAACCGCCCGCCGGCGCCCACTACCGATTCGACAGGGCGAACCGTCTCCGTTCCGTACGCAAAGGCCGCGACGGCCTGGGCCCCTCCCATCCGATACACCTCGTCGACTCCCGCGACGCTGCAGGCGGCGAGTGTGCTCTCGGCGATCTCCCCCGACGCGCCAGGTGGCGAGCACACCGCTATACCCTCCACGCCCGCGACCCGAGCTGCAACAGCTCCGGACAGAACTAGCGAGGGGTTCCCGCGTGGTCCCGCGACATAGATGCCGGTTCGTCGAAGGGGGCGCACCAGCTCGCCCACCACCACGGGGTTGTCCCGATCCAACCAGCTCTGGGACAGATCACGCTCGCCGGTGCGTCTGCAGGTGGTCGCCATGGCTTCCAGCGCAGTGATCAGATCCGGCGGAACCAGATCACGGGACGCGCCGATATCAGCCGGACCGACCCGCAGCCCGTCCGGCTCGAGCCTGACACCATCGAACCTGCTCGTGTACTCCACCACCGCCGCGTCGCCGCGCAGGCGGACGTCGTTCACGATGTCCTTAACCTCGGATTCGACGTCGGAACCTCGATGGGCCGCCGGCCGTTCGAGCCGCGCGGGTCCAGGCTCGAGGCGCGCATCCAGAAGGTCTAGCACCACGGCACATTAGGCGGAGTGAACGAAGCTGCGATGCGCATCTAGCCCCCGTCTCCTGACCGGCTCATGGGCGACCTGTCCCACCGGCCTCGACCTGATCACGCAGTAGCGCGCCGATCCCGGCTAGATGGTGATGACTGCGTTGGGGCCGAGCAGAGCTTTCAGCTCAGCATGCAGTCCGTTGTGCGTATCGACGTAGAACTCGCTGCCCAGACGGAGGACCGTCGTCTTCAGAGCGGTAACGAGATGCAGAAACACCTGGGTCGAGCCGGGGTGACTGACCAAGACATCCTTCAATCGCTGCACGGTGTTCGAGGTGCACGAGCCCTCCGGCAGGTTGATGATCAGCGGCCGCTCCTCGCCGAGGTTGGGCTCGATCACTTCTTGAGCGACCACCTTGACGGAGTCATCCCGCGCATCCCGATCGACCCGGCCCTTGAGCAGCAGGATGGCATCCGGCCGAAGCAGGTGCGCGCTCTGCTCGTAGGTCTTGGGAAACACCAGAGCCTCGACGATGGCACCGGACATGTCCTCGATGTCGAGCAAGACCATGACCTCACCGCGCCTCGTCACTTTCTTGCGGACCTCGGCGACAAGGCCGCCGATCGTCACGCCTTCGCCAGGTCTCTTCGTAGACAGTGACGCGATCGTGGAGTCCGTCATGCGCGCGAGCAGTCCCTCGACCCCTAGCAAAGGGTGATCCGACACGTACAGACCGAGGACGTCCCGCTCCATCGTCAGCAGGATCTCACGCGGGTATTCATCCAGCCCGATGGGCCGGCTGTGGCCGGCGTCATCATCGAACAGCGAGTCCTGCCCGATCTCGAGCTGCCTGCGGCTGCCGATCACATCACCGCAGATCGATTCGGCGCTTTCCAGCAAGCCCTTTCGGGTATGTCCCAAGGACTCGAAAGCACCTGCCTTGGCTAGCGACTCGACGGTTTTCTTGTTGAGGCAAGTGAAGTCCACCTTGCGGCAGAAATCGGAGAAGGACTCGAACGCTCCCCTCTGTGTCCGAGCCTCGACGATCTTCTCTACGACGCCCTCACCCACATGCCTGATCGCCGATAAACCGAACCTGACAGAGTCCCCGACAGGGGTGAAGTCCCGATCCGAGGAGTTCACGTCTGGGATCAGCACGGGGATCTTCATCTTTCGAGCGACATGCAAGTAGTAGGGCTTCGAGTCTTTGTTGTCCTTCACAGACGTCAGCAGCGCAGCGATGTACTCCACCGGATAGTGCGCCTTCAACCATGCAGTTTGGTAGGCGATCTGCGCGTAACCGGCGGCATGCGCGCGATTGAACGAATAGTCGGCGAACCTCTCGATCAGCTCCCACAGCTTGACGGCCTGCTTCTCTCCGACGCCTCCCGTGGCACAACCTTCGATGAAACGAGGACGCTCGGCGGCCATGATGTCGCGCTTCTTCTTCCCGATGGCTTTGCGAACGAGGTCTGCTTCGCCCGGTGAATAGCCGGCGATCTTCTGCAGCGTCTGCACGATCTGTTCTTGGAAAACCAGGACCCCGAAGGTTTCTCGCGTCACATCCTCGAGCGCCGGGTGCAGGTATTCGACCTTCGTGGCGTCGTGCATGCGCTCGACGTAGGTGGGGATCTGCTCCATGGGGCCTGGCCGGTACAACGCGATCATCGCCATGATGTGTTCGAAGCGGTTCGGCTGGAGCTGCACGAGATAACGCCGCATACCTTCACCTTCGAGCTGGAAGATCCCGTCGGTATCGCCCTCTTGAAGCATTGCGTAGACCGCAGGGTCGTCGAAGGCCAAGTGATCGACGTCTACTTCGACTCCTCGGTTCGCTTTGATGTAGTCGCGTGTGAGCTCGATGACGGTCAAGTTTCGTAATCCGAGAAAATCCATCTTCAGGAGACCGAGCTCTTCGACGCCGCTCATGTCGAACTGCGACACGACCTCACCGTGGTCACCGCGTTTCAGCGGTATGTGCTCGACGAGAGGGTCGCGGCCTATCACTACGCCCGCTGCATGGATCCCGGCCGACCGCTTCAGGTTCTCGATCTTGTGCGCGGTGTCGATGATCTCCTTGGCGGCGCCGCCTGCTGCGTACGCCTCCTTGAGCTCCGACGAACTCTCGAGCGCGCGCTCCAGGCCCGAGTCGCGCCCCATGATCAACGCCGGATACATCTTCGTGAGACGGTCACCCTCCGCGTACGGGAAACCAAGTACCCGGGCAGAGTCTCTGATCGCTTGTTTGCCCTTGATCGTGCCGTAAGTCACGATCTGCGCAACGTGGTCGCTGCCGTACTTGTCCTGGACGTAGCGGATCACGTCCCCCCGGAAGCGATCGTCGAAATCGATGTCGATGTCCGGCATCTGTTTCCGGTCTGGGTTCAAGAAGCGCTCGAACATCAGGTCATAGCGCAGCGGATCCACCTCTGTGATCCCGAGCGCGTAGGACACCACCGAGCCGGCCGCGCTGCCGCGCCCAGGACCAACCCTGATGCCTCGCTGCTTGGCCCAGTTGACGAAATCCTGGACGACCAGGAAGTAACCCGCGAAGCCCATCTCGCCGATGACGCTAAGTTCGTACTCGGTCCGTTCCCGCAGCTCGCGCGTGACCTCATCGAAACGCCGCGTTATGCCCTTCCACACCAGTTCGGTGAGATAGCCGTCGAGGGTCTTGCCTTCCGGGACGTCGAAGCGAGGCAGCAGCAGGTTCCCCAGCTCGATGGTGACATCGCAGCGGTCGGCGATCTCGAGAGTGGTCTCGCACGCCCCCGGCCACCGGGCAAACTTCGCTGCCATCTCTTCCGGCGTCTTCAGATAGAACTCGTCGGAGTCGAACTTGAAGCGGTTGGGATCCGAGAGCTCGCTGCCCGTGTTGATGCACAGCAAGACTTCGTGCGCCGACGCATCCGACCTGTGGGTGTAGTGGGAGTCGTTCGTCGCCACCCAGCTGATGCCCATCTCCCTGCCGATGGCGACCAGCTCGTCGTTCAACTTCGCCTGCACGGGCATGCCGTGGTCCTGCAACTCCAGATAGAAGCGATCCCCGAAGATCTCGCGGTACTGGGCAACCTTGCGGCGGGCTCCGGCAAGGTCGCCCGCCACGATCAGCTTCGGGATCTCGGCAGACAAGCACCCCGACAGGCAAATGAGGCCTGCAGCGTGCTCGGCAAGCAGAGCGTGATCGGTGCGGGGGTAGTAATGGAGACCCTCGAGCCAGGCCTTCGAAGAAAGCTTGATCAGGTTCTTGTAGCCGGTGTTGTCGGCTGCGAGCAGGGTCAGGTGAAAAGTCTTGTCGCCGTTCTCGCGCTGCGGAGGCTTGGTTCGGCGGTCCCCCGCGAAGAGATAGCCCTCCATGCCCACGATGGGTTTGACGCCTTGGGCCCGCGCCGTCTTGTAGAACTCGAGCACTCCGTACATCACCCCGTGATCGGTGATGGCGCATGCCGGCATCCCTGCCGCAGCAGCGGCCTCGAACATCTCGCCTACCCGGCTGGCGCCGTCCAGCATGGAGTATTCGGTGTGTGCGTGAAGGTGGACGAAGCTCATGAAGTTCTTTCGATAGAGGAATTACACAGCTGTTCTTTAGTACACCCCACGGTCTCGCTCTTCAAGCCGCTTTCCGAAACCGCCGCCAAAGATCGCCACAGGGCCGCCAAAACTCAGTGTCGATGACCCCGCCTGGGGATAACAAGGCAGCGAACCTGTGGAATACGGCGGCTCCCGGGGGGCCCTGACTATGAGTTGGGGACAGCCGGACCAGGAGTGGGGGTCCGGCCCAGGCTCGACGCTCGCAGACCGAGATCAGCGCTACGGGGGCGAGGGGTCGTCCCGTCCCGATTCCGGCTCCCGCAGTCCGGCGACTTCGAGGGCGTCGCGCAGGTCTGCGGGGAGCGGGTCCTCGACCGCGATCGTGGCGCCCGTCCCCGGGTGGGGAAAGGACAGCCGCCACGCGTGCAGGAAGGGCCTGGTCAAACCGAGCCTCTTCGAGAGCTCCGACGTGCCTCCATAGACCCCATCCCCCAGAACCGGGTGCCCGATGAACGACAGGTGCACCCTTACCTGATGCGTTCGGCCGGTCTCCAGCCGGACCTCGAGGAGCGATAGGTCATCCCTGCGCTCCAGTACCTCGTAGTGACTGACCGCCGCCCGGCCCTCCGGGACTACCGCCATAATCGTTCGGCGCCGGGGGTGCCGGGCGATGGGCGCCTCGATCGTCCCGGAGGCTGCAGGGGGGCGACCCCGCACCAGGGCCAAGTACTTGCGCTCGATCCGGCGCCGGCGAAGCGCCTGGGTCAGAGCTTCATGGGCGTCGTCGTCGCGCGCTATGAGAAGAAGCCCGGAAGTCCCTTTGTCCAGCCGGTGAACGATCCCCGGCCGCACCGAGCCTTCGCCCGACAGCGACACGCCGAGCCCCAAGAGGGCGTTGACGAGGGTTCCATCCGGATGCCCTCCCGCAGGATGGGTGACCAGACCGGCGGGTTTGGAAACGACGAGCACGCGATCATCGGAATAGCGAACCTCCAGGGGGATGTCCTCTGCGACCGGCGCCGCGGCCACGACGGCCGGCACGCGGCCTTGGACCAGCTCTCCGTCCGCCAGCCTGTGGCCGGGTCGCACCGAGCGCCCCTCCACCAGCACATCGCCGGCCGATACTGCGTTCGACGCCGCATTGCGGGAGATGCCGGCGCGCCGGGCAACAACAACGTCCGTTCGGATGCCCACCTCGTCCGCCGCGGGGCGGAAGCGGATCACTCGTCAGGCGCCGGTTTACGGCTGCTCATGAAAATCACCAAGAGGACCCCTACCACGATGGCGGAATCGGCCAGGTTGAACACTGGCCACACGTGAAGATCGATCCAATCGACGACCCGCCCGCCCAGATCACGAAACAGTCGGTCGGAAGCATTGCCCAGTCCGCCTCCCAGCATCATCCCCAAAGGGACCAGCATCCGGGGATCCGCAAGCTGCCGCACCCACACCACGAGCAGACCGATCACCAGCACGGTAGCGGCTAGGAACAGCCCGGGGACTCCCTGAAGGATCCCGAACGCGCCGCCGGAGTTGAGAGTGAGCCGCAGCGTCAAGACACCTTTGATGACATCGACGGGATGGTCACGGAGATGAGTCACAGCCAGTTGCTTGGTCACTTGATCCAGAGCTACAACGAGGGCTGCTACCGGCAGCAGTACGCGCAGTGCACGGAGCCCTCCCGTTCCAGGCGCCGTTACGCCCGTGGAGTCTTGAGGCCCCGACGAGTCAGCGGGCGCGTTCCTCACGGCGCTTGCAGTCCATACAGAGCAAAGCGTGTGGCAGCGCTTTGAGCCGGGGCGCGTCGATCGGCTTGCCGCATCGCTCGCACGTTCCATAGGTCCCTTCGTCGATGCGACTGATCGCCCGGTTGATCTGCCCGATCAGATCACGGATGTTGTTCTGGATCGATAGCTCTCGTTCGCGATCGAACGTAGCCGTGCCGGCATCAGCGAAGTCCTCGTCGAACCCCGCTTCACCGGTCAGATCCGACTGGGTCTTCTCGAAGACATTGGCTTCTATCTCCCGTATGCGCTCCTCGAGCTCGCCTCTCTCGGCTTCGAGCCGCTGCCGGATCTCGGTCAGCTCACCCTTGTCGAACTTCGCGGCTCGCGCCGGAGACGCTTTCTTGACTGCGGTCTTCTTGAGGGTCAGCGGAGGGAGGCCGGGACGCTTGCCACGCCGCTTGGGGGCCGCAACCTGCTCCGAGGGAGCACGCTCGGAAGAGGTCTTCGGCTTGGCGCTTGTGGTGGAGCGGGCCGCCTTGCGCTCGCTTGCCTTATCGGCGGTCTTCTTGCCGGCGCTACCCACGGGGGTCTTGCGTGCGGAGGTCTTCGAGACGCTCTTAGGGGCGCTCGCACGCGTCTTGCCCGTCTTCGGCTTGGTGGTCTTGGAGGTCTTCGTGGTCCTCGCCCGGCCGCGCGTGGTTTTTGATGCCGAGGAGCTCTTGCTTGCATTCTTTTTGGGCGCGGTCCTCTGCGCCGCAGTTTTCTTAGCCGTAGTCTTCTTTTGCGCCGTCTTCTGGCCCGAGGATCGAGGCGCGGACGGCTTCTTGGCCGGGCTCATGGGCGGGGAAGATATCAGAACGGGGTGCGCCCACCCCGCTCGCCTCGCTCCCCTTATCGTTGACGCGTGGCGCGCTCTGAGCTGTATCGACAGGTGGACGTTCGGGTCTTTTTTCCCGAGCTCGAAAGCCGCGTCGCTGAGCGCTGGGCCCAGGGTGACGTCTTCCACCGTTCCCTCGAGCAGAGGGAGGGCCGGCCCGAATGGGTCTTCTACGAGGGGCCTCCCACCGCGAACAACAAACCTGGCATCCACCATGTCGAACCCCGCGCCTTCAAGGACATCTTCTGCCGCTTCCAGACGATGCGGGGCTGTTACGTGTTCCGCAAGGCGGGCTGGGATTGCCATGGGCTTCCGGTAGAGGTCGAGGTCGAGAAAGAGCTCGGGATCACCCTCAAGCGGGATATCGAGGAGAAGATCGGGATCGAGGCGTTCGTGCAATTGTGCAGGGCGTCGGTTCGCCGGTACGTCGACGACCACACCCGCTTCACCGAGCGGATCGGTTTCTGGGTGGACATGGATGACGCGTACTGGACCCTCAACCCGAGCTATATCGAGACAGTGTGGTGGCTCCTCAAGCAGATCTGGGACAAGGGCCTGCTGGAAGAGGACTTCCGGGTGGTTCCCTACTGCCCCCGCTGCGAGACCTCGCTGTCGTCCCACGAACAGCACCAAACCGACGCATATAAGGACGTGGTCGATCCGGCGGTGTACGTCCGTTTTCCCCTGGCCGACGACCCGGGGACCGCGTTCCTGATATGGACCACGACTCCGTGGACCTTGCTCGCGAACATGGCAGTAGCCGTCAACCCCGGCCTGGTCTATGCGAAGGTTGCCGACCCGGGCCGCGCCGGCGCGTTCGTCATCGTGGCTCGGGACCGGGTGGCCGAGCTCGTGGGGGATGACGCGGGGGTCGTCGAGGAGATCTCCGGCGAGAGCCTCGTCGGCACGCGCTACCTGCCTCCTTTCGGCTTCGTCGATCCCGGGGCAACAGGGCACCGGGCCTATCCCGCGGCCTACGTCACCACCGAGGACGGTTCCGGCATCGTCCATCTCGCCCCCTACGGTGCAGAGGACATGGAGGTCGCCAAGGCCGAGGACCTGCCGATAGCGCAGATGATCAATCCCTCGGGCCAGGTGATCGCGGAGGGTGGGGCATTTGCAGGCCTGCACGTCAAAGAGGCCAACCAACCCATCATCGAGGACCTTGAGGGCCGCGGGCTGCTCTACCGAGTAGAGGATTACGCGCACTCGTATCCCCACTGCTGGCGGTGCGGAACCGCACTGATCTATTACCCGCACAGGGATTGGTACATCCGAACGTCGCAGATGCGAAGCGAACTGCAGGCGTCGAACGAAGAGACCAACTGGCAGCCTCCGACGATCAAGTACGGCAGGTTCGGGAACTGGCTCGAGAACAACGTGGATTGGGCCTTGTCGCGCGACCGCTACTGGGGGACGCCGCTTCCCATCTGGAAGTGCGCCGATGGTCACGCCACGTGCATCGGCTCGTTCCAGGAGTTAGAAGAGTTGTCACACCTGAACCTGGAAGGCTTCGACCCGCACCGGCCGCAGGTGGACGAGATCGTTGTCTTCTGCCCTCAATGTGGCGGCGAGGCGCGCCGGCTTCCTGCGGTTATCGACGCGTGGTTCGACTCCGGCGCGATGCCCTTCGCGCAATGGCACTACCCATTCCAGAACGCCGATCTCTTCGAGAAGCGGTTCCCCGCAGACTTCATCACCGAAGCCATCGATCAGACGCGGGGATGGTTCTATTCGCTGCTGGCCATCGCGACCCTCGTACGCGGGCAGAACAGCTACCGCAATGTTGTCGTGCTCGGCCACATAGTGGACGCGAACGGCAAGAAGATGTCCAAGTCGGTCGGCAACGTCATCGATCCGTGGACCGTGCTCGACGCGCAGGGGGCCGACGCATTGCGGTGGACATTGTTTACCGCCGGCAATCCGTGGGCGTCCAGGCGGATGTCATCTCAGATCGTCGAAGAAGTGCTGCGCAAGCACCTCATGACGTTCTGGAACACCTACGCCTTCTGGGTGACTTACGCCTCGCTCGAACGGTTCGACCCGAGCGCGAATTTGGTTCCGGTGGCGCAGCGTCCGGTGCTCGACCGATGGATCTTGGCCGAGCTCGCAGACACTGTTGAGGTGGTTACCCAAGCCCTCGAGGGCCTCGACGCCACCACCGGGGGCCGCAGGTTAGAAGGCTTCGTCGATGACTTATCGAACTGGTACGTCCGCCGGTCGCGACGACGCTTCTGGAAGTCGGGTCAGGATGCCGACACCACGTCCGCATTCCTCACTCTGTGGGAATGCCTTGTCACCGTTGCCCAGCTCACGGCTCCCTTCATGCCGTTCGTCTCGGACGAGATCTACACGAATCTCACGAGCCCGCTCGCGAACGCTCCCGATTCCGTCCATCTCAGCGACTGGCCGGTTGCTGATCCCGGTGCTGCCGACGATGCCCTGCGCGAGCAGATGGCCCTCGTTCGCCGCCTCGTGAGTCTGGGCCGGTCGGCGCGGACGGAGGCAAAGGTGCGCGTGCGCCAGCCGCTGGCGCGGGCGCTGGTGGTGTTGCCGTCGGACGGCAGCCACGACCTCGGTGGTCTGGAGTGGCTCGTGGCCGAGGAGCTCAACGTGAAAGATGTCGAGGTCGCGCACGGTCTCGAGGAGTTGGTCTCCTATTCCGTGAAACCTCGTTTCAACGTGCTCGGCCCCCGATACGGCTCCCGTGTGAAGGACATCGCCAGGGAGTTGGTCCGCAGCGACGCCCACGGCGTAGTGGCTGAGCTCGGGTCTGCTGGACGCATCACGCTCTCGGTGGACGGCGAGGAGATCCAGCTCACCTCGGACGATCTCGACGTTCGGGTCGAGGGCCGGGAGGGATTCTCGTTAGTGCAGGAAGGGGCTTACGGAGTAGCGCTGGATCTGGACCTGACGCCTGAGCTCAGGGCGGAGGGGGCCGCGCGCGAGGTGGTGCGTGCGACGCAGGACCTGCGCAAGACGAGCGGCCTCGCGGTTGACGATCGCATCGAGCTGTGGCTGTCGGCGGACGGCGACCTCGGCGCAGCCCTCAGCGGTCACGAAGCGTTCATCGCGGGAGAAACGCTCGCCACGCAGACGCATCTCAGCGCGCCCCCCGAGGACGTCGAGTCCACGGTGGTCGAGGTGGAAGACGGCGCGGTAAAGGTGGGCCTCAAGAGACAGCCTTGATGCCGGTGCACGACCAGGCGACTGCGAAGCACACGGCCACTCGCATAAAGGGATCGGTGTTGTGGATCGCGCAACCGGCGTCGCGGGTGCGCCAGCAGCCTTGGGACAGCCTAGGGGGACGTGCTGGCCGGGCTCTTCTGGGGGCGCTGCACCGGCGGCGGCGAGTGCGCCTCGCGCGACGGTTGATGGTGACCAGAGGCATGTCGGGCGTGGCTCTCGAGGGTGTCGACAGCCTTCAGCTGACCCTCGAGGAAGCCCTTCAGGCGCTCCTTGAGGTCCGTCTCGTAGGTCTTCAAGCGCTCGATGCTCTGCTCGAGCTCGTGTTTGCGAAGCTCGTGTCGCCGGTCTCCCTCTCCTATCCGGCGGGTGATGTCTGCCTCGGCCTCCGCCAGCTTCGCCGCAGTCACCTCGTTGGCTTGCCTGCTGCGCTCTTCGGCCTCCTGCAACAGTTGGTCCGCCTTGGCCTTCGCTTTGGCAACGGCCTCTTCAGCAGCTTGTTGCGCGCTCACAAGCGTTTGCTTGAGCATGTCCTCGGTTGTCCGGCTCGTCGATACGGTTTGATCGAGCTCGCCCAACCGCCGTTGCAGGGCTACGTTCTCGCGCTGAAGACGGTCGAGTGTCTCGGCTATCTTGTCGAGGAAGTCATCGACTTCCTCCTGGTTGTAGCCGCGCCATGCGTCGTGGAACTCCTTGTCATGAATCTCGCGCGCGCTGATCTCCATGGCGTCAGTATCCCAGAACCCCCTTGGAAAACGCGTGTTATCGGCAGCAAGAGTCGCACCGTCCCGCAGGGCGATCGCTCGCGGTCGCTAACGGCAGATCTGGCTCCTGATCAGTTCCAAGATGACGAAGATGAAGATCGGCGACAGGTCGAGTCCTCCGATGGGCGGGATGAAGCGACGAAAGAAACCCATCACCGGTTCGGTCAGGTCGTACACCACACGGACAACCGGAGTGAGGGAGTCAGGCGGAGACCAAAACATCGTGGTCCACGACAAGATGATGCGAGCGATCAGGATGACCCAGTACGCCGTTAGGGCATCGCAGACGAGAAACAAGGCTGGCTCGGGCTAAGCCTGGTTGAAGAAGCCGCGCTCCTCCAGGAACCGGCGGCGCTCCTCGGCAGAGACCTGGACCCCCTGCGGGGTCAGGAGGAACACCCGGTCCGCCACTTGCTGCATCGAACCAGCCAACCCGTAGGCGAGCCCGCTGGCGAAGTCGACGAGGCGACGGGCGATGTCTGGGGCCGCACCTGCGAGGTTCATGATCACCGAGAAGCCCTCGCGGTACTTGTCCCCTATCTCCTGCGCATCGTTGAAAGCGGTAGGGCTCACGAGGTGGAAGCGGGCCGACGGAGTGGTTGGCAGCGGGCGCACGACGGAATCGCGTCGGGTGGGGCGGGGCTCCCGGTCGGGCGTTCGGGAGATGGATCGGGCCGCCGGCTCGGGCGCATCTTCCTGTCCGTACTCGTCGAGATCGTCATCCTCGACGAGACCCAGGTAGATGAGCGTCTTCCTCCATGCGCCTGCCATGGCGGAAGGATATAGCGAGGATGGCGCTTCGAACCGGCTAATCGCCTCCAAACCGACTAGCGCCTGCGGGCGCCGAAGATCGCTTCGCCCACGCGCACGATGGTGGCACCCTCCTCGATACCGACCTCGAAGTCCCTCGACATGCCCATCGAGAGACCGGTGGCGCCTGGGACGGCCTCCGCCACCTCCTCGCGCAACTGCGCCAGCCGACGGAAATACGGCCGGGAGGTCTCCGGGTCGTCGCTGAACGGCGCCATCGTCATCAAACCGCCGACGCTCACCCCGGCCAGCGACTGGGCGGTGCGCGCCAGCTCGGCTGCGTCGCCGGCCCGGGTACCGTGTTTTGCGGTCTCCCCGCTGAGATTCACCTCGATCAGAACGTCCTGCACGACATCCATCGCGACCGCCCTCCGTGAGATCGCCTCGGCCAGCTCCGCGCGGTCGACGGAATGGACCAATGCAGCAGCCCCCACGACGATGCGCACCTTGTTCGTCTGAAGCGGACCAACGAAGTGCCATCGCGCCGCGTCGCCCAGTGCAGTCACCTTCTCCTTGAGCTCCTGGGCGCGGTTCTCGCCGAGGTCGGTAGCTCCGGCCTCGAGGGCCATCTTGAGAACGTCGATCGGAAAAGTCTTCGACACCGCCACTAACTTGACATCGGCCGAGCTTCTGCCGGCGCGCTCGGCAGCCGCAGCGACCCGATCGTGGACGCGCGCAAGGGAGTGTGCGAGCAACCCAGCACCGTCCACCGCGGCTAGCCGTCGGCCGCGGCGAGGAAGGCGCCCTGGCGTCCGGTGACTCCGTCCCTCCGGTAGGAGAAGTAGTCGGGCGAGCAGGAAGTGCACACGCCGGCAACGGCGACGTGCTCGACCTCAGCGCGCGCTAGGGCAAAAGCCGACGCTTGTTCGGGGTCGACCCGGCCGGCGGCTGCGACGGGCAGCCCTGCCGCACGGAAGGCGGCGATGACCTCCGGGCCGACCTCGTAGCAACAAGCATGGATACAAGGTCCGATCCATGCAGCTGCGACCGGCCCGATTGCATCGACCGCCTTCTCGATCGCCCCGGCGACGAGACCTCGCCATCCCGCGTGCGCGACCGCGATCCCCCGCTCCCCCATCATCAGCACTGGCGCACAGTCGGCCGTAAGGATCCCGAGAACGGGCCCGGGCTCTCTCGCAACGAGCACGTCGGCTTCGCCAAGCACACCGGCCTGGCCTGCTATCACCTCGAGCAGGCCGGCGGAGTGCACCTGGCGCGCCAGAGCGAGCGCATGGGGCGCGAATCCCAGCGCGATGGCGGCGCGGTCGCGGTTCTCGACCACGTCCTGAGGCCGGTCACCGCCCAGTGCCGCGAGGTTCAGCGTGTCATACGGAGGCGCGCTGACCCCGCCGCGCCGCGACGAGAATCCGACCAGCCATCCCCGCTTGCGGGCCGCCACGTCGGTGACCACCGGGACGCCGTTGCGAGATATCGATTCCAGAGAAGGGCGGTAGTCCACGGGTCTAGCTTGACCTACCGCACGCGACAAACGGGGCCCGAAGGCCCCGTTTGTGGGGAAGGGTTGTGTGGCTTCTATTCGTTGCGGAGGAAGGAAGGGATGTCGAGGTC
>JAXDJR010000165.1:0-7748 GCA_034667545.1 Actinomycetota bacterium
GGGGGCCGGGTTGGAGTACGGGATCGATGCAGAGGATGTGAGACGCGCCTTGGAGGGCTTCAGGGCGCTGCCCCATCGCTTCGAGCTGGTTGCGGAGATCGGGGGAGTGTCCTACATAGACGATTCCAAGGCAACGAATCCTCACGCGACCCTCGCTGCGGTCCGCGGGATGTCACAGGTGGTTCTGATCGCGGGGGGCCGAAGCAAGAACATCGATCTGCAGCCGCTGGCCGCCGTGGCGCCTCCAGTAGTGGCAGTGGTCGCACTGGGAGAGGCCGCGGGAGAGGTAGAGAAGGTCTTCGAGGGCCTGGTTCCAGTGCACCGAGCAGCTTCCATGAGCGAGGCGGTGACGCTGGCATCACGAGAATCTTCTGCCGGAGGATCCGTCTTGCTGTCCCCTGGCTGTGCGAGCCTGGACATGTACGAGAGCTACGCGGCTCGCGGCGATGCGTTCGCGCGCGCCGTGCAAGACCTGTCGGTCAATTGAGCAGCCGAGCGGAGGTTCTGTGAGCAGCAGCGGACAAGCCGTCGGATCGCGATCGAGATCGCGCCCCAGGGCGGTACCGATCGCCTCTTCGGGCTGGGGGGACCCAGCGGTGTTGCTGACGCTGATCACGGCCGCGCTATTGATCCTGGGGCTCGTCATGATCCTGTCCGCAAGCTCCGTCACTTCATTCGCCACCTATGGCTCTTCGTTCCGCTACTTCCAGAAACAGCTGATCTGGGCGGTCCTCGGCGTAGTTGCTTTCCTAGCTTTTTCACGCTTCGACTACAAGAAGCTGCGCGGCGTCGGTTACATCTCGGTAGTGGTGACGGCTCTGCTGCTCCTCGCGGTGCTCATTCCGGGCGTTGGGATCACGGCTGGAGGGAGCTCGCGGTGGCTCGGGTTCGGAGCGTTGTCCTTCCAGCCGTCGGAGATAGCAAAACTAACCCTCGTCCTATTCGCCGCAGAGGTGTTCTCGCGCAAGGACGAACGTACGTTGAAAGAGTTCCTGCACGCGATGATCCCCGTCGTGCCCGTCGCCGGGTTCCTGGCGTTGCTCATCATGTTGCAGCCCGACCTCGGCACCACCGTGCTGGTGGGCTTTATCGCGATCGGTGTCATGTTCGTGGCCGGAACTCCACTCGTCTACCTGGTACCGGTGATGGGGGCAGGCACGGGTCTGGCAGCCGGGGTCGCGATGTTGAAGCCGTACATGCGCGCGCGGTTGCTCGTGTTCATGCATCCGTGGGCGGATCCGCTCGGCAAGGGCTACCAGACGATCCAGTCTTTGATAGCGATGGGATCGGGAGGTTGGCTCGGGGTTGGTCTGGGAGCGAGCCGTCAGAAGTGGGCCTACGTTCCCAACGCTCACACCGACTTCATCTACGCCATCCTTGGCGAGGAGATGGGACTGCTGGGAACCGTGGCGGTCTTGGGGATGTTCGCGTTTCTCGCCTACCTTGGAATCAAAGTAGCGAGGCGAGCGCCGGACCGCTTCGGCATGCTTGTTGCCTCCGGGATCACGGTGTGGATCTCTCTGCAGGCGTTGATCAATATGGGAGCGGTGTCAGGCGCACTGCCGGTAACCGGTGTTCCGCTTCCTTTGGTTTCATTCGGCGGCTCCTCCTTGGTCATCACGCTTGTGGCCATGGGCATCCTGACGAACATCGCAACCCAGAGCAGACGCCGCCTCCCCAAGAGGAACGACGCAGAAAGCTGATGCGGGTGGTGATCGCCGGAGGAGGGACCGCCGGCCATGTTCAACCAGCGGTGGCTCTCGCCCGAGCTCTGGCATCCGAGGAGGTTTCGTTCATCGGAACGGCCACCGGCGCCGAAGCGCGCCTCGTCCCGGATGCACAACTTCCATTCAACACCATCGATATCCGGGGGTTCGATCGAGCCCGGCCGCTCAGCTTGCTTTCGCTTGCGCCACGCGCGGCGCGAGCAACGCTGCAAGCTCGTTCGGTCCTTCGCGAACGCATGCCTGATGTCGTCGTGGGCATGGGCGGCTACGTGAGCCTGCCGGTGTGCGCGGCTGCCCACCTACGAGGTACTTCGATCGTGTTGCACGAACAGAACGCGGTGCTGGGACTGGCAAACCGCGTCTGCAAGCCGTTCGCCACGCGCGTCGCGGTCTCGTGGGAGGAGACGTTGCCGAGCGCTGGTGCTCGGGGGGTGTTCACGGGCAATCCTGTTGTTCCTGAGATCGCCCACCTCGATCGAAACAAGCGGCGCAGCGCGGCCCTCGCGCGGTTCGAGCTGGAGCCCGGCCGCCGGACGTTGCTCGTCTTCGGGGGCAGTCAGGGAGCCCGCAGCCTGAATCAGGCGGCGGTCGGATTGTCAGAGAGGTGGAAGGACCGCAGGGACCGTCAGGTCTTGCACATCGCGGGCCCTGGAGAGTTCGGGCTGTTCAAGGAGCGGGTTGTGAGTGGGGGCGACCTCATCTACAGGATCGTGGATCTGCTTTCCGAGATGATGGACGCCTACTCAGTGGCAGACCTGGTCCTATGCAGGGGAGGCGCCACAACGGTGGCGGAGCTAACCGCCACGGGGCTTCCTGCGATCATCGTGCCGTACCCCTTCCACCGGGACCGCCAGCAGGAGCGTCATGCGCAGGTTCTCGAGGCGGCGGGGGCTGCGGTCACCCTGCGAGACACCGATACCTCCGCGGCATCGGTCGGGGACATCGCCGACTCGTTGTTCGACTCCGGAGGGGTGTTGGCCTCGATGACGCAAGCGTCGCTGGGTCTAGGTCATCCCCAGGCCGCGCAGCACCTCGCTTCTGTGGTTCTAAAGGCCGCCGCATGAGCCGTTCCCCCGCCACAAACAGAGGCCCTGATTTCGTGCGCGGCCGTGAGGTCCCATGAGATTCTCTGGCCCCATGAGGGTGCACTTCGTCGGTATCAGTGGCGTCGGGATGTCGGCCATCGCGAAGGTGCTTCTCGAGCGCGGCTTCCAGATCACAGGCTCCGACCTCAAGAGATCGCGGGCGTCGGTGCTTCTCGAGGCGATGGGGGCCGAGATCCACGTCGGTCACGACGCTGCGCTCATAGAGGGGGCCGATGTGGTCGTCGTGTCGTCGGCCATCCCTGCCACGAACGTGGAGGTAACCGCTGCTCGCGCCGCGGGCGTAGAGCTCATGACGCGCGGCGATGCTCTCGCAGCCCTCGTTAACCAAGCGGAGTCTGTGATCGTTGCAGGAACCCACGGAAAAACGACGACGACCTCCATGATCGTCTCTGTTCTGGGTTCCGCGGGGATGGATCCCACCTACCTCGTGGGGGGCGGGCTGAACGACTCCGGTACGAATGCCCGCTCGGGCACAGGCCGGGTGGTCGCCGAATCGGACGAGAGCGATGGCTCCTTCTTACTGCTGCGCCCCTCGGTGGCGGTGGTGACCAATGTCGATGCCGATCACCTCGACCACTGGGGTTCCATAGCCAACATCCGCGACGCGTTCCGAACCTTCCTGTCGGCAGTCAGCGAGACCGTGGTGATCCCTGCGGGCGAGAAGATGTTGCTGGAGGAGTCCGCCGGTCCAAAGGTTCGGACGATCACATTTGGTTCCGGTGGGGATGTCACGGCGAGAGATGCAACCCTGCACGGTGATCGAACCGAGTTCATTCTCGCTTTCGAGGGCAGCGAAGGCCACGTCAGCCTCTCGGTGCCGGGCGAGTACAACGTTGCCAATGCGTTGGCGGCGGCGGGCGGTTGTATAGCCGCAGGCGTTGACGTTGCCGAGGTCGCCCGCGGACTCTCGAGGTTCCACGGTGTAGAGCGGAGATTCCAAGTGCGCGGCTCGGTGCAGGGGATCACTGTCGTCGATGACTATGCGCACAACCCGTCGAAAGTGAGAGCGGTGCTATCCGCGGCCAAGCTGGGCTCGGAGGACGGACGATGGGATCAGGTGGTGGCGGTCTTTCAGCCTCATCGCTACTCGCGCACACGTTCTTTCTATCGGGACTTCGGCTGCGCGTTCGCGGACGCCGACCGGATCGTGGTCACCGACATCTACGGTGCGGGAGAGGAGCCCGTTCCAGGCGTCACCGGCAAGCTCGTGGCGGATGCGGTGTGCTCCACTTTGCCGGGCCGGCCCGTTGCGTACCTGCCTCACCGCGATGAGCTGCTCGACTACCTCGAGCACATCACGCACCGAGGCGATGTCTTGCTGACTCTGGGGGCCGGCGACATCACCACCGTGGGGGAAGAATTCTTGTCCCGCCGGGGAGCGCTGTGGACCTGAGCCAGGTTGCCGAGATCCTCCGGAAAGCTACCAAGGCGCGTGTCGAGACGGACTTCAGCTTGGCTCGCTACACGACTTACCGCCTCGGGGGCCCTGCCGCTTTGTACATCGAGCCAGAGTCCGCACATGACCTCGAGCTTCTCGGGAGCGCTCTTAGGGATGCAGATCACGCGTCACCGCGGCCCCCGGTGCTGGTCCTGGGACGAGGATCGAACCTTGTCATCTCCGACGAGGGTTTCGATGGGGTGGTCATCCGCATGGCTGGCGGCTACGCGTGGCTGCGGAGATCAGGGCCAACTGGTGTCGTCGCAGGGTCCTCTAGCACGCTTCCCCAGCTTGCGAATTGGGCCGCGCGGCGATCGCTGACGGGGATGGAGTTCGCGATATCGATCCCCGGCTCCGTGGGGGGGGCCGTCAGGATGAACGCCGGTGCCCATGACGGCGAGATCGCCGATTCACTCACCTCGGTCACGCTCTTTGATCTCGAGAGACTCGAGCTTCGACAGCCTGAGGCGTCCGCACTGGGGTTCTCTTACCGGCGGTCCAACCTCACCGAGAACGATCTCGTTATCGACGCCACCTTCGAGCTCGAGCCGGGCGACCCCGGTGATATCAGGGATCGCATGGAACAGCACCGCCGGCACCGTTCTTCTACTCAACCCGGAGCCGCTCAGAACGCAGGGAGCGTGTTCAAGAATCCGGCAGGTCGGGCTGCGGGACAGCTCGTGGAGGCGGCGGGCCTGAAAGGGTTCCGGGTCGGTGGAGCAACCGTTTCCGAGCTTCACGCCAATTTCATGATGGCGGACGAGGGAGCCACCGCCCAAGATGTGTTCGACCTCGTCCAGACGGTTCGCCGGAAGGTCCGCGAGGACTCGGGCATCGAGCTGGAGCCTGAGGTTCGCTTCGTGGGCTCTTTCGATACCACAGCCGCGGAGGTCTCCGGGTGAGCGACACGATCAGAACGGCGCGAGCCGATCCTCGCATCACGCGTCGAAGAAGGGCTATCGAGCGCTCGCGTAAGAAGCGATTGTTCGTGGGCATATCCATTGCCGGAGTCATCGCGCTGGTTGCGTGGGCGGCGTTCTGGTCCCCGCTGCTGGACGTGCGAAAAGTGCAAGTCGTGGGGTCGAAGCATCTCACCGGAGCCGACATCGAACGCGCAGCTCACATCGGTAGCGACACCAATCTGCTGCTGTTGTCCACGGCCAGGGTGGTCCGCGACACCGAAGGCCTTTCCTGGGTGCAGCGCGCACACGTCGAAAGGAGCTTGCCCGGCACTGTGCGCGTTCGGGTGGTTGAGCGTAAGCCGGTGATGGTTCTCGTCCAAGGATCCACGCGGTGGCTGATCGACCAGGCGGCTCACGTCATCGCCCCCGCGGCGGGCGGTGGGCATGGCCACCTACCCACGCTTGCGGGGGTACATGCACCTGTTATCAGGCCCGGTGTGCGCCTCTCGCTCGATACGGGGGCCGGGGCCCTGACCGCGTGGCGTTCACTGCCGGCCAAGATCTCGCGCCGCGTCGTAGCGGTGTTCGCGCCGACCATCGACGCGATCACATTCTCCTTGAGGGACGGGACCACCGTTCGCTATGGGCCTCCAACCGATATGAAGGACAAGAACCACGTTCTCCTGGCCCTGCTCCACAAGGTCTTCGTGGAGGGAACCGGAGCCTCGTATATCGACGTGCGCGTTCCGACGAGCCCGGCGGTGGGTCCTCCCACAACCCCGACTGGTCCGGTGGCCTCTCCAGGCACGACACCGACCCCGGCGCCGACCCCCACTTCTAGCTCGAGTCCCACACCCGGGCCCTCGCCGACGCAGACGCCGTGATCGACTGGAAGCCGCGCCCGGCCATCCTCTAACCGAACTGCGTTCCGTCCCACCAACTGGGGCCGCCTCGCCCGGCTCGCAGCCCCGCGATAGCGCGCCCCGCAGAGGCCGGGGGGTCGGAGATATGGCGAATCAGCAGAGAGCGGGGGCAAACGACGCCGACGCGCGACACCATCGGTTCAACTCCCGTCGCAAAGGTGCGACCCCTGTCGCAATAGAGCGACCTAGGTAGCTTTTTTGGGACGGGGTGCCGAAGACCATGGGAGTCTCCCTTCGGCCGGAGCTTACGCCCGCTGGTTGACGGCAGACGGCTCACGTACTAGATTCCTCAACCGTTCGTTCAGGTTGACATAACATTAAGCCTGAAGTGGAGGATGAGGGAGAAGCGCACCCCTCCTGACCAGGGGAAATGCCGATGTCTGTAAGAACGAGGAGCCAATCCAGCAAGTCTCAACCTGCGGTTCAGGCCGTTAAAGGAGGTCGCATGGCGACGGGACCCCAGAATTATCTTGCCGTTATCAAGGTCGTGGGTATCGGCGGCGGCGGGGTGAACGCGGTCAACCGCATGATCGACGTCGGTCTCAAGGGCGTCGAGTTCATAGCGGTAAACACCGATGCGCAGGCGCTCCTGATGTCGGATGCGGACGTGAAGCTGGACATCGGCCGGGAGCTCACCAGAGGTCTCGGCGCGGGGGCAAACCCCGAGGTCGGGCGGCAGGCAGCCGAAGATCACCGCGAGGAGATCGAGCAGGTCCTCAAGGGCGCCGACATGGTGTTCATCACTGCCGGAAAGGGCGGCGGAACGGGCACTGGAGGCGCCCCCATCGTTGCCGAGATAGCCAAGTCCGTGGGCGCCCTGACGATCGGCGTGGTCACTCGTCCGTTCGGGTTCGAGGGGCGCCAGCGCGCGGTCAAAGCCGAACAAGGAATCGCAAACCTCAAAGAGAAAGTGGACACCCTGATCGTCATACCGAACGATCGCCTGATCCAGGTTGGTACGCAGTCGACCTCGATGCTCGAAGCGTTCCGGATGGCAGACGAGGTTCTGTTGCAGGGGGTCCAGGGGATCACCGACCTGATCACTACCCCCGGTTTGATCAACCTCGACTTCGCCGACGTTAAAGCGGTGATGACCGATGCGGGATCGTCGCTGATGGGTATCGGTCAAGCCCGCGGGGACGAGCGCGCCTCCGAAGCTGCCAAGGCCGCGATCTCGTCACCGCTGCTGGAAGCATCGATCGAGGGTGCCCGGGGCGTCCTGCTGAACATAGCGGGTGGTTCGGATCTTGGATTGTTCGAAGTGAACGAGGCGGCCAACATCATCTCGAAGGCTGCACATCCCGACGCGAACATCATCTTCGGGGCGGTCGTGGACGACACGCTCGGAGACGAAGTGCGTGTAACGGTGATAGCTGCCGGCTTCGACAGGTGGGGCCAGCGCGAGGCCGAAGAGCTCGTCAAACCCGAAGAGGAGATCTTCTCGCTTACGGGAGTGGGCGACTCGGAGCCTTCTTTCGTGGGCGGCGCAAACCGGGAGCATCTTGTCTTCGATGCCGCCGAGGAGGACCTCGACATCCCTTCCTTCCTCCGCAACGAATAGAAGCCACACAACCCTTCCCCACAAACGGGGCCTTCGGGCCCCGTTTGTCGCGTGCGGTAGGTCAAGCTAGACCCGTGGACTACCGCCCTTC
>JAXDJR010000166.1:0-9529 GCA_034667545.1 Actinomycetota bacterium
AGATCTGCCACCTCAGCCTGGTGAGCTTCCGGTACCAGATGGAGCAGGTCTTTCTGAATATCGGGGAGGTCTATGAGCAGATAGAGGGCCAAGACCGCCGACACGATGAAGATGAAAACGATCCCGATCACGGAGAACCCGATGCGGACGATGCCACCCAGTCGAGTGGTTATCTGCTTGCGGAAAGCTTGAGTTAGCTCGTCACATCGAGCGTGCGTGGGGCCGGTCGGCGTTGCATCGGCCCCCAAGAGACAGTCCACCTGGGTCGTATCAAGCTGAAGACCGGTGCGTTGCTCCAGCGAGGCTGCCGTCTTGTCGATGAAAGAGATCGTTTGCCCTCGAAATTGGGGCCATTCCTGCGAAAAGTTGTCGACCTGTCTGCTGACGAACGGCGTCAGCGCGATGACCAGCAGGGTGATGCCCCCCAGCACCACCACGTAGGACAGCAGCACGCCGACGAGCCGGGAGACTCCTCTTTGCTCGAGTTTGGAAACGAGAGGGTTTAGCAGATAGATGATCAGGATCGCCAAGAGCAGCGGAGGGAAGATCACTCTGATCTTGAGTAGAGCCCACAGGGTGAGGGCCAGAAGAATCAAGAGTCCAATGATCGACCAAGCCGAAACGCCAACGCGCCGCAATCGCTCGCTTGCCGGTAGTCGGGGCGGCATGGGAGTGGCCATGCGAGCAGTATCCCCCTCTGCCCCAGATCTCAGTCTCGGATTCCGCCGCAGGGGCGCGTTCGCCCACGCCTCCTACTCTTAGGGGATGACCGACGAGCTCAATGTGATCCTGGCGTCGAATCGGGGGCCGGTGTCGTTCGTCAAGGCGGGCGAAGGGTACGAGATCAAGCGCGGCGCAGGCGGCGCGGCCCCCGCGCTCAACCGGGCCGCTCGCAGATTGGAGAACCACGCGCACTGGATAGCGGCGATGACCTCCAAGGTCGATCGAGAGGCGGTCGCATCGGGAGCAGCCAAAGGCCTGAATGAGATGCTCGGCTACTCCTTAGACCTTTTGGACATAGAGCCCGATATCTACTCCGCCTACTACAACGTCGCGTCGAACCGGATGTTGTGGTTCGCGCACCACTGTCTCTTCGAAGAGATCGGCATGGAGAGCTTCGGCCGGAAAGAGGTCGATGCGTGGGAGAGGGCTTACGAGCCGGTCAACCGGCTGTTCGCAGAAACGATCGCCCGCTCTGCCGACGATCAATCACTGGTGTTCTTCCAGGACTATCACCTCTCGACGGCGCCGCTGGATCTGCGCCAGATCTTGGCGCATCAACCCAGCGCTCATTTCACACACTCCGCTTTCTGCGGCCCCCACGGCCTGAGGCACCTTCCCGCCGACATAGCCCGACGGGTCATCGAGGGGATGCTCGGCGCCGACCTGGTCGGCTTCCACGTCCACAACTGGGTGCGAGGCTTCCTTGCGTCGTGCCTGGAGATGGGCTTCGAGGTCGATTGGAACCGGATCACCGTAAAACACGACGGCCGCGAGAGCTGGGTCCGGACCTACCCGATCCCCGTGGACGCCGAATATCTGCAGTCGAGGGCACGCGGTAGAAAAGCGCAGCGGTGGGTCAAGGAGTTCGATGCGATAGAGGGTCCTTTGATCGTCCGGGCCGACCGGATGGAGCCGTCAAAGAACATCGTCCGCGGCTTCGAGGCTTACGGCATGCTGCTCGATCGCCGGCCCGACCTTGCCCAAGGCGCGCGCTTCGTGGCGTGCCTCTATCCGTCGCGCGAATCGATGCCCGAATACCAGCGGTATGCGAAACAGGTTCAAGCTGCTTCCGACGCGGTCAACGCTCGACATCCCGATTCGATCCGGCTGTTTCTGCGGGACAGCTTCGACCGAACCCTCGCCGCGTTGTCCCTCTATGACGTGCTGCTGATCAACCCTCTGTTGGACGGCATGAACCTCGTTGCCAAAGAGGGGCCGGCGCTGAACGACCGGGGAGGCGTGGTGGTTCTCTCGGAGGGCGCCGGCGCCTTCAGCGAGCTAGGTGCAGAAGTCGTAGGGATCAAGGACCCTTCCAACGTCGAGGACACCGCCGACGCCCTCGAGCGAGCTATCGAGATGGGGGGGGACGACCGCCGGCGACTCGCGGGCGTCCTGCGCGAGAAGGTCGAAGCGAACCGGCCCGACGATTGGATCGAGGATCAGTTGAACGATCTGGCCGAGATTCGCGCGGGGAGGGAGCCTCTTACTCCACCGGTCTAGCCGGTCAACGACGCCAGCCACTCCCTCACCGCCGGTGGCCCCCGGAGAACGACGTCGGCGCGCGTGATCAGCTCGGGCGGAGCCTCGTCGGAATCGACAGCGACGCGTAGGGTGACGACACCTTCCCCGGCGAGGATGTCGAGCGCATCGAAGCCCGGCAGGTCGACGCGATCGTCGCCGACGAACGCGGCAGCATGCAGGCCTAGCTCGCGAGAGCGGTCCAGAACCACCGCCGCCTTCGAGAATTCGATAGGCGGCCGTAGCTCGAAGGCCAGACGACCGCCCGCCCGCAGAAGACCATGGCGGGATGCGAGCCGTTGCGCGACGCCGTCCAGCGCCATACGGGCGGCCTCGACATCGTCTGCCGCACGGAAATGCAGCCCTACCATCACTCCCTTGTCTTCGATGACAACACCGGGTAGGTCCAAGTCTGCGACCGCGGCCTCGGCTTCCGTCTTGACCTGTCGCATCAGATCGGCAAAGGGGCCGGCACGATCCGACAGAACCACCGAGCCATCGATCGTTCGCTCGGCTCCGTGTACCCCCCAGATCTCGACCTGGGGGCCGAGCCATTCGAGCAGTTGATGCGCCGAGCGTCCCGACACGATGGCGACCAGTGCGAACCTGCTTGCGATCGTTCCGAGAAGCTCTCGGACCCCCTCAACAGGCCGGGCATCCCACGGCAGATGGACGATCTCGGACAAGGTTCCATCGAAGTCCAGGAAGAGACCGGCGGTCTCGGGGGCCGACAGGAAGGGGGCCGGCAGGTCGGAAGTCATGGACCGCGGAATCTAGCGGGGTCTACTGCAGAGCGTCGGCGCCGACGACGACATGGATGGCGACCTGCGGTGACAGGTTCGCCGGCTTGGGGGCTGCGAGCCAGCCAAAGCGCGCAGCAAGGGCCTTGGCCGCAGGTTTGGAGCTCGGATATGCCCAGTAGACGGTGGTGCGGTCATAGGAGCTGCTCGCCCCTCCGACTACGGCGATCTGGAATCCGAGGTGCGCCAGCCGGGTTGCCACGCGCTGGCCGGCGGCCGGATCGGACGTGGCGTCGAGGACTTGAACCGTGATCCCATGTGTGATCAACGGGGGTTTGGGCTTCTTGTTGGGGGACTTCGCCGGATTCGTGGGGCTGGGAGATGCCTTCGGGGTCTGGCGTGGGGAGGGGGACGGCGACCTCCCGCCGGCGAGGGCCGCGGAAGGCTTTCCGTTGGAAGCTCCTCCGCTGAGAGCGTCGACCGCTATCCACACGCCGATGCCGACGATCACAGCAACGAGCGCCCACGGAACGAACCATGACAGGACCGATCGATAGAACGGCCACTGGTTGGGAGATGATCGCCGGCCCATGGGGCGGCGGCGCCCTAACTCTGGCCGGGCGAGTACTCCGCGCCCAACAAGCGGGCGACCCGCTGCCGCTGCCGGTACATCCGCAGCCTCCTCAACCGCTTTACGAGGATCGTGTCGTACTCCATGGCGGCCGGGTTCTCGAGCAGCTCACCCAAGAGGTTGTAGTAGGTGGTCGCCGAGACGTCGAAACGCTCTCGGATCGCCTGCTCTTTGACGCCTGCATGCTTCCACCATGAGCGCTCGAAGTCCAGGATCTCGACGTCGCGCGACGAAAGTTCCGTGTGTGTGTCCATGCACCGAATCTAGCCTCGGTACATAGCGGAAACCTGGATTTAGGCCCGATCGGGCAGTTAGAGCGGAGGCAAAGACAGCCAGCGGGGTTCGATCAGGGAAACAAACCGCGCGTTAGGTGCGCTTCCGCTACCCGGCCGACTCCGATCCAGTGCGCGGCCTGACGCATCGACAGATTCTTATCTACTGCGATCTGATGAACTTCGGCGAACGCGTTCTCCATGATGCGCCGCAGACGGTCGTTGACCTCTTCTTCCGACCAGAAGAACGCTTGGATGTCTTGCACCCACTCGAAGTAGGACACGGTGACGCCGCCTGCGTTCGCAAGGATGTCGGGGACCACGAAACTTCCCTTGTCGGCGAGGATCTTGTCTGCGTCGAACGTGACGGGCCCGTTGGCAGCCTCACAAACGATCTTGGCTTTGACCGCATCCGCGTTCTTTACAGTGATCACGCCCTCGAGGGCCGCGGGGACAAGGACGTCCACCTTCATCTCGAGGAGCTCCTCGTTGCTGATCGCCTCGGCGCCCGGATACCCGACCACACTCTTTGCCTCTCGCTTATGGCGGTTGATGGCCTCGGGATCCAGCCCCCTCTCGCGGAAAAGACCACCCTCGACGTCTGACACCGCAACCACCCTGCACCCGGCATCGTGGAGCAGCTGAGCAGCAAAGCCGCCCACCTTGCCGTAGCCCTGGATCGCGACACTGATCTCGTCGATCGACAAACCCAGAGCCTTCAAGGTCGAAAAGATCGTGTACATAACGCCTCGCGACGTAGCACCCGTTCGACCGCGCGACCCGCCGATAGACACTGGCTTGCCCGTCACCACGCCCGGCGTGGAGAAACCCTGATTCATGGAGTAGGTGTCCATGATCCAGGACATGATCTCTTCGTCCGTGTTCATGTCGGGGGCCGGGATATCCCGTTCCGGCCCGATCAGTGGAAGGATCTCCGACGCGTATCGCCTCGTCATCCTTTCGATCTCGGCCCGGGAATGCTGGCGCGGATCGACGGTCACTCCACCCTTTGCCCCTCCGAAGGGCAAACCTGCGATGGCGCATTTCCACGTCATCCACATCGCAAGAGCCTTGACCTCGTCGAGGTCTACAGACGGATGATAACGGATGCCGCCTTTCGCCGGCCCCCGGGTCACGTTGTGGTGCACTCGATAGCCTTGATACACGCGCGTCGAACCATCGTCCATCCGAAAGGGAACCGATACGAGCAGCGCGCGCTTCGGTGCCCTGAGTATCTCGTGCACGCCGGGGGCGAGGCCCATCAGCTCTGCCGCTTCGTCCAACTGGCTAAGCGCGGTATCCCAGGCAGAGCTTTCTGACTCGATCATCTGACCTCTCTGTCGCTCGCTTCGTTCACGGGAAGTGCTTAGTGGAAAAGCGGGTGTCTCGCTCCCCCGACTAACACCTGCACACTACAAGTCCTGCCGGTTCGGGCGTGCGCTTAGCTCGCGTTGAGTGGAAAGGTCGCCTGTCGATGACGATCTACGGTTCGAGAAGCTGGCTCTTTCGCGCTTGGAATTGCTCATCGCTGAGGAGGCCACCATCTCGTAGCGCGGCTAGCTTACGAAGCTCATCAGCCGTGTCCCGTTCCTTGGGAGCAACGGGAAAGCTGCGCTGTTGGGCGACGATGGTGAGACGGTTGAGCAGCTTCTTGCCTTCCTCTGCTTTCTGCATATTGAGGCCCGAGACCTCGATGACACGGCCATCTCTGCTCTCTATCGTCATCGTCGCGAACAACCTGCCTCGCTTGACGTCGACCCCAATCACCTCTTCGTAAGAGATCGATTCCCCGCGAGCGCCGTAGAAGGCGGGCCTGATCATCTCTATGCGGTCGCCCAGGATGAACAGACTCCGCCATGCCGACCTCAGCTGCATCAAGGGCACGTCTGACACCCCCGAACTCTAGAGGCTCACAGCCCCGGCCGGGTGCATCGCCAACTCCACGGCCGTTCTGCGAAAAGCCGTCGGGGGCGCCTTCCCACGGCCGGGCTCAAGGTGTGCAGAACGCGAGAGAATGAGCACGTCACCGAGAGCCGGGTGTCGGACTCGAACCGACCACCTGCACATTACAAGTGTGCTGCTCTACCAGATGAGCTAACCCGGCTGCGCTCCGAAGGCTAACGCGGCGCGTCGGAGGAGCGGATGGACACCCGGCGGGCAACCTCGAACATCGCAAGGGCGCCGGCGACCGCTGCATTCAACGACCCCAGCTCATCATGTTGGGGTATGGCCACCAACCCATCGCACTGCATGCGCACCGTGCGAGATATGCCCCGGTCTTCGGCGCCGATCACCAGTCCTACCGGTGGGTCCATCAGGTCCGACGTCCACATCGAATCCTCAGCCTTCTCATCCAAGCCAACCACCCAGAGACCAGCGGACTTGGCTTGCTCGATAGCTCGGGAGAGATTGCCGACCTTGGCTATCTCCATAAGCTCGGTGGCCCCCGCCGACACGCGCCGAGCGGCAGCGGTAACGCCGGCGGCCCGGTGCGAAGGGATGACGACGCCGTCGAATCCGGCGCCTAGCGCCGACCGGATCAACGCGCCCAGATTCTGGGGATCCATGATGCCGTCGGCGAACAAGACTCCGGTGGTTGCTCCCGCCAGCACGGAGCTCAGAGCTGCGTACCGATAGGCGGCCGCCACGACAACTACCCCTTGATGATTGGCCGAAACAAGCCGGTCGAGCTCTCGACGCGGCACGATGCGCTCGGGCGCTCCGACTGCCCGAGCCAACCTTCTGATCTCGTCCAAGAGATGCGAGGTGTGTACCTCTTGGGCCACCATCACCTTCTCAGGAGAGCCACCCGAGCGGAGATATTCCAGAACCGGGCGGCGTCCCCACAGCAGATGGTCTGGGTCTACTCTCCGATCTTCAGGTGCCAGCGCGCTCCCTCCGGGGTGTCCTCCACCGAGATGCCCATCGCTTCGAGGTGTGACCGGATCGCGTCGGCGCGATCGAACGCTGACTCCGAACGTGCCTGCGCGCGAAGCTCCAGCACGTATTCGATCAGGCTTGCCACGAGCTCAGACGACGCAGTGGAGCTTTCAAAGCGAAAGCCCATCGTCGATGTCATCTCGAGGAACGATCCCACCAGACGAGACAGCTTGCTCCGATCCTCGTCACTGCCCGCGTGCATCGCTTCCATCGTTCTGTTCCCCTCGCCGACAAGGTCGTGGATCGCTGCGAAGGCAGCTGCAGAGTTGAAGTCATCGTCCATGGCGGCGATGAATCGCCGTAGAAAGGCGTCGCCGTCGTTGTCGCCGAGTCCCTCGTCATCGACGGGGCGTCGAACCACATCCACGTCGGGCATCTCATCGAGGGCACTAGTTGCCGACAACAGGAATCGCGCCCACCTTTCGTAGCTCTGAGCCGCGTCACTCATCACGGCATCGGAGAAGATGGGTTGGATCCGATACGAACCCATCAGTACCCAGTAGCGGAATACGTCGGGGGGGAATCGCTCGAGCAGATCGCGGCCCAGCACGACATTTCCGAGGGACTTCGACATCTTCGTGGAGTCCATCTGCACGAGACCACAGTGCATCCATTGGGTGACGAACGGCTCGGTCCCCGCCAAGGCTTCAGCCTGGGCGATCTCATTCTCGTGGTGGGGAAACATCAAGTCCGCCCCACCGCCATGGATGTCGATAGGCATGCCCAGGTATTTTGTCGACATCACGGAACACTCGATGTGCCATCCAGGCCGTCCCGGCCCCCACGGAGAAGACCACGACGGCTCGTCCTCCTTGGCCGACTTCCACAGCGCGAAGTCCAGTGGGTGCCGCTTGCTCGCGTGAGGTTCGACGCGCTCGCCCGCACGCATCTCATCGAGCGACCGGCCGGAAAGTTTCCCGTAACCATCGAAGGCATCAACCGAGAACCACACATCGCCTTCTGCTTCGTAGGCAAACCCGCGGTCGATGAGCCCTTCGATCGCCTGGACCATCTCTTCGATATGGCGAGTCGCGCGGGGAACGATATCTGCGCGGCGGATGCCCAGAGATTCCATATCCTCATCAAAAGCGGCTGAATATTTCGTCGTCACAGCTTCGGTGGAGATACCTTCGATGTGAGCGCGGTCGATGATCTTGTCTTCGATGTCCGTGTAATTCATCACGTAAGTGACCTCATAACCGCGGTATTCGAGGTAGCGGCGGATGAAATCAAGCCACATGAAGGTGCGAAAGTTCCCGATGTGCTGGTAATTGTGAACGGTGGGCCCGCAGGTGTACATAAGGACGCGCCCAGGCTCACTTGTCTCAAGCGGCATGACCTTGCGGACAAGCGTGTTGTAGACACGGATGCTCATCGAGAGAGACTAGCCCGCTTCACCAACACGAGTCCGCTCGAGAAGAACGACCGCTATCGCCGCGATGCCTTCCCCTCGCCCCACGAAGCCCAGGTGGTCGGTGGTTGTTGCTTTGATAGAAACGTTCTCGTGCTCGATCCGCAGCGCATCTGCAACGTTGCCCGTCATCCTGTCGCGGTAGGGATTCAGTCGAGGAACCTCAGCGACAACGGTCGCATCGACATTGACGATGGACCAGCCCGCCGTTGCCACCGCCTCTGCGGTCTCGCTCAAGATCAGAAGGCTGGACGCGCCATGCCACCGCTCATCATTCGGAAAGAGAGCGCCAAGATCACCGAGGTTCGCGGCCCCGAGTAAGCCGTCGGCCACCGCGTGGCTCAGGACATCGGCATCGGAGTGTCCGCTAAGTCCGGGGCTTCCCAATATCTCGATCCCACCCAGGATGAAGGGACGGCGTTCATTGAATGGGTGCGCATCGAACCCCAGGCCAACGCGGATCATGGCTGCTCCTCGAGGAGGGCCTCCACGAGATCTGCATCCTCGGGATAGGTGACCTTGATGTTCCGCCTGCTGCCGGCCACGATGGCAACCGCGCCCCCGTATCGTTCAACCAGCTGCCCTTCATCGGTGCCGACGAATCCCTCACTTGCTGCCCGTGCGTGAGCTTTACGCAGAACATCTGTGTTGAAGGCCGACGGTGTTTGGGCGCGCCATAAGCCGGTGCGGTCCACGGTCTCGACCGACTTACCTTCGGTCACTCTCTTGATCGTTTCATCCATGGGGATCGCAGGTATAACGCCGTCGACGCCGTCGAGGGCATCAAGAACACGTTTCAATAAGGTCGAGTCGGCGAGCGGGCGGGCAGCATCATGAACGACTACCCGCGGCGATGTCACCAGTCGCAAACCGTTCGCCACCGACTCCTGCCTCGTAGTGCCCCCGTCAACAAAGGTGACCCCCTGATCTGGAACAAGGTCGTCCGGCAGACCTAGATCGGGCGACAGTACGACAATCACGGGAGCGCACCCGCCCGTCCGAAGCATATCGACGGCACGCCGCACCAAGGAGCTGCCACCGACGTGCATGAATTGTTTGGGCAGATCGAGACCGGATCTATCCCCGCGACCTGCGGCCGCGACGATCCCGGCGGGAGGCTCTGGTGAGTGGCTCTCGATCTAGCCGAGAACCTCGTCGAGCAGCTGCTCGGCCTCTTCCTCGTTGCAGTCCTTCGAGAAGGTCAGCTCTGAAACCAAGATCTGTCGCGCCTTAGTGAGCATCCTCTTCTCGCCGGCGGACAGGCCCTTTTCCTTGTCGCGTTGGTGAAGGCTGC
>JAXDJR010000167.1:0-6891 GCA_034667545.1 Actinomycetota bacterium
CGCAATGGGTATCGAATGATCCCGCGACCGCGGCCCGGCATCACGCCAACCTCGCCGGATTGACCATCAATCAGGCGCGGCGCGAGATCGTCACGGCCCTAGAGACGGAAGGCGCCATCGAGGGCGAGCCGGAGAAGCTCCGCCGGCCAGTCAAGTTCTACGAGAGGGGCGAGCGCCCGCTCGAGTTTGTCGTGACGCGACAGTGGTTCGTCAAGATCCTGGACAAGAAGAAGGCTCTGTTAGGGCAAGGACACAAGGTCGCATGGCACCCGGCTGTGATGCACAAGCGCTACCAGGATTGGGTGGAAGGACTGAATCAGGATTGGTGCGTCAGCCGTCAACGCTACTTCGGCGTTCCGATCCCGGTCTGGTACGGGGTGGCTGCCGACGGAACCGTCGACTACTCGAGTCTGATCACGCCGCGCAAGGAAGACTTGCCCGTGGATCCGTCGGCGGAGACGCCTTCGGGATTCTCTTCTGACCAGCGCGGCCAACCGGGCGGGTTTGTCGGCGATCCAGATGTGTTCGATACTTGGGGAACATCATCGCTGACCCCACTCATCGTCTCGGGGTGGCCGGATGACCACGCGCGACACGGCGCTCTCTATCCGAACGACCTGCGACCGCAGGCGCACGACATCATCCGGACGTGGGCCTTCTACACGATCACGCGCTCCTATCTCGAAGACGGATCGATCCCGTGGAAGCACGCAGCGATCAGCGGGTTCATCCTGGACCCGGACCGAAAGAAGATGTCGAAGTCCAAGGGGAACGTTGTCGTTCCGACAGATACTCTGGATCAGTTCGGCAGTGACGCCGTCCGCTATTGGGCAGCATCGGGGCGGCTGGGCTGGGATTCCGCGTGGGACCCGAAGGTCTTGAAGGACGGTAGACGACTGACCACCAAACTGCTCAATGCGGCCCGGCTCGTCTACGGCTACGGGGGTGATCCGGGCGAGGTGGCTGCTCCCCTCGACAGGGCGTTGATCGCCCGGCTGCAGAGCGCAATCGTCCAGATAACCAAACGCTGGGATGCGTGGGAGCACCAGAACGCGCTGGCGTTGGCCGAGACGTGGTTCTGGTCGGATCTCTGCGACAACTACCTCGAGTTGTCGAAGGGACGCGCCTACCGGTCCGATCCATCTGCCATCGCCACACTGCGTCTCGCGATGGGTGTAGTGCTGCGCCTATTCGCTCCCATCGTTCCGTTCATGACCGAAGAGATCTGGCAGACGGTCGCCGGCCAGAAGGAATCGGTTCACGTTGCACCCTGGCCCACCGCGGAAGAACTGCCTGCGGGTGAAGACGACGGATGCTTCAATGCGGCCGTGGAGGTGCTGACGCAGGTGCGCCGCGCGAAGTCGCAAGCCAAGGTTTCGATGCGGTTCCCAGTGCGTCAGCTGCGCGTCTCGGGGACTGAAGCGCAGCTCGGATCTTTGAAGCTGGTGATGGAGGATGTCACCGAGACCGGCAATGTCGCCGATTACGAGCTCGTGGCAGATGGCGCTGCGGAGTCACTCGTGGCCGAAACGCAATTGGATGAGTCGGAAGCTGGAAAGAGAGCGTGAGCTTCTCCGACGCTGAGCACTATCTGAACGGCCTCGGCATCGACGCGATGAAGAAGGCTAGTCCTTCCCTACACCGCATCGAGGCGATCTGTGACGCTCTGGGGCATCCCGAGCGGGCTGTGCCCGCTCTGCATGTTACGGGCACGAACGGCAAGACCTCGGTGGCGCGCATCGCTAGTGCCTTGCTCGGCGCCACCGGCCTCACGGTCGGCACCTATACATCTCCACATCTCCAGACCGTGCGCGAGCGGATCGCTCTCGCAGGACAGCCGATCTCGGAGGAAGACTTCGCCGCACTCTTCGAGCATCTCGGTCCCTACATCGACTTCGTGCAGGCAAAGCTTGGAGAGACCCTTACGTTCTTCGAGATTCTCACCGCGATGTTCTTTCTGTGGGCGGCCGAGCACCCGGTCGATGTGGCAGTGATCGAAGTGGGCTTGGGCGGGAGGTGGGACGCCACGAATATGGTTCAGGCCCCCGTTTCAGTGATCACTAACGTTGCACTCGACCACATGGCACTCCTCGGCGGCGATGCCGAGACGATCGCTCAGGAGAAAGCCGGAATCATCAAGCCTGGAGCGCGCGTGGTAACCGCAGAACGCAAACCTGGGGTTCTCGAGGTGATCCGCGCCGAAGCCGCGCAGCAGGGGGCCGAGGTCAGCGAGATCGGGCGCGACTTCTCGCTTCTCGACAACCGGGTCGCGCTCGGCGGGCGCTTCCTTTCGGTCCGGACATCGACAGCGGAATACAACGGCTTGTTTCTTCCGTTGCATGGCAGCCACCAGGCGACCAACGCCGCGACCGCCCTGGAAGCGACGACGAGATTCCTCGCTCTGGCGCCGAGCGACGAGGTTGTGGCGGAGGGGTTCGCAACCAGTGTTGTTCCGGGGCGGCTCGAAACTGTGCGAACCGAGGGGCGACCGGCCCTACCCGTGATCCTCGATGTCGCTCACAACCCGGACGGCATGTCCGCGCTCATCACGAGCTTGATAGAAGCGTTCGCGTTCGATCGTGTCGTATTCGTCCTGGGGATCCTCGGGGATAAGGACTACCGCGGCATGCTCCAAGAGATCGCCCGTGTCCCCTGCTCGATCGTGTGCACCGAGCCCAAGACCGTGCGATCGGTCCCTGTCGGCGAGCTGCTCAAGGCCGCCACCGACGTTGGCCTCAGCGCGCAGGGATCCTCTGGAGTAGAGGCAGCCGTCGCTACCGCCCTCGCCGATGCAGAAGAACACGATCTGGTGTGTATCACCGGATCGCACTACGTGGTCGGCGAGGCTCGAAGCTTTCTACACGCAGGCTCCATCGCTGCAGAACGAGGAGGTTGACGTGCCCGGCACCGAGCAGACGTTCGTGATGGTGAAACCTGACGGGGTCAACAGGAGGTTGGTCGGGGAGGTCATCCGCCGGATAGAGGCGAAGGGCTACTCGCTCGCCGCAATGCGGTTGTTCACGATCGATCGGGAGTTGGCCCAAAGGCATTACGCGGAACACAGTGAAAAGCCGTTCTTCGGAGAGCTCGTGGCCTTCATCACGTCGGGACCCGTCGTAGCGATGGTCGTGGAAGGACCCGAGGTGGTCACAGGCATCCGCCAGATCGTGGGGGCGACGAACCCGCTCGAGGCCACTCCTGGATCGATCCGAGGGGACCTGGCCACTCTGATCGGCGAGAACATCGTTCACGGCTCGGATTCGCCAGAATCAGCCGCCCGCGAGATAGCCCTGTTCTTCCCCGATTCCTTGCGAGCCTAGTTACCTCCTGAGCCCCATCTCGAGCGCGAGATCCCAAGGCCCGCTTGGTTGCGAGCTTAGTTACCTCTCAGGTCGCTTCTCGACCGCGAAATCAGTGGTGGAGTAATCTGCGGTTTCTCACACTTTCAAAGTTCAGGAGTAAGCGATGGATAACTTCTTCCAGTTCATAGGGCGGGACATGGCGGTCGACCTCGGCACCGCCAACACGCTCGTCTACGTCCGCGGACGAGGCATCGTCCTCAACGAGCCATCCGTGGTTGCCATCAACACCAAGACAGGAGCCATCCTGGCGGTGGGGGCCGAGGCCAAGCGGATGATCGGTCGCACGCCGGCCCACATCGTCGCGATCAGACCCCTCAAGGACGGTGTCATCGCTGACTTCGACGTCACCGAGAAGATGCTTCGCTACTTCATCCAGAAAGTGCATCGCCGCTCGTTCCTCGCCAAGCCACGAGTGGTCGTGTGCGTTCCCTCGGGTATTACCGGTGTCGAGCAACGGGCGGTCGAAGAGGCGACGATCTCTGCCGGCGCGCGCAGCGCCTTCATCATCGAAGAGCCGATGGCCGCGGCCATCGGAGCAGGCCTTCCCGTGCACGAACCCACCGGCAACATGGTCGTCGACATCGGTGGCGGCACAACAGAAGTGGCAGTCGTCTCGCTAGGTGGGATCGTTACGAGTCAGTCGATCCGCATCGGGGGCGATGAGCTCGACGAGTCGATCATCAACTACATCAAGAAGGAGTACTCCTTGATGTTGGGGGAGCGCACAGCAGAAGAGATAAAGATGGCGATCGCCTCGGCCTTCCCGATGCCCGAAGAACAGAACGCCGAGATCCGGGGACGCGATCTGGTCACCGGGCTACCCAAGACGATCGTGGTGTCGGCCGAAGAGATCCGGCGCGCGATCGAGGAACCTGTCAACGCGATAGTTGATGCGGTCAAGAACACCCTCGACAAGACCCCTCCGGAGCTCGCCGCCGACATAATGGACAAAGGGATCGTTCTGGCGGGCGGCGGATCGCTCCTGAAGGGCCTGGATGAGCGCCTCAAGCATGAAACCGGGATGCCCATTTTGATCGCCGATGATCCGCTGCTGGCGGTCGCGATCGGCTCGGGCAAGTGCCTCGAGGAGTTCGAGGCGCTCAAGAGGGTGCTGATCTCCTCCAACCGCCACCACTAGTTTTCGGGCCCCGGTCCCACGACCGGGCGAAGGACCCCCCAACCGCTGCAGGGCTACTATGGCCCCGCAGGTTGCCTCGTCCGCCGGGGCGGCCCCCATTTTCGAAGCGCGAAGAGGTTTGTATTGATGATTAGGCGCCGCTCTGGGCGAGGGCGGCTCTTGCTGCTTGTTTTCCTTGCCTTGTGCATAGTGATCATCACTCTCGACTTTCGAGAGCAGGCCGGTGGACCCCTGGAACGTGCCCGCAACTTCTCACTGGCCATCGTCGCCCCGATCCAGAAAGGGATCACCACAGTGACGCGCCCGATCGGCGACTTCTTCTCATCCGTCGGGGATCTGAGCCACCTGAGGACCGACAACGCGCGATTGCGAACTGAGATTGGCAATCTCCAGTCCCAGATCGATCAGGCCCGCAGCGTTATCGGTGAGAACGCGCAGTTGCGCCGGGAGATGAACCTCTCCGCCTCCTACGTCACGGCGCGGCGCGTCTTCGCTCAAGTTGACGGCCGTGTGCCTTCGAACTACAAGTGGGCGGTGTTCCTCGACAAAGGTACGCAGGATGGGATCCGGACCGATATGGCCGTCGTCAACGCCGACGGGCTCGTTGGAAAGATCGTTCAAGCGACCCCCCACACATCAACTGTGCTGCTGCTCATCGATCCCCAAGCCGGCGCAGGCGCGCGGGTGCAAGGCATCGGCGATACCGGCGTGATACAGGGACAAGGCGGAAGCGAGAGCTTGAAGCTCTCGTTCATAAGCCCAAATGCAAACGTGTCGGTAGGCGACTCGGTGGTGACTTCGGGATACGACCGTGGAATCTTCCCTCCCCAGATACCGATCGGCTCTGTCAATCACGTGTCTGTGAGCGGGGCCCAATTGGAGAAGGTCATCACGGTCACCCCCGATGTCAACTTCACGTCACTGGACGTGGTCCAGGTGCTGGTCGGATCGGGCCCGCACCACCACGGCAAGCACCGCCACGGAAAGAAGAGCCACTGATGGCCTCGGCGAGATCCCGGGGGGGGCTCTTTCCCCAGGTGGGTGGCGGGCGAACCGCTGCTATCGCGGCGATCCTCGTGGGGGCGCTGGCCCTGCAGTCGACGGTCGTCGCCCAGGTGACGTTGCTGGGAGTTATCCCTCAGCTCGTTCTGATCGTGGTCGTGAGCCTGGCCTTCACCGACGGCCCCCGGGTCGGCGTCGTCACCGGTTTCGCAGGCGGGCTGCTTCAGGACCTGCTGCTTCCTCAAGCCATCGTCGGCCTTACCGCTCTGGTCTACGTCCTGATCGCCTTCGCGGTGGGCAGCTTCCGGGAGTACTCAACCACAGAATCGGTGTGGGCTCCGGTGATCGCCGTTGCACTGTCGTCCTTCGTCGCCGAGGCAAGTTACGCACTCCTCGCGGTCATCCTGGGTCAGCCGTGGGTCAGCTTTGTGTTCACCACCAAGGTGATCGGTCTCGTCGTTCTGTACAACACCCTGCTCACTCCGCTGCTGTTTCCTCTCATCCGGCGCGTCGCGGATCGCTTCCGTCCGGAACGGGTGCACAGATGGTGAGAGGCAGCTCTTCCTCGCAGCCCAACCAAACCTCCCTGGGGGTGGATCGCCTCACGCTGCGGATCGCAGTGCTGGGGGTACTGGTCATCGCCGCTTTCGTGACGTTGTTCTCCCGGCTTTGGTTCCTCCAGATCCTTGCCACCGATCAATATCGGGCACTCGCCAAGGAGAACCGGGTACGGACCGTTTACTCCGAACCGCCTCGAGGCCGCATCCTTGACCGCAACGGCAAGCCTCTCGTCCAGAACAAAGAGTCCATCGCGGTGACCATCGACAGAGCCACATTGCAACGGCGCTCTCTCAGATATCACGTCTTCACACGGCTGTCGCACCTTCTCGATGTCAAGGTCAAAGACCTGCGCTACAACGCGAAAAGCACCGGAACGTCGCCATATAAGCCTGTGCCGGTCGCATACGACGTGCGCGAACGGGACGCGAACATCATCCTGGAGAACCGAGAGAACTACCCGGGAGTAGGTGTGGAACCTCTGCCGGTTCGCGCCTATCCGGCAGGGGCCGTGGCGGCCCAAGACCTTGGATACGTGGGTGAGATCTCCGGCCCAGACCTCAAATCACCCCAGTTCAAGAACGCTCATCCCCGATACGCGGCTGGAGACATCGTGGGGAAGCTCGGGGTGGAACGCACTTACGACAACTATCTGCGAGGCAGGCCGGGGATCGAGAAGGTAGTGGTCAATGCGTTAGGTGAGCCTACCCAGACCCGCCGCGTCCAGTCCGAACGACCTGGCCCAGATCTTGTTCTTTCACTCGACACGAAGATCCAACGCGATGCCCAGCGCGCGCTGAAGAGCGGACTCAATGCCGCGCGAGCGGCGGG
>JAXDJR010000168.1:0-8565 GCA_034667545.1 Actinomycetota bacterium
CGACCGGGCAGCTCTCGCAGAACGGCCTCTTGGCGGTGCAGGTTCGGCGGCCGTGCTCGATAAACAGATAGGAGAGGCGGTACCAATCCCGCTTGGCTACAAGGGTCATGAGGTCTCGCTCGATCCCCTCGGCCTCCTTGGAACCTAAAGAGGTGAGGCCCAGGCGGACCGAGATACGGCCGACGTGCGTATCCACGGCGATGCCGTAGTCGGGATCGCGACGAGCGTGCTGCGGGTACACGTTGCCAAGCACGATGTTGGCAGTCTTGCGAGCGACCCCCGGCAGGGCGATGAGCTCCTTCATGGTCTTCGGGACCTCGCCGCCGTGATCGTCGATCAAGACACGGCACATCCCTCTCAGTGAGCGCGTCTTCTGCCGGAAGAAGCCGGTGGCGCGGATCTCGAGCTGCAGCTCCTCTTCACCTACGGCGAGGTAATCCTGGGGTTCGTGGTACTTCTCAAAGAGAGTCGCAGTGACGCGGTTGACCTGTTCGTCGGTCGTCTGAGCCGAAAGCATCACTGCGATCAGGCACTGCAATCCATTCTCGAAATTCAGCGCGATGCGGGCATCCGGGTAGGCCTTCTTCAGACGGCGCAAGATGTGCGGCATCCGTTCCGCCGCCGGAGCCACTCGGTCGGGGAGCATGGCCCCGGAGAGTAGCCGTGCGGAGTGCAGGCGCGCGCTGACCAGATCCGGGGTTGCGATGGGCGACGCCCCGGGTCAACCACGTTATGGCGATCATGCGGCCGTGCGGCGGCCACCGCCCCGGCCCCCGGCCCCCAAGACTCGGGTGCGCACGCGGGTGCTAGCCTCGCGGTCTAACGACCGTTCGTTTGGAGGACTTGGATGGCACAGCTTGCCGAGAAGGTGCCCAGCGCCCGCCGCGCCGAGATGGGCCGCGCCGCCGCCCGCCTGTTCTCGGAGCGCGGTTACCACGGGACTTCCATGCAACACCTCGCCGACGCCCTTGGATTGCAACGGGGCTCGCTCTACGCTCACATCGGATCGAAACAGGAGCTCTTGTTCGACGTCGTGGACGAGGGCGCAGATCGCTTTCTGACACGGGGGCGGGAAGCTCTCGAACTGTCTGGGTCCGCGGGGGCCAGGCTTCGGCGGTTGCTTGTCGGTCATGTCGAGACTGCGATCGAACATCTCGACTCGGCGACGGTGTTCTTGAACGAATGGCGGTATCTGCCTGCCGACATGCGAGCCCTCGTGCAGGACAAGCGTGACACCTACGAAGAGATGGTGCGCAAGATCATCTCCGATGGGATAGCAGCCGGTGACTTTCGCAGCGATACGGACGTGGGATTCGCCGCCCGGCTGGTTCTCTCTGCAGGTAACTGGACTTACACGTGGTACCGGGCGGAGGGAGATCTGGGACCGCAAGAGATCGGAGAGCGCTTCGCGGAGTTATTGATAAGAGGACTGGAGGCACGATGACTTACGACGAGAGATTGGCTTCTTTCACCGAGCGGATCGAGGCGGGCGACAAGGTCGAGGCCGAAGACTGGATGCCCGACGATTTCCGCAAGGGGGTCCTGAAGTTCATCGAGATGCACGCGAACTCCGAGATCATGGGGGCTCTCCCGGAGCGGGAATGTCTGCCTGCCGCCCCTTCGCTGAAGCGCAAGATGTCGCTGTGCGCCAAGATCCAGGACGAGGTCGGCCACTCACAACTGCTCTACCGCGTCGCCGAAGACCTGGGCAAGAGCCGTGATGCGATGTATCAGGACCTCATCACTGCGAAGTCCAAGTTTCACAACGTCTTCCACTACCCCGTCTCGCATTGGGGCGATGTTGCGATCATCGGATGGCTGATCGACGGGGCCGCACTCGTAACGCAAGCAGCTCTGTTGGACTCGTCGTACGCGCCTTACACGCGAGTGTTGAAGCGGATCTGCTCGGAAGAACAACTGCACCTGCGGCACGGGGAAGACATCACGCTGGAGATGTCGTCGGGGACCGAGAAGCAGCGTGCGATGTTCCAGGAGGCGCTCGATCGATGGTGGCTGCCGATTATCCACTTCTTCGGCCCGCGAACGGTTGTGTCTAAAGATCTCCTGCTCCGCTGGAAGGTGAAGACGCGCACCAACGAAGACCTCCGTCAGGAGTTCCTCGACCGATACGTTCCCAAGATCACCGAGCTCGGTTACACCTTCCCGGCCCCCATCCCATTCGAGCAAGATGGTCACTGGCTGATCAAGGATGAGGACATCGACTGGGGCCCTCTGGATGCAATCAAGCGTAACGAGGGGCCCGAGACGGCGCGTCGCCTCGGTGCACGTAAAGATATGTACGACTCCCATCGCTGGGTGCGTGAAGCTCTTGCCGAACCATCGATGCGAGCAGCGTGACGATGGAGGTCTTCGAAGTATTCCGTCGTGCCGGACATCGCGATCCGTTCGAGCATTGCGGCAACGTGATCGCGCCCGACTCGGACATGGCTCTTCTGCTTGCCAAGGAGTGCTTCCTGCGGCGGCAAGAGGGCCAGCACTTATGGGTCGTGGCTCGCTCGGACATCCACTCATTCTCGGATGAAAGCGTGCTCGAGCTGGCGGCAGACAAGTCTTATCGTTTCGCCTCTGCTTACCGCGACGTCATGCACAAGCGCGAGCGCGCGCACGACCGCGTCAGGGAGCTACAGGTATCGTGAGTAGGGCGTTCGAAGCAGTTGTGACCGCGCTCGCCGACGACGAGCTCATCCTTGGCCACAGGCACTCGGAGTGGACCGGCTATGCCCCCCATATCGAGGAAGACGTCGCCTTTGCCTCCATCGCCCAAGACGAGATCGGCCATGCGTCGTCGTACTACTCGCTGATCGCCGGCGCGGGCCACGACGTCGACGCCCTGGCCCTTGGCAGACCCGCCGACGCCTACCGCAACGCGGTTATCTGCGAACGGCCGAATACGGACTGGGCCTTCACCCTGGCGCGGCACTGGCTCTACGACCACGCCGACGACATCCGCTCGCAGGCGCTGGAACAAACATCCGAGCCGAAGCTCCGGCAACTCGTGACGAAGATCAGACGGGAAGAGCGATACCACCTGTTGCATGCGGACTATTGGATGAAGCGGGTGGCGCAGGGTCCCGTGGAGGCTCGGAGCAGGATCGCTTCCGCGATGGCGAGTGCGTTCGCCGAGGCCGGCGGACTGTTCGAGCCCTTTGAGCTCGAGCAAGAAGCGTTGGAGGAAGGGTGGCTTCCGGTCGCGTCGCCGGTACTGCGCACCAGATTCCTGGAGTGGGCCACCTCGGCACTCGACGAGCTGGGCCTCCCGGGCGCGACGGGGCGTGAGGAAACCGCGCCGTCAGAGTTTGTGGCGTCATCTTCCGGGGACCTCATCGCCGGCGAAGGCTCGCTCGCGAAGGAGCCGGCCGTTGTGGCCGAGGGCGGTGGCCGCCGGGGGCGCCACACCGACGATCTCCGTGAGCTCTGGATCGCCATGACCACGCAATACCGTGAGAACGAGGGCGCTACGTGGTGACGCGTACCGCCGCCGAAGTGCCTCACGCGCAGATCGAGGCCGCGATCTGGAGCGCTTTGGAACAGGTCCCGGATCCCGAGATCCCAGCAGTCTCGGTCCTCGATATGGGAATGATCCGTCAGGTGGACGTCGACGGGGACCACGCCACCGTTGTCGTCCTTCCCACCTTCACCGGGTGCCCGGCGATCGCGATCATCCAAGAAGATGTCGCCCGCGCCGTAAGTGGGGTGCAGGGAGTGAGGAGGGTGGATGTTGAAACCTCGTTCGACCCGCCATGGACAAGCGACAGGATCACAGCCGCCGGCCGTTCCAAGCTTCGCAACTTCGGTTTGGCTCCACCAGACTCAGGCGCCGTGCTGATCGGCGAGATCGGCCTGCCCAAGGTGGCGACCTGCCCATTCTGCGGAAGCACCGATACCCACAGCGACAGCCTGTTCGGGCCTACGCCTTGTCGCGCCGCTTACCACTGCAACTCCTGCCGCAACCCCTTCGAACAGTTCAAGCCGGTCTAAGCAGCTCTCCCTGGATCCAGGGCAGTGGCTTCACTACCGCTTGTTTCTCGATCGGAGGACCTCCGAAATGGGGCTGGCTCTCCACAAGGCGCAAGAAAATCTCCACCACCGCGGGATCGAACTGGCTCCCCGCGCCGGCATTCAGCCTTCTCAGCGCTTCCGGTAGCGATAGCCGTTTCCTATAGACACGGTCGGTGGTCATCGCGTGAAACGCGTCGCACACGAACACGATGCGCGCTTCGAGCGGGATCTCCTCGGCCTCCATGCGATCTGGGTAACCTGCGCCGTCCCATCGCTCGTGGCAGTGGCGCACGATGGGCCGCACGTCCCGGAGACGTTCTATCGGCGAGATGATCTGCTCTCCGAGCTCGGGGTGAGTCTCCATCGTGAGGCGCTCACTCGCAGAGAGAGGGCCGGGCTTGAGCAGGATGTCGGCCTGGATCCCGATCTTTCCGATGTCGTGGAACAACGCGCCCAGCTCCAGGCGCTTCAACACATCGCTATCGAGCCCCATCTCTTCGCCAACGGCAACCGCCATGTCCGTTATGGAGCGAGCGTGCGCAGACGTGTGCTCGTCCTTAGCCTCCAACGCGTTGGCCAACGCCTCCACTGTGGACACAAACGTTCGCTCGAGATTCTCGAAGGACATCGCGTTATCGATCGCCAGCTTGGCTTGGTCTGCGATGCCCGCGAGCAAACGCATCTTGCGCTCGGAGAATTCATATTCTCCATAGACAGGTGCTCCCGCGATGAGCGCCGCCTTGCCCCCACCCTCCAGGCGTATCGGCGAGACCGCGAATGTCAGGTTGTAGGAGCCGTCCGATAGGTCGTCGATCAGCTCCATCCTCTCAGGCGACACCACGCCAGCCTCCGCGTCGATCCCCAGGTGGCCGACGACCTCCCTCGAGATGCGCATGCCTCGTAGATGCTCGCGCTCCGATGGCGAATACCCCCACGTGGCCCTGGCCATCATGTCGCCGGTGTCCTCGTCACGGATCCACAGTGCCGTGCGCGGCGAACCGAGAATGCGAGCGGCGAGCTCGACTGTTCGGTCCAGTACTTGACTGAGCCCCTCCGCCGCAACAAGCCCCCGGCTGAAGTCCAACAGCGCGTTGGAGATCTCCGCGCTCTCCTTCTGCGCACGGTAGAGAAGGGCTTTCTGTAGCGCCACCGCGATCTGATAGCTGAGTCCCGCAACGAATCGCAGCAACTCCTCGGTGAGGAAGTCGTCCTTCTCCTCCGGTTCGATCACGGTCAGCCACCCGATGAGGCCTTCGGCTAGCCGGATCGGAGCCACCACGCGAGCTCCTCCCACCGCGCCGGTGGCGAGCGGGTAAGCATCCCCTGAGGCGGGATGGACCACGAACGGAGCACGGTGGTCGCCGATAAAGCCTCTGGCTGCCCCACCCTCGACCCGGCCGGTAGTCACTTTGTAGGCATCGGCGTTGCCGCCATAGCCGTGGTGAGCGGCACACGTGACGTCGCCTTGCGGCTCCTTCTGCAGCCACAACGACACGTGACGCGCTCCAAGCAACGCTGCAGACAGCCGCACGGCCGCACTTCCGATCCCGTGGAACGAAGATGCTCTGGACAGTGCATCGGCGAACTCGAGAAGAGCGTTGGCGTGTTCTGCCTCACGCCGCTGTGCTTCGTATAACCGCGCGTTCTCGACTGCGACGGACGCCTGCCCCGCCAGTACTTCGAGCACGCGCAAGTCGTCCTCATCGAACTGGTTCAAGCCGAGCTTGGAGATCGTCACGACGCCGATGACCCTCGTCCCGTATGCGAGCGGGACCGCAATCATGGACTCATCGATCTCGTCGGTACCGGGGATGCTCACCGAGAAGTCGCATTCGGTAGCGTTGGGAATCAAGAGAGACTCTCCAGTTTGCGCCACCCTGCCGGTTATGCCTTCCCCCAGCGTGGCCGCCAACGCCTCCGGCGTCTCGTGCTCATAGTCGAACTCGCCGCGTACGGCGATCGGAATGACGCGCTCCCCTTCAACGATGTAGACGCGACAGCTGTGATAGTCGATTAGGGAACGGAGTTCTGTGGTGATGGTCGAGCCGATCTCGCGGACATTGTTCAAACGATTCAACTTGCCGGCGAGGCTTTGAAGCATCTTCATGTGGGCTAGGGAACGCAGATCACGGTGCTGCTCGGCTTCTGGGCGTTCTAACTCCGCATCGTCGAACAGCACTACGAGGTTCTTGCCTCTCGCCTTCGCCGTCATCATCGCCGCTTCAGAACATGCGACCAGCTCGGTTGGGTTCATCGCATGCTCTGGACCCTGCGCGATCCCTACAGACACCGTCATCCTGCCGGCAGGATCGAAGTCCAGTCCCGCGAGGCCCTCCCTCAAGCGGGCTGCGAACCCGGTGGCGTCACCAAGATCGCACGAGGGCATGATGACGGCGAACTCCTCTCCACCCACCCGACACACAACATCTGACGTCCGGATCGTGGATTTCAGCAGGACCCCCATGCCTTGCAGAACCTGATCGCCAACCGCATGGCCGTAGACATCATTGACCTTCTTGAAGTTGTCGATGTCGAACATCAGCAGTGCAATGGAGTCGTGGCTGCGGCTCGCGCGGGCTAGTTCGGCGCGAAGGCGCTCCTGAAAGAACCGGTGGTTGTTCAGACCAGTCAGGGAATCGGTTTGGGCCTGAAGCTCGAGCGCGAGCTTCGTTTCGGCGTTGTCGAGCGCAAGAGCGGCAGCATCTCCGAAGCGCTTCGCCAGTTGGAATTCATCTTCGGTGAAAACGGCTTCCTCGCCTTGGCGGTACATGTTCAAACAGCCCTTGACCGAGTTGCGTGCTACCAAGGGGATAACAAGCATGGATTCCGGGTCGCTCGCAGGAGTGCCTGGGATCACCGACGTGCGGGGGTCCAGTTGAGCTTGGTTGACCAGCAACGCCTCGCGGTGGGAGGCCGCATAGCCCGTGAGCCCCCTGTCGAAGCTCGAGACCGAGTTCATGATCTGTTCTGCCCACTGGTCGCGTGCCAGCACGGGGGTCAGGGTTCCTTCAGCCTCGTTGGCCTCATAGATCGTCAGGGTGTCGTACGGAACGAGCTCCGCGATGGTGTCGGCGATGGCATCCAGAAGCGCGTCCAAGCTCTGCTCGGAGAGAACCTGGTGGAAGATCTCGGCCAACCGCTTATAAGAGTCAGCCCTCTCCGATGGAAGGGCATCCTCCGTATGAACGAGGGCTTGCTCTGTGGTTGCCACTGTCCCCTTTTTGATAACGCCCTAGTGAAAGAACCAGTGGTATTGATATCGGGCCTTCGAGGGAGCAGCTTGAGTCTTCAGGGGGCACTTTATGCCTGCCCGTACGACCTTTCGATGACGAATTCGTAGATCAGCCGCTGCTCTGAGACCATGGCAGCGCGGTACTCGTCAAGGTCCGTCGGCTCTCCCGCCAGGGTCCGGTAGAGGGCGAGATTCTGGTCGACCGCCTCGGGGCCCTCGAGGATATTCACAGTGCACTCGAGACCCAGCCAGGATTGTGCGTCCCTCTCATCGAAAACGAACAGGGTAGCTCGGGGGTCTCGGCGCACGAACCTGGTGCGGGCCCTCTTCTGACCGCCGGAACTCCACAGCTTGCCGTCGACGAGACCGCAACTGATCCGAGCAACGTGAGGTCGTCCGTCCGGCTTGATCGTGGCCATGACCGCCGAGTGATGATCCTGGAGGAAGGTCCGAACGCGATCGTCCACCTGACCTCCTCCTTATATTGATATCGGCGCCTGGATGAGAGAGAGGATACCGATGCCGGTCGAGATCACCGAGGAAGCGATCGAGGTCCTGCGAAACTCGTTGCAGCTCGCAGGGGTGGACACGGCCACAGGCGGAGCCAGGCTCCGCGCAGCCCGGGCGCTTGGCGGGGGGCTCAACGTCCAAGTAGAGCTCGCCGACGCCGCCCGCCAGGGAGACGATGTGATCGAAGCCCGGGGAATCCGGATCTTCATCGATCGGACGGTCTCCGAGGCGATCCCAGACGCGATCGTGGCGGTCGAGCCGCAGCACGACCGGATCGTCGTGAGGCCCGCCGGCCCATGATCCGGCGCAGGCTTCTCGTTTCAGGCGACGTGCAGGGTGTTTTCTATCGGGATACGTGCCGCTCGGTGGCCGATCACGCGGGCGTGGCCGGCTCCGCTGCCAACCTGCCCGACGGCCGCGTTGAAGTGGTCCTCGAAGGCGAGACCAAGGCGGTCGAAAAGATGATCGAATGGTGCCGGAGCGGCACCCGAGAATCGCGCGTGCAGGCAGTGGGCATCACCGACGAAGAGCCCGTGGGAGAAAGGTCCTTTCGGGTTCTCTGAAGCTACGTGCTCCCCCCCGGTCTTCCTCTGAACTACTTCAGGCTTACCCACACCGTCTTGGTCTGGGTGTAAGTCTCAACCGAGTGGCTTCCCAGCTCGCGCCCAAAACCCGACTGCTTGTAGCCTCCGAACGAGGCGGAGGGATCGAACAGCCCGTAGGTGTTCACCCATACGGTCCCGGCCTTGATGCCCCGAGCAACCCGGTGGGCTTTGGAGAGGTCCTGAGTCCATACCGCCGAC
>JAXDJR010000169.1:0-5696 GCA_034667545.1 Actinomycetota bacterium
CATCAAGAGAGAGACCAGGTAGGCGACGACCGCAAGGTTCAACACGAAGCCTGCGGATTTTCGACGCCTCATGAACCCACAGCCGATAAGGTCCGATATCTATTCCAAGAACGGCCAGGATGAAGTGTTAAGCCTCTCCTCGCGTCGATACTAAGACAGAAATTAGGTCCTGGCCGGGCTATCGGAAACCTCACCTCGGGAGCTAGATGGACTGGCGAGGGCACTGGGCATAGGGGCCCTTCTAGAAGGATGAAGGTGCCAGATTTGGCCTCGCGAGCTTCAAGCCATTCGGGGGCGCGTACGCCGGGGCTACACTGCTGCAGGACGAGGTCGAACTACCCACAAGCACGCGCCCCGCAACTCATTGTCCGCAATTCGATGGCGAGTTTTTGAGAGACGGCTTTGGTTTCCTGCGACTGCTCCCTTTCCCCAACATCCAATCAGATCCACTAACTGAATAGCGCGTGCACGGACGGTGATGCTTAACTCAAAAGCCTAGCCACGTCGGCCGGCTTGCGTTATCCTGGGTGATAATGTTGGAACGCGATTACGTTGCGAACCCGAACCGGGACGCGCCAGCGAGGACTTCCAAGCTCATCTGGACAGATGGCCTCGGCAAGAGCTTCGGCTCCCACGAGGTCTTGCGCAACGTCTCGATCGAAGTCGCAAAAGGCGAGGTTGTTTCGATCATCGGCCCGAGCGGGTCCGGAAAGAGCACGCTGCTGCGCTGCTTAGCGCTGCTTGAAGCCCCGACGACGGGCGAGATTTTCATGGATGGCGAGCTCATCGCTAGCGCGCGCCCGCAACGCGACCTCGAGAGGCGAATTCGGCGAAGACGCCCTGAGATCGGCATGGTGTTCCAGAATTTCAACCTTTGGCCGCACCGAACCGCGCTCGGGAACATTATCGAGGCGCCAATACGCGTGAAGGGCCTGCCGCGGCACGAAGCGGCCGAGCTTGGGGAAGAGCTCCTGCGAAAGGTTGGCCTTCTTGAAAAGCGCGACCAATATCCGGCGAAGTTGTCAGGCGGCCAGCAGCAGCGCGTCGCGATCGCCCGCGCGCTCGCCATGAGCCCCCGCCTGATGCTCTTCGACGAGGTGACCTCCGCACTGGATCCCGAGCTCGTTCAAGAGGTCCTGAGGGTCATGCGGCAGCTTGCGGAGGAAGGGACGACGATGCTGGTCGTCACGCACGAGATGGCGTTTGCCCGCAAAGTCTGCCAGCGTGTCGTGTTCATGAGCGACGCGGAGGTGGTCGAGCAGGGGACTCCGACTCAGGTCTTCGAGAATCCCCAACACGAGCGCACACAGCGGTTCCTGTCGCGCGTTCTGGACCCCGTCGGATTAACGTGAGGAGACAAGGATGAATTCGATTTGGCGAAGCTCGCGCGGACGGCTCGTCGCCAGCGCCCTTGTGGTGGTGGGCGCCCTTGTGCTCGGCCCTCTTCCGGTCGCGGCCCAACAGAAGGAATCCCATCTCGACCGCGTCGTGAAGTCACGAAAGCTCCGCGCGTGCATCTGGCCTGAGTACTACGCGATCTCATACAAGAACCCAAAGACCGGCCGGCTTGAAGGCATCGACATTGATCTGGCCAAGGAATTTGCTGGCGAGCTAAAGGCCGAGCTTCAGTTCGTCGAGACGTCGTTCTCCGCTTTCATCGCGGATCTGCAGACCGACAAGTGCGACATTGGCATGTTCGGCATCGGCGCTACCCTGTCCCGCGCTCAGGCGGTCGAGTTTAGCGAGCCATACATCGTGACGAGCATTTATGGCGTGACCCGCAAGGATCATCCCAAGGTGAAAAGCTGGGAGGAGCTAGATCAGGACGGGATCGTGGTCGCGACGCAGCTCGGCAGCTATGTTGACGGTTTCATGAAGTCCTATCTGAAGAAAGCCAAAGTGCTGTCCGTGCAGCCGCCTGGGACTCGCGAGGGTGAGGTGGCAACCGGCAGAGCCGACGTCCTGATGGCGGACTACCCGGTTGCTAAGAAGCTTGAGGCGACGCAGGATTGGGCCAAGATCATCAACCCGACCGAGCCCCTCGCAGTGACGCCGTACGCCTATGCAGTTGCGCCCGGCGATCAAGTCTGGCTCAATTACATCAACCTGTTCCTCAAAACCGTCAAACGCGATGGACGGCTGCTCAACGCTGCTAGGAACAATGGGCTCGAGCCCGTGGTGAACCTGAACTAAGAAGGCCCCGGTACCGTCTTTTCAAGCACGCACACCGGCGGGGGCTGACCGGTTAGGCAGTACGGAAATGGCCTACACCTTCCGGTTCGATGCGGTTTACAACAACCTGCCTTTTCTTCTCGAAGGCATTTATCTCACCCTGTTTATCTCGGGCGTGTCGCTGGTTCTCTCGATGGCCCTTGGACTGATCGTTGCCGTGGGGCGCCTGTCCTCCTCGCGCGCGCTGTCGCTCCTGTCCGCGACTTATCTCGAGGTGTTTCGCGACACGCCGGTGCTGGTCCAGCTCTTCTGGGTCTATTACGTCTTGCCAATTTTACTGGGCATCCGAATTGATGCCCTGACTGCTTCCATTCTCGGTCTGACTCTGCACTCCGCCGCTTTTCTGAGCGAGATTTACCGGGCCGGAATCCAGACCGTGCCAGTCGGGCATATCGAGGCGGCGAAGGTCCTCGGACTTTCGCGACTCGATACCTTCCTGCGGATCGTCATGCCTCAAGCAGTCCGCAACGTGCTACCCCCGCTCGTCAACAATCTCATTGATCTCATCAAGCTGTCATCCTTGTCATCGGTGTTCGCGGTCGGAGAGATCACTCGCAAAGCCGGCGAGCTCAGCGCGTCGACCTTTAGACCGCTCGAAATCTTCAGCTTCGTCGCCATCCTGTACTTTATGATTTGCTGGCCCTTATCCCTTCTGATCCGCGGGCTCGAGCGCCGCTTGCGGTTCGGCTGACTTTCCGGAGCCCCGTCGTGCCTCATCCAGGTCAGACCTCGAGCGCGCGCCAAAAGCTGATCGAGCACGTCCATGCGAACCGCGAGTGTCTCGTCGACATGACCGCACGGCTAGTGCGCGTGCCGAGCGAGAACCCGCCGGGGGACACTTCTGCAATCGCGGCTCTTGCGGCCGAACTGCTGGCGGCCGAAGGGGTAAAGGTTGAGGTCGTCACTTCGGAGGCGCCCATCGTCAACGTAGTGGCGCGGGTGCGCGGCACCCGGCCGGGTCGGCGACTTGTGTACAACGGTCACTTGGACACCTACCCAGTGGGCGACCCATCGCGATGGTCGGTCAACCCTTGGTGCGGAACGGTCCGCGATGGCCGACTCTACGGTCGCGGCGCCGTCGACATGAAGGGCGGCATCGCGTGCTCGATCCAGGCATTTCTGCTTCTCGCAAAGATGCGGGACACGTGGGCAGGTGAGGTGGTCGTCACGCTGGCCGGCGACGAAGAAACGATGGGAACTAGGGGCACCCACTTCCTGCTCGAGCGCTTCGAATATGCGCGAGGCGACGCGATGATAACAGGCGATGCCGGATCTCCCGAAGTGCTGCGCTTCGGCGAGAAAGGCATGCTCTGGCTCGAGATAGACGCGCGTGGAAAGGGGGCGCACGGGGCGCACGTGCATCTTGGGGCAAATGCGGTGGAGCGCCTCATGGCCGCACTCGCAGAGGTCTTCGCACTTCGCAACACATTGGTGCACATCCCTGCAGACGTGGAGGAGGCCATCTGGGCCGCGTCAAAGGTTTCGGAGGAGATCTCCGGCGTGGGGGAAACTCACACGCTTCGGCACGTCACCGTCAATTGCGGTCTGTTCCGCGGCGGCACGCTTACGAATGTGATGCCGGAGGAAGCCCGAGCTACCCTCGATATCAGGCTCCCCGCCGGGACGACCTCGACAGAGGTGGAGGCGAGGCTCGCCGCCGCCCTCGCCGCGCACGAGGGCGTGAGCTACCGCGTGGTTCGCCGTTATGAGCCTCAATGGTCCGATCCCCGTCACGAGGTGGTCGGTCTGCTAACAAAGGCCGGGGAGGAGATCCTCGGCCGGCGTCCAGTCGCGAATTATCGGGTCGGCGCGTCGGATGCCCGTCTTTATCGCCAGTGGGGCGTGCCCGCCTTTGTTTGCGGCCTCACCCCAAACAACATGGGCGCCGCAGACGAGTTCGTGGATTTGCAGGAGCTCTTCGCCGTCGCCTACATGCACAGCGTCGCCGGATTCGACTATCTAGCGGGCGCGGGGCCGAGCTAACGACCGCGACATGACCATGCCGTCGGCCTTCGCACCGCCTCCGACCTTTATGGGAGTGCCCCATCGAACTGAGCCCGGCGACGCGCGGGCCGTGATCCTCGGGTTGCCATTCGACTGCGGAGCTCATCCACTTCGGATCGGCTCTCGGCAAGGACCGGCCTCGATCCGCAAGCAATCGCTGCTGATCCGGCCAATTGACGCTACCACTTCACATAGCCCGCTCGAGGTACTCAAGGTCGTCGACCTTGGGGACGCGCGGGTGACCCCCGGCTTGATCGAACCGTCCTACAGGGCGATTGAGGCGGCTCTGGATGCCGCCCTAGTTAACGGCGCCGTCCCGATCACCATGGGAGGCGATGGCGCGATCTCGCTGCCGGAAATGCGTGCGCTCCACCGACGATATCCGAAGCTCGTCGTGGTTCATCTCGACGCCCACACTGATGCTTACCCGATAGACGGTTATAACGCGGCGACGGCCTTCTCACGGGCCTTCGAAGAAGGGGTCGTCGACACTCGGTACTCGTTCCATATCGGAGCGCGATCGAGCCTGACGGTCCCGGGCGTGTACGAATACGGACGCCAACTCGGCTACCGGATTGTCACCACGGACGAACTCCTGGGACGCGGCATCGCGACTGTCTTTAGAGAAGTTTGCGAGGCCATAAAAGACAGGCCCGTCTACCTCTGCTTTGACATGGACGTGTTTGATCCCTCGGTCGCTCCGGGGGTTTGCACACCGGCTTGGGGCGGTCTTTCTACACGCGAGGGACTGGCCGCGCTTCGCGCCTGTGCGACGCTGCAGGTCGTCGGAATGAACGTGAACACGATCAGTCCCCCCCACGATCCCGCCGACATGTCGGCCTTTCTCGCCGCACACGTAATGTTCGAGTTCATCCAGGAACTTGCAAAGAAGGACGAAGTGGTTGCGGGCCGCCTATGAAGCCGTCCTGGCGACTCACGTCTGGGCAGGCTTGCAACGCGCAGGAGCTCTGCAAAGCTTAGTGAAGGCAAGCCCGGAATCAGCATGTGTGGCATCTCGCCCTGTAGCCGTCTGCCAACGACGCACAGCGGTGTCGGCGTATTTGGGATCGATCTCGAGCGCGAGCGCTCGCCGGCCTACGCGCTCCGCAGCAAGGATCGTGGTCCCTGAGCCAAGGAACGTGTCGAGAACCACATCGCCCGGAGCGGTTACGTCCTTCAGGGCGTCCGCCACAAGCCGTAACGGTTTCACCGTCGGATGTGCCGCTAGATCGCTCATTCGCCCGGCGCGGAACGTGTTGGCGCCGGCGTAGGTCCAGACGTTCGATCGATTACGCCCGAACTTGCCCATCTGAACATTGTTGCGGTGGGGGGCACCACCGACCCCAAACACTCCGATGAATTCACTCTGCTTGCGGTAGAGGCCGCCCTGCCCAGCATTGGTTTTCACCCAGGTGACGAGGTCGACGAAGGCATCGTACACCGCCTCGCCGGCCTCGATG
>JAXDJR010000170.1:0-13283 GCA_034667545.1 Actinomycetota bacterium
CATAGCGTTGCTGCCATCGATCTTTTTCGCCACCCAGAACATCCGGCAGCTGCCATTCGGTGGTACGTCGATCCTTATCACGGTCGGTGTGACGCTCGAGACGATGAAGCAGATCGAGTCGCAGCTCTTGATGCGGCACTACGAGGGTTTTCTGAAGTGACGCCTCCGGCGCGGAGCCGCGCGTGAGGCTCGTCCTGTTCGGCCCCCAGGGCGCCGGCAAAGGGACCCAGGCCCTCAAGATCGCACAGAAATATTCGATCCCGGCGATCTCGACGGGTGACATCTTCCGCTGGGCGATCTCTGGGGGCACGGCCCTCGGAGCCAAGGTTCAGGAGTATGTCGACGAGGGCGAGCTGGTGCCAGACGCCCTCACGATAGAAGTGATAACTGAGCGGCTCGAGGCTGACGATTGTCAGGGCGGTTTCCTGCTGGACGGGTTCCCGCGCACGATGGAACAGGCGAAGGCCCTCGACGGGGTCCTGAGCGAACGGGGCTCCGAGCTTGACGGGGCCCTGGTGATCGACGTTCCCGAAGACGTGTCTTTGCGCAGGCTCTTGGGTAGACGAGCGTGCTCGCGGTGTGGCCGGAACTACCACGTCGATCTTCCACCGGCGGTCGATTGGACCTGTGACACCTGTGGGGGCCAGGTGGTCAAGCGCGTCGATGACGTCGAAGAGGAGAAGATCCGCCACCGGCTCGAGCTGTATCACCAGCAGACCGAGCCTCTCAAGGCTTATTACAGGGACCGCGGCCTGCTGCGAGAGGTCGAGGGCCAGGGCACGCCGGACGAAGTTTTCGACCGCGTAAGAGCAACACTGTAGGGGGCCCCCTTGATTTATAAGAAATCTCCCGAAGAGATCGGCCTTATGCGGCAGGGCGGCAAGATCCTTGCCGATGCTCTGGAGCGAGTGCAGGAAGCCATCGTTCCCGGCGTCACCACCACCGAGCTCGATCGGGTCTTCGCCGACGCTATCGCCGAGCATGGGGCTAAGGCATCCTTTTTGGGGTATCGGGGGTTTCCCGCATCGATCTGTGCATCCCCTAACGACGTCATCGTGCACGGGATCCCCGACGGCAGGCGCCTGGCCGATGGCGATGTGATCTCGTTGGATTTCGGGGTTCTCTACGAGGGCTTCCACACCGACTCGGCGTGGACGTTTCCTGTGGGGGAGATCGATGCCGCGGCGGCCGAGCTGCTAAAGGTGACCGAAGCGTCCCTTGACGCCGCTATCGCCCAGTGCCGTCCAGGCATCAGGCTCGGAGACGTGGGGCACGCGGTGGAGGAGGTTGCCGAGGGTGCCGGGTTCTCGGTTGTGCGCGAATACGCAGGTCACGGTGTCGGCAGGGCCCTCCACGAAGATCCCTGGATCCCCAACTACGGCCCCCCTGGGCGGCGTGAGGTTCTCAGCCCGGGCATGACGCTGGCCATCGAGCCCATGGTCAACGCCGGCGCGGAGGGGACCAAAGTGCTCGGGGACGGCTGGGCGGTGGTTACTGCCGACGGCAGCATCTCGGCCCATTTCGAGCACACTGTGGCGATCACACCGGACGGCCACGAGGTGCTCACGGCCCGGGGGCCGCGCTGATGCCCGTCGGATTGGCCTGACCGCCTTCGCTGCGGTATCCTTCCTGGTCGGCTCGGTCCCAAGTAGCGCGCGCCCGCAACGGCGCCCGGTGCTGGACCGTCGAGTGCTTCGATATCCCCGGTAGGCGCAGCTTGGCAGGGGTATGGGGCAGCGGAACAACCTAAGGCTGGGACAGCGCGCATGCCACGGAACAGAGAGCAGCAGATCCCCAAGGAAGAGGGGATCCAGGTGGAGGGAACGGTCATCGAGCCGTTGCCGAACGCCATGTTCCGCGTCGAGCTCGAGAACGGCCACAAGGTGCTGGCGCACATCTCGGGAAAGATGCGGATGCATTACATCAGGATCCTTCCCGGGGACAAGGTGCTGGTCGAGCTGTCTCCGTACGACCTGACCCGGGGCCGCGTCGTCTACCGGTACAGGTAGTCGCAGATGAAAGTAAGGCCGAGCGTCAAGAAGATGTGTGACAAGTGCAAGGTGATCCGGCGTAGGGGGCGAGTGATGGTGATCTGTTCGAACCCCCGTCACAAGCAAAGGCAGGGATAGAAGCGTGGCACGAATCTCAGGAGTTGATCTTCCTCGTGACAAGCGTCTCGATGTTGCCCTGACGTACATCTACGGCATCGGGCAGACCAAGGCGATGGGTACGTGCGTGGGTTCGCGTGTCAGCCCCGCAACGCGGGTGCGCGACCTGACCGACGAAGAAGTGGTTCGGATCCGCGACTGGATCGGTGGTCAGTACCGGGTAGAAGGTGACCTCCGGCGCGAGGTCAACCAGAACATCAAGCGCAAAGTCGAGATCGGTTCGTATCAGGGTCTCCGCCACCGCCGTGGGCTTCCCGTTCACGGGCAGCGCACACATACCAACGCACGCACGCGCAAGGGACCCAAGAAGACCGTGGCGGGCAAGAAGAAGGTCAAGGGGAAGAAGTAATGGCAGCTCCCAAGAAAGCCAAGAAGACAAGGCGGCGCGAGAAGAAGAACATCGTGCATGGTGTCGCCCACATCAAGTCGACGTTCAACAACACGATCATCGCCATCAGCGACCTGGAAGGCAACGTGTTGTCGTGGGCATCAGCCGGAAACGTCGGGTTCAAGGGTTCTCGCAAGTCCACCCCCTTCGCCGCCCAGCTTGCTGCGGAAGCCGCGTCACGCCGCGCGCAAGAGCACGGCGTCCGCCGCGTGGACGTCGAGGTCAAGGGGCCCGGTTCGGGACGGGAGACTGCGATCCGCTCGCTGCAAGCGTCGGGCCTCGAAGTGATCGCCATCAAGGACGTGACACCCGTGCCTCACAACGGATGCAGACCGCGCAAGAGAAGGAGAGTGTGAGCGATTGCGTTATTCGGGACCTGTTTGCAGGCTATGTAGAAGGGAGCGCATGAAGCTCTTCTTGAAAGGCACACGGTGCGAGTCGCCTAAGTGCCCCATTGAGAAGGGACGGCCGCCTCCCGGCGAGCATGGTCGCGGCCGCGTGCGCGAATCCGAGTTCCTCCTTCAGCTCCGTGAGAAGCAGAAGGCAAAGCGGTTCTACGGCATCGGCGAAAAGCAATTCCGGGGCTACTACGCGGAGGCGGCTCGTGCGAAGGGCGTCACCGGCGAGGAGCTGATGAGGATCTGCGAGTCCCGGCTGGACAACGTCGTTTACCGCTCGGGGTTGGCGATGAACCGGCCGATGGCTCGTCAGTTCGTCTCGCATGGACATTTCGTGGTCAATGGAAAGAAAGTGAACATCCCATCGTTCCGTGTGAAACCGGGAGACGTCGTCGGCGTTAAGGAGCGCTCGAAGACGATGGGCCGGATCATCGAGAACACGGCCTACGCGGAAGGTCGTGAGATTCCGGAGTGGCTTCACACGAACCTGAGGGAGCTTGCGATCGAGGTTCGGGCACTTCCCGAGCGTCAACAGATCGATGCCCCGGTACAGGAACAACTGATAGTCGAGTTCTACTCGAAGTAAGAGCAGTGTCCTTCGGCCGCCAGTTGCCGAAGAGAGAGTTTCACCCAGGAGAGGAGATGCATTGGATCTGTTGATCGTTCAGCGCCCCCATATCACCGAGGAAGAGATATCGGAGTTCCGGCGCAAGTTCGTTATCGAGCCGCTCGAGCCCGGCTTCGGCTATACCCTCGGCAACTCGCTGCGGAGGACGCTGCTGTCCTCCATCCCGGGCGCGGCGATCACTCGCGTGAAGATCGACGGAGTGCTTCATGAGTTCTCCACGATCGAGGGAGTCACGGAGGACGTCACCGACATCGTGCTCAACCTGAAAGAGCTCGTCATCCGGAGCGAGACGGAAGAGCCCACCACCGTTTACCTGCGGTCTCAGGGGCCCGGCACAGTCTCCGGTAAGGACATCCAGGTGCCTGCCGGCATCGAGGTTCTCAACCCTGATCACCACATAGCCACTCTGACGGCAAAAGCGTCCCTCGGTTTGGAGCTGCGCGTGGAGCAAGGTCGCGGGTACGTACCTGCTCCTTCGGGAACGAAGGAAGCGATCGGCACCATCCCGATCGATGCGATCTTCTCGCCCGTGAGGCGCGTTACCTACGAGGTCGAGCCTGCCCGGTTCGAGCAGATGATGGACCGTGACCGGTTGATCCTCGATGTTGAGACCGACGGATCGATCTCGCCGCGCGATGCGGTCGCAGCGGCAGGGGCCACGATGGTGAACCTGTTCGGTCTGTTCGCCTCCATCGGCGAGGGCCCGGGCCTAGACCTGGGGCCGGAGCCAGGCTCTGACGAGGTGTCGGGCGTGCTGGCCCAACCCATAGAGGACCTGGATCTGACGGTGCGCTCCTACAACTGTTTGAAGCGCGAGGGCGTCACGACGGTCGGTGAGTTGGTGCAAAAGACCGAAGGCGACCTGCTTGAGATCCGCAACTTCGGACAGAAGTCGATCGACGAGGTCAAGGGCAAGCTGGAGGAGCTCGACCTCACTCTGAATCAACAGGACTTCTAGAACTAGATGATGGTCTGATGCCGCAACCAAAGAAGGGGCCGCGCCTCGGCTCGAATCCGTCACACCAGGGCCTGATGCTCTCGAACCTGGCGGCGTCGCTGTTCGTGCACGAGCGCATCAAGACCACCGAGGCGAAAGCAAAGATGCTGCGGCCTTATGCCGAGAGGCTCATCACCAAAGCCAAGAAGGGGACCGTGCATGACCGCCGTCAGGTGCTCTCGCGCATAGAGGACCGCGACGTCGCACACAAGCTGTTCTCCGATATCGGCCCCCGCTTCGCCGAACGCAACGGTGGCTACACGCGGATCTTGAAGCTTGGTCCCCGAAACGGCGACGGCGCACCGATGGCGCTGATCGAGCTGGTGGACGGCGCCGCCCCGCGGACGGAGACAGCAACCGCCGAGGAGCCCGGAAGACGCCGCCGGCGCCTGGGTCGTCGCCAATCCCGGCGGGGCGCAGCGGCGGAGACAAGTGTCGCCGGCACCGGCACGGACGTGACCGATGAAGTCGTGGCCGATGAAGTCGTGGCCGATGAAGTCGTCGCCGATCCGGCTGGAGCCGACGACGCCGAAGTCGACTCAGCTCCCGAGACCGAAGCTCTGGGTGAGGACGCGCTCGACACCTCAGGTCCGGGCGCAACAGCAGAAGACCAGGAGAGCTGAACCTCCGGCTGGATCTGGCGTACGACGGCGCCCCCTTTCACGGCTTTGCCCGGCAGCGGGAGGTGCGCACCGTCCAAGGCGATCTCGAAGCCGCTCTCTCAAAGCTGTTCGATGCCGACGCGGTGACCGTGGCTGCAGGCCGCACCGACGCCGGCGTACATGCCTTGGGCCAGGTAGTCAGCGCGACAGGCGCGCCGGACCGGCTCGACCTTGACCAGGCCCGGGATGCGATCAATGTGATGTGCGGCCCGTCGATCGCGGTCCACTTCTGCAGACAGGCCGCAGACGATTTCAGTGCGCGGTTCAGCGCCCGCTCGCGTACCTATGTCTATGCGATCTGCGAGGGTCCGATCCTCAACCCATTCCTCGCGTCAACCGCGCTTTATCACCGCGAGCTGCTCGATCTCGACGTCATGAACGAGGCGGCGGGACACCTGATCGGTGCTCACGAGTTCAGCTCCTTCGGACGGATCAGGGAGCCCGGCGCTACAGCCCAGCGCAATCTGTTCGAGCTGTCCGCGGAGCGCGACGGAGCTGTCGTGCGGATAAGAGCCCGGGCCAACGCTTTCATCCAACAGATGGTGAGGTCGGTGGTGGGCACGCTGATCCAGGTGGGTGAAGGGGGGCGCAGCCCAGACGACCTTCCCGCGATACTGGCGGCGAAGGACCGCGCCGCCGCGGGTCCTGTCGCCCCGCCGCACGGTCTCTGTCTCGTTGCGGTCGAGTACGACGAGGGCTGGGGTGTTCCGCTGCAGCCCTAAGCGCGCCCCGTTTGGTTTGACCCTCCTGAAAAGGGCCGTTATCCTGCCCTTTCTCGGATATCGGCCCGATCTCCGAGCCGGCTGGAAGGTAAGGATGAAGACCCACTCCACGAGACCCAACGAGATCACGCGCGACTGGTGGCTGGTCGACGCCGATGGCGTCGTCCTGGGCAGGCTTGCGTCCGAGGTCGCCAAGCGGCTCCGAGGCAAACACAAGCCGAACTTCTCGCCGCATCTGGATGTCGGGGACCATGTGATCGTCGTTAACGCATCAAAGGTCGTCCTAACCGGGAACAAGATCGCGCAGAAGACTTATTACCGGCACTCTGGCTACCCCGGCGGGCTGAGCGAGGTGCCTTACTCCAAACTCATGGTGTCGCGCCCGGAACTGGCGATCGAGAAGGCGGTGAAGGGCATGCTGCCCAGTAATCGCCTGGGCCGTGCCATGTTGAAAAAGCTGAAGGTATACGCCGGGCCAGAGCACCATCACGACGCTCAGAACCCAAGAAGGCTCGAGCTGGGCGACGTAGTGACGCCCCAGAACGTTGAACAAGCTCACACGATCGAAGAGGTGACGCATCATGCCTGAGCTTCTCGCCCGCGCCACCGGCCGGCGCAAGGAAGCGGTTTGTCGCGCCCGCGTACTGCAAGGCACTGGACGCTGGGAGATCAACGGCCGCCCGCTCGAGGACTACTTTCCCGGAGCTACCCACCGCATGGTCATCACCGAGCCGCTCCGGATCACGAATACCGAAGGTCGTTACGACATCATCGCCAAGATCGAAGGCGGCGGAGTCAGCGGTCAGGCGGGAGCCCTTCGACATGCGATCTCGAAATCTCTGATCGAACTCGATCCGGACCTGCGTCCCGTCCTGAAGAAGGCGGGATTCCTCACCCGCGACGCTCGTGAGAAAGAGCGCCGCAAGTACGGTCTGAAGAAGGCCCGCAAGGCCCCCCAGTACTCCAAGCGCTAGACCCGGTCTTCTTGGCGAGCCGCCTCGTAAGCTTCACGCCGCGATCAACGCTGGTGGTCGTTCGCCGTCTGCACATTGCCCGAGTTTGGTTCCTCGAGCATGCGCCGCAGGACCAGCTGTAGTACGCCGCCGTTGCGGTAGTAACTCAGCTCGACGTCGGAATCGATGCGGCACTCCACGTCGAAGGAGATGTCCGGTCCCCCTTCACGATGCGCGGTCACCGACAGCACCGCATGTGGCTCGAGTCCGTCTTCTATGCCGGTGATGTCGTAGATCTCATCGCCCTGCAGCCCCAGCGACGCAGCATTGTCGCCGCTGACGAACTGAAGGGGGAGGATGCCCATCGCTACGAGGTTGCTGCGGTGGATGCGTTCGAAGCTCTCCGCGATGGCGGCGCGCACTCCGAGCAATAGCGGTCCTTTGGCCGCCCAGTCACGAGAGCTTCCCGACCCATACTCTTTGCCGGCGATGAGGATCAAGGGGATACCGCGCTCCGCGTAGGTCTCGGCGGCATCGAAGATCGTCATCTCGTCGCCTCCCGGCAAAAGCGTTGTCCAGCCACCTGCGCGGCCCGAGCGCACCAACTCGTTTCGCAACCGGATGTTCGCGAACGTTCCGCGGACCATGACCTCATGGTTCCCGCGACGGGCGCCATAGCTGTTGAAGTCGCGTGCTTCCACACCGTGCTCCACGAGGTACTTGCCGGCCGGAGAGCTGGGCGCGATGGAGCCCGCCGGCGAGATGTGATCGGTGGTCACCGAATCTCCAACCTTGACCAGCACGCGTGCACCCACCACGTTCTGCAGCTCGGGGGGCTCTGAGCCCAAGTCCTCGAAGAAGGAGGGCTCACGGACGTACGACGACTCTGGATCCCATTCGTAGAGATCGCCCGTCGGCGATGGCAGGCGCGCCCAGTGCTCGTCCCCGTCGAAGATCTTTCCGTACTCGCGGCCGAAGAACTCCGACTTGACCGAGAGCATCGCGGACTCGATCTCCTCGGACGAGGGCCAGATGTCCTTCAGGTAGACGTCGTTACCTTCCTGGTCGCAACCCAATGGTTGGGAACCAAGATCGATGTCGGCCGTTCCTGCGAGGGCGAACGCGACGACCAGAGGAGGTGAGGCCAGGTAGCTCGCTTTCACTTGAGGATGGATCCGGCCCTCGAAGTTCCGGTTGCCCGAGAGCACCGAAACCACTGCAAGGTCGTTCTCGTCTATTGCCGTGGATACCGCTTCGGGCAGGGGGCCGGAGTTGCCGATGCACGTCGTGCATCCGTAACCCACCACGAAGAATCCCAGCTTCTCGAGGTCTTCCAACAATCCTGCGTTCTTGAGATAATCGGTGACCACTCGCGACCCGGGGGCCAGGGAAGTCTTCACCCAGGGCTTGGCTCGAAGACCCTTCGCAGCGGCTTTCTTGGCGAGCAAACCCGCGGCGAGCATGACGGGAGGATTCGATGTGTTCGTGCAACTCGTGATCGCGGCGATGACAACCGAGCCATGACGCAGCGACACCGCATCGCCTTCGTGAGCTACGTGCGGCTCAGCGGCATCGGTCTGATGCTCGTGGCTGCGATTGAAACCAGCGGGACTACCGCCTTCACCCACCAAGCGCGATACGGCGATCTCGACACCGCCATTCCCGCCCTTCAGCTCGTCACGGAAGACGCCGGTGAAACTCTCCCACATCTTGTCTAGCGGGGACCGGTCTTGGGGCCGGCGTGGACCGGCAACGCTCGGAACCACCGAGGCGAGATCGAGCTCGAGCGTCTCGGTGAACTGTGGGTCCGGTGTGTCGTTGGTGCGGAACATGCCTTGCTCTTTGGCATAGCGCTCGACAAGCTCGATGAGGTTTGCGTCCCGGCCCGTGAGTCGCAGGTAGGCGAGCGTCTGGTGATCGACCGGCCACAACGACGCGGTGGCGCCGTACTCCGGCGACATGTTCGACAGAGTGGCGCGGTCGGCGACCGTTAGGCCCGACAGTCCTTCCCCATAGAACTCGACGAACTTGCCGACAACGCCATGCGCACGAAGGATCTCGGTCACCGTCAAGACCAGGTCGGTTGCCGTCACTCCCGGATTGAGGGCTCCCAAGAAGCGGAAGCCGACGACTTTCGGGGTGAGCATCGGGAGCGGCTGTCCGAGCAGGGCAGCTTCCGCTTCGATGCCCCCCACTCCCCATCCCAGAACACTCACTCCGTTCACCATCGGAGTGTGTGAATCGGTCCCGACCAGCGAGTCTGGGATCGCCACCGGACCGTCGGTGCTGTCGACGACCTGCACCACCTTCGCAAGGTATTCGAGGTTGACTTGGTGAACGATGCCCATCCCGGGTGGCACGACGCGGAAGCCGGCGAACGCCTGTTGCGCCCAGCGCAAGAGTGAATAGCGCTCGGCGTTGCGCTCGTACTCGCGCTCGACGTTGATGCCGTAAGAGCCGACGCCACCGAAGGCGTCCACTTGCACGGAGTGGTCGATCACAAGGTCTACGGGCACGAGGGGATCGACGGCGCGCGGATCGCCGCCGGCACGAGCGATCGCGGACCGCATCGCGGCAAGATCGACCACAGTCGGAACGCCTGTGAAGTCCTGAAGGATGACGCGTGCGGGCGAAAAAGCGAACTCGCGATCCTCGAGCGGTTTAACTCCCCAGCCCGAAAGAAACGCGACGTCGTCTTCCGACGCGAACCTGGTGCCGGCGAGACGAAGAAGGCCCTCCAGGAGGACCTTGATCGTCATCGGCATCCCCTCGAGCTCGGCGACGCCCTGTCGCTGAAGAGTCTCGAGGGCGAAATAGGAGACTTTTGTACCGCCCGCTTCTAGTGAAGCCCGGGCACCGAAGGGATCAACCTTGTTCATCGGCGAGCCTCCTCGCGGCTTGATTTCGTCGACCATCGAGCGTAACGCGAGGCGCTCGGCAAGTGAGCAAGCAGGCTTACGCTTTCAGGGGCACCTTGGGGCACTTCTTGGCCAGCATCTTGAGCAGAGGCTGCGGCAGCCTCTTGAGTGCCTCCTTCATCTGGGCCGCCGAAAGGCTGTTCAGATCGGCGCAACGCACGCTGGGAATGCTGGGCGCCGCGACTCCCGAGCTGGCAGATGCATGCGCGCTTCCCATGAACATCTTGCTCAACTGGCTTATGTCGACCGGCACGGCCCCCGAAGGCGCCTCGATGGTGCCCGTGAAGTCGTGGATCGTCATGTGAAGCGCCAAGACGTGCACGCCCGCCGGCAGCGGCTGCCCACCAAGAGCGGCGAACTGTCGCAGATCGATCTCGAGCTGGGTGAGCTTTCCGTCGCGCACCCAGGCGTCCACCTTGATGTTCTTGTTCGGGACGGAGCTGGGATCGGGCAAGGTGGCGCCCGGCGGCAAGCCGCTACCCAGGTTCGAGATCATGTCGCGGAACCCTGCATATGCCTGGCGGGCAGGAACGCTGATCGCCATGTGAGTCCCTGCCGCATCGCTGCCCACTGTGGTCACAGTTGCCGAGCTGAGCAGCCTTTGGAGAAACGCGTCCCGGGATTGCTTCTGCTTTGAGCTGCCTTGGGCGAAGACCCCTGACTGTCCCGCAAGCTTGTCTGCGCCGGCGACCGAGAGCCACTTTCCCGCTAGAGCGGGACCCACGAATCTCAAGCCCGCGGCCTTGGCCTCGCGGGCCGCCCGCTGGAGCTCCGCCTGGCTCTTGCCGAGGGCCTTCACCAATCCAGCCGCATCCACCCGCAGGTAAAGCGTGCCGTTCGCGGTCCTCGTCTCGATCGCGTGACTGTCCCCTCCCAGGTTGATGAGGGTCTCGGAACGGGCTTTGCTTGGATCGGACGCGTTGCTATGCGAGATCGTTATCGATGAGTTCAAGATCGCGGTCGCCTGGCTGGCAAGAGGGCCATGGCCCTGCTGCGCGTTCAGCGCCTGAAGCGATGCCGCATCGGAATTGAGGGTGAGGGTCATCGTCGAAGGGGTGTTCTGGAGCTTGAGGAACGCGACCAGCAGTGTTCCCTCGGAGTCCCCTCCGGTCCTCTGCGACGAGCCCCCGCAAGCGGTGGCTATCAAGGCAGAGGCAAGTAGAAGGGTCAGCAGGCGGCGCACGGGGGTAACTCCCTTGCTAGAGAACTTTGAGTCCGCCTCCAGTATGGGTCATCCCGGCCTCGACTCGCACCGGCCGGCCCGCACCTGTGCCCGCCCTCGTAGCATGGTGGATATGGAAGAGATGAGCGAAACCGCCTCCGCTCCTCCCGGAGGGTCACCGACAGTCCCCGATCTTTCTCTGGTGACTCGTATCTGGGACCGGGATCCGTCGGCGTGGGCTCCCGGAGAAGACGACCCCGCGGACCGGTTGGGGTGGCTCGACCTGCCCGAGTCGATGCAAGCAGCGATACCCGAGCTCGAGTCGTTTGCAGCCGAGATCGCGGCCGAAGGTGTCTCGACCGTCGTCCTCCTGGGGATGGGGGGCTCCAGCCTCGCTCCCGAAGTCTTCGCCCGAACTTTCCCCACCGGCAACGGCCATCCCTCCCTGGTCGTCCTCGACTCGACCCATCCCGATCAGATCCGGGCGGTGGGGGAGCGCCTCGATCCCAAAACCACCTTGTTCATCGTGTCGAGCAAGTCCGGGGGCACGATAGAGACCATCTCCCTGTATCGCTACTTCCGGTCCCTGATCGATGACGGCGCGCGGTTTGTCGCGATAACCGACCCGGGCACCTCGCTCGAGAAGCTCGCGCGAGCGGAAGACTTTCGCTGCGTGTTTCAGAATCGCACAGACATCGGCGGCCGTTACTCCGCGCTGTCGCACTTCGGTTTGGTACCTGCAGCGATGGTCGGCGCGCCCATCGGTGATCTGCTTCGGTCGGCTGCTGCAATGGCGGGCGTGTGCAGAAAGCTAGAGGCGGAGAACCCCGGCCTGGTCCTTGGCTACGCGATCGGCGATTCGGCTATGCGCGGCCGGGACAAGCTGACCTTCTCGATCTCCGACGGCATCGCCTCGTTCGGGACCTGGGTGGAGCAGCTGATCGCCGAATCCACCGGTAAGGAGGGTCGCGGGATAGTTCCGATAGTTGACGAGCCGTCTCCCGAGGGGGGCCGCTATGGGGACGACAGGCAGTTCGTCTCCATACATCTGCGCGGCGACGGGGGGCCGCGATCTAGCGGTGCTCGCGTGTCAGACTCTCCGGTGATCGAGATCGAATCCGCCTCACCTCTGGAACTGGGAGCCGAGATGTTCCGATGGGAATTCGCGACCGCGGTAGCCGGGTCGATCCTCGGGATCAACGCGTTCGATCAACCAAACGTTGAAGCTGCCAAGCGTGCCAGCCGCGAGCTTCTGGAGGCGGGCACCGAGATCGAATGGTCTGCAGACGATCCCTCTGCCGTCTTTGAGGGAGCTGGCCCCCCAGACCTGGCTTGCCTGCTTGCCTTCGCTCCCTCTTCTGCTTCGAACCGCAAGATCCTGGAGGCGGGACGGCGCCGAGTGTTGCTCGAGCATGGCGTGGCGACGATGAGCGGTTTTGGGCCTCGCTATCTCCACTCCACGGGCCAGCTGCACAAGGGAGGCAAGAAGGATGTGCGGGCGCTGGTCATCCTGGACCCCCCCGAGCGCGACGAACCGATCCCCGGCTCCCCGCACACGTTCGGCCGTTTGATAACCGCCCAGGCCGCCGGTGATGCGCGCGCCTTGAAGGATGCGGGCCAGCGCGTGACGCGCACGACGTGGCAGAGATTCGCGGAGTGGGCTACATGACGGTCGAATGGATCAAGACGCCGGAGGATCACGTGATCGTTGTCCTCGGCGCGACCGGCGACCTCGCCCGAAAGAAGTTGTTGCCGGCTCTGTTCCACCTGGACTTCGAAGATCTGATGCCGAAGAACTATCTGGTTGTCGGCTCCTCCAAAGAAGAGATGACGGACGAGCAGTTCCGCGACTTCACTCGCAAGGCAGTTGACGAGTTCTGCAAGTGCAAATCCACCGAGGGTCACTGGGAGGAATTTGCATCACGGCTTTCTTATGTCCCCGGGGAATTCGGTCCCGGTGATTACGCCCCGCTAAACGATGCGATCCGCAAGGCCGAAGCCGAGATCGGCGGAGATCCTCCCCGACGGCTGTTCTATCTAGCCGTGCCGCCTCCGGCGTTCGGACCGATCACGGAGGGGATCGGCGCTGCAGATCTGACGGAGCGGACACGTGTGATCTACGAGAAGCCCTTCGGGTGGGACATGGAGTCGTTCCGCAAGCTCAACGCCACGGTCCAGGAGGTGCTTCACGAAAACCAGGTCTTCAGGATCGATCACTTCCTAGGCAAGGAGACCGTTCAGAACATCCTTGCATTCAGGTTCGCCAACGGCATGTTTGAACCTATCT
>JAXDJR010000171.1:0-2597 GCA_034667545.1 Actinomycetota bacterium
GCCCCACTCCTGCGGGACCCTCGAGCGGCACTCTCGGTAGTGGTGGCCTCCGCGGCGTGGGGTCTTATCGATTGTTTAGTCCGGTGGCCCACCAAATTCCCTTCGGCCACTCGCTGTTGCTGATTTAGGGCGCCAATATCTGGAGGGATAGGTCACTTTGTGCTCATGCCTCGCACTCATCCCCATTGAGACCATGCTGGTCGCGCCCTGCTGTGGGCCAGGATGTTCTACTGAGCCTCTCGCCTTATCGCCGGATGAATCTGAACCGATCTAGGAGGTTGTAATGAAAAGGATTCTGTTCGCAGTAGATCCGTACGACGAGTGCCGTCGGGGCATTCCTTTGGTGACAGACATGGGTAAGGCTTTTGGAGCGGAAGTCGTCGTTTTTCATGTTCGGGAGCGCGTGGTCAATCGTGGCGGTTCCTATGAGATGGATGAGCCGGAACAAGTTCGCGTTGCGGAGGACATTGCCACGACTCTCAAGGACTCGGGGGTCGATGCCAGATCTGAGACCATCATGGCGACCGGTCACGTCGCCGAGCACATCCTCGACTTTGCCGATACGGTTGATGCCGATCTCATCGCCATGGGAACTCGAGGGCTGGCTGACTTTGCGGGATTCCTGATGGGCAGCGTCGCTCACAAGGTTCTGCACGTAGCCAACAAGCCGGTGCTCATCGTTAAGTAGGGGTTGGGTCACCCGAGATGACAAGGAGCGAAGACCACGTCGCCTCGGATTACCCGGTGCGCGCCCCGAGAGGTCTGCCGGGCTGGGCTGCCGCTATACGGATTCGAGCGTCGAGCACGATGCATCCCTTTCCGACGCCGCCGACAGAGACTGGATTGAGGTCGAGTTCTGCGATATGTCGGAGATCTTCGACCATTGCCGAAACTCGGAACAACAACGAACGCAGGGCGGTTGCGTCAAGAGGTGGTCGGCCACGGTAGCCCTCGAAGAGAGGCCATGTCTTCAATGATTGAAGCAACTCATCAACATCGATGTCGGTAACTGGGGTGATGCGCACGCCTACATCTCGTAAAAGCTCAACGAGCGTCCCTCCCGCACCACACGCTAGCAGCGGGCCAAATAGCGGATCGTGTGTGACGCCTACGAAGAATTCGGCCCCCTGGTCAACCACCATCTCTTGGACGACGTAACCGTGCACCTGGTCGACGGTTCCCTGTTCTCGAAGCATTCGACCCATCTCGTTTGCCGCCCGCATGGCGTCCTCTGCGTCCTCTATCCCCAGACGAACGCCTCCCACGTCGGTCTTATGAACGAGCGAGCGCGAGTCGACCTTGATGGCGAGGGGACCGCCGATCTCGGCTGCTGCTGGTCCCACCTCTTCTGGGGTTCTCACGACGGTAGTGCGAGCGGTTCGTATCCCATAGCACCGAAGGAGTGCTTGCACCGAGCTCTGATCGAGCCATCCCTCGCCCGAGGCTAGCAGGGAGCCCAATAAGTGGAGTGCTCCGACCTTATCGACGTCCTTGAGCAGTGGAACTTCCCCGAGCGGACGTGCTCGCCATTCGGAATAACGAGCGATCTGACCGAGCGCCTCTGCTGCCGCCTCGGGAAAGGCGAAGGAAGGAACGACCGTTTCGTTGTTGCGAAGTCGATGGTTCATCCCTTGGACACCCAGAAAGCATGCGGCGACAGTCTTGTCTCGGATGGCCGGCGCAGCCTGACTCAAGGCATCGGCGACGTCTGCAGCGCGCGTCACGAGAGGTGGGATGAAGATGACGATTACCGCATCCATGTTCGGGTCTTTCGCCAGCAGAGTGAGTGACTGGGCGTATTGGTCGGCGGTGGCTGAAGCGATCATGTCCACGGGATTACCGACGCTCGCCTCGGCCGGGAGCAGGGCCCGCAACTCAGCCTTGGTCTCTTCGGCCGGCTCGGGCACCCTCAATCCTGCGCCCTCACAAGCATCAGCGCACAAGATTCCAAGCCCACCTGCGTTTGTGAGTATGCCCACCCCCCTGCCCTTGGGCAACGGTTGATTGGCAAGCAAACTTGCGACACCGAAGAGCTCTTCCAGCGTGTCGGTGCGGATCACGCCAGCCTGGTGAAACAGAGCATCCACAGCCACATCACCTGTTGCCAAACTTCCGGTGTGCGATATGGCAGCCCGCGCTCCTGCTCCGGAGCGCCCGCTCTTCACTGCGACTATCGGTTTATGGCGCGACACGCGCCGAGCGATGCGTGCGAACTTGCGCGGATTTCCGAACGATTCCAGGTACAGAAGGATCACATCGGTTTCATCGTCGTCCTCCCAGAACTGCAGGAGATCATTACCTGATATGTCTGCCTTGTTACCGACCGAAATGAAGGTTGACAGACCCAGACCCAGTTCCAATGTTTGATGAATGACAGCGATGCCGAGCGCTCCCGACTGAGAGGAGAAGCCCAGTCGCCCTTGGGCCGGAGCCGACGGAGCGAAAGTTGCGTTGAGCCGAACGGATGGGTGGGTGTTCATCAAGCCCATGCAATTAGGTCCTACGATCCGCATCCCGTACGCGCGTGCGATGCGGACGAGCTCTCGTTGCCTCCGGGCTCCCTCGGCGCCGACCTCTGAGAAGCCTGCCGATATGAC
>JAXDJR010000172.1:0-31579 GCA_034667545.1 Actinomycetota bacterium
AGTGGGCAACATCATCCAGCCGATCGCCCAGGTAGTGCTGGGGGTGGCCGCTCTGCTCGCCGGATTCGCTGTTGCCGGCCTGGTGGCGAGCCTTGTGATCAGCACCGCCATCGGCGCTCTGGCGGGAGGCTGGTACTACAGGAAGATCCTCACCGACGAGGAGAAGGCCACAACACCGCGGCCCGAGCCGGCGCGGATGGTGAGGTTCGCGCTTCCGCAACTGGGGGCGTCCCTTCTTGGCATCCAGTCACTCGGGCTCGGCATCATCATCCTCGGGATCCGTTCGACCAACGTCCAGGTGGCTTTCTTCGGTGTGGCCCTGGCGCTGCAGGGACCGGGGGGTTTATTTCTCTCCGGCATCGTGAACATCTGGGCCCCGGTCGTCTCGGATCTGTACGAGAAACGTGACGTGCGAACGCTGGATTCGCTGTACAAGACGATCACGCGTTGGGTAGCCACCTTTTCGTTTCCTATCTACGCCGCGCTGATCGTTGAACCCGATGTTTTCGTGAGACTCTTTGGTGGCTCGCGGTACGCCGGCAGCGATGCACCGGTCGTGGTAGCGATCCTCGCAGCGGGCAATATCTTCTATTCGGGAACGGGCCCAACGGGCTATGTCCTGTCGATGACAGGCCGCCCGGGAGTCAACTTCGTGAACTCTGCTGTCGCGGCCGGCGCCTACCTTGCTATCGGCCTTGCCATTGTTCCGCAGCACGGAGCTGTCGGCATGGCCATCGTGGACGCGGTGGTCACGACGCTGGTGAACCTCGCAAGGGTCCTAGAGGCAAAGCTGCTGGTTGGTGTGCAACCGTTCGGGCGTTCGTTCTTGAAGCCGGTTTTGGCGACTGCGGCGTCCGCCGTTGTCCTCCTCGGCTGGCGCACGATCACCGGACGGGGGACCATCATCGAGCTGGCAGGTATAGCGCTCGCGGGCGTGGTCTACGTCGGCGCGCTGTTGTTGCTCGGGCTGGATGACGAGGAGCGTTTCGTCTGGGAACGCATCAAGTCACGCACGCTCAAGAGAGCCGGGCGGTGAGCAGCAGGCAGCTGCGGAAGAGTCTTCGAACCGACTTCGATCCCTCATTGCGCCTTCGTGTGAGGCGCGCAGCTTTCCGGTTGCGCCAGCTGTCTCACCTTCCCAGTCTCGCCGCGGGCGGGAACCTGGAGCGCCCGATATTTATCATCGGCGCTCCGCGCTCGGGCACTTCACTGCTGTATTCGATACTGAGAAGGTCGAGCCATCTTGCCAACTGGCCGGGCGAGGCCCACGAGGTGTGGGAAGCGGACTACCACCCGGCGCTCCGCGGTTGGGATTCCAACCAGCTGACAGCCGCCGACCTCACACCGCAAGCGGCGACCCGCATCCGCCGGAGATTCTTCCTCGCCGTGGGGAACAAGCGGCGTCTCATCGACAAGACCCCTCGCAATTCTGTGCGTGTCCCGTTCGTCAATGAGCTGTTTCCCGATGCGACGTACGTCTTCCTCAGGCGGGATGGACGCGACAACACCAATTCTTTGATCAACGCGTGGCGAACAACGCGCTATCGCACCTACAGGTTGCCCGAGCCTCATTCCATCCCCGGCGTCGATCCGCTGTGGTGGAAATTCATCCTCTATCCGGGGTGGCGGGAGGACGCTCACGGACCACTCGAAGTCGTGTGCGCGAGGCAATGGCTGGCTTCGAACCGAGGCGCGTTGGATGCGTCGCGGGCGATCCAGCCTCGCCACTGGATCGATGTTCGCTACGAAGACTTGGTCGAGCGACCGGAGGCACAGATCGGCAGGATCCTGGCCGCCCTGGATCTTCCCTACGATGACGCCCTGCGGGAGAAGGCGAGGTCCATCGCGGCCACGCCCATCAACGTGGTGACTGCTCCCGAGCCGGGTAAATGGCGGAGAGAGAACCCGGACGAGATCGGATCTGTACTGTGGCTCATCGAACCGGTGATGAGGGAGCTTGGCTACGAGGTCTAGATGAGGTCAACCGAGATCGAGCTGGACACGAGCACGCGCCGTTTCGTCGACCTCACCGATCGACTGGCTGCGTTCGTGGAGCGCAAGGACGGATTGCTCAACGTATTCGTCCCGCATGCCACGGCGGGGCTGGCCATCATCGAAACGGGTTCGGGCTCCGAAGAGGACCTGGAAGAGGCCCTGCGCAGACTGCTTCCGCGCGACGATCGCTGGGTGCACAGCCACGGCTCCCCAGGCCACGGCGCGGATCACGTGCTCCCGGCATTCATTGCCCCCTCGATCACCGTTCCCGTCGTCGACGGAAGACTTGCGCTGGGGACCTGGCAAAGCGTCGTGTTCGTAGATCTCAACCGCGACAACCCGCGACGCAAGGTGCGCCTTTCGTTCTTAGGGTGAAGGACGGCGCTTGGGCGACGATTCCATCGACCTGCAGACGGGGCTCAAGGCGATCTCTGCTGGCCTGTCACTTTCGAGATGACTCTACGGGTCTGCGCCGCGAAGCGTCCCACGGGGATCCCCCGGCCCCCGAGGTAGGCCTCGGTGCGTGCGATGACGCCGGGATTTGGATAGAGGCGCGGATAGCCAAGCTCCGACAGCACGCCTCCTGCGACTGCCTCGAACATCTCGACGTGGCGCTCGGGCATCGTCCGTCGCCACTCCCTCACCCCGCTTTTCGGTTTGTCGGTGAGATGCCGGTTGTAAGCCGCGGCGCGCGCAAGGATGTTGTCCTCATCGACAGCTGCGCCATGAAGCACGGCGGGCTCGAACTCCACCCCGATGAACCTGCACAAGTCCATCAGTTGCGCTTCAGGATCTTCGACCAGATGTTCGTAACGAACCTCCGTGTAACGTTCCGGCCCCAGGGCGCGTCCGTCACGGATGCCCGCGCTGACTCGCCGGGCCCACAGATGCGCCGACGTGGACACGGTCTTGGGCCCGAATGAGACATCCGCATACGACAGGGCAACATCTCTTCCATCGCGCACCAGGTGGATGAAGCGACTGGCCGGGAAGAGCCTCGCCAGGAAGGGGATGTGTTCTACGTAGCGCGGTGTCTTGTCGCCCCACAGATCTTTGCCCTTGGCTCGCGCGAACGCGCTATACGCAGCAGTGATCGCGTCGTGGTAGCTGACCCAGGCGCGGTCACCCAGCTCCTTGCGCACCGCGTCGATGGAAAGCTCCCACGCGGCGAAGCGCTCGTGTGCTGCCAGCCGCTCTAAGAAGCTTTCCGACTCGACCTGTTCCGAGCCCCGCCACAACTCGGTGACGAAGCGCGACTCGGGAGGCACTGCGATGCGGGAATGGCGGTTCAGGATGAGGCGCAGCATCGTGGTCCCCGAGCGCGCCGACGCGACTATGAAGAAAGGGGGCGGCTCGGTCATAGATAGCCGAGGTCGCGCAGATGTTGCTCGACGACCGCCTCCTCTTCAGTGGTCATGCCGGAGCCCGGCGTTTCGCCGGCTGCAGCAGCGGGCTCGGATGCGGCGACCTGTGCGATGAAGTCCTCCAGCGGGGCGGCGACCTCCGGATGGCGGGCATACAGGTTGTGCTTCTCATCGGGCGGGGCGCCGCCGTTCAGCTTGTACAGCGAGGGCCGGCGGCCCGCAAGTGGCTTCAGGAGCTTCCATTCCGGCGTCCGGGCACCGAGGATCCGGTTGCCGCCCAGCTTGACACCGACTGCCTCCATGTACGCGGGCTCCTCGGGGAGCACGGCTCCCTCCATCAACGGTCGCAGAGAGCGTCCGTCGACCACGCCGGGGGCCTCGATCCCGCAGAGATCCGCGAAGGTCGGCAGCAGATCGACGTGGCGAACCTGCTGGCCCACGCGTGTCTGGCCCACACCGGGTCCCGCCACTATGAGAGGCACTCGTACGAGGCGCTCGTAAAGCCCGAAGCCGTGACCTATCTCCATGGCGGCGAAGCGGTTGTCCAGCGACGACGACCACTTCGCAACCCTCAACGTCCGCCTCGCCTTGCGCGCGGCTCGAAGCTTCTGGAGAGCGCGTTCCGACTCGGGGTAATCCTCCCCGTGGTCGCCGGTGATCGCCACGATCGTGTTGTCGCCGGCGGCGTCGAACACCGGCCGCAGCCAGTCGTCGGTGGCAGCAACTGCGGCTTCGTATCCGGCGCGATCTTTGCGCTTCTCGAATGTGGGTGGCGACCGGTAGGGGCGATGCACCTCCCACACGTGCAGCAACATGAACCATGGCTCGGTGAATCCATGCATCTTTGAGACCACGTCATCTCGCCAGTTGAAGAACGGAACCTTGTAAGCCTGACGGTGATTGGCGTGCTCGAAGCCCCGGAGCACGCCGGTTTGCGGCAGTAGTGGGCCCGTCACTTCGGCATAGGTCTGATAACCCGCCCCCGCGAAGAGCCCGGCCATCGTCGTGAGCGAGGGAGTCAGCTGGTAGCCCTGCAGGCCTCGAACGCCGTGCTTCGGTGGATAACAGCCCGTAAGGATGGATGAGAAGGACGGCGTCGTCGTTGTGGTCGTGCAGACACATTGGGTGAATGCGGTTCCCGCCGCCGCAAACGAATCGAAGTTCGGAGTGGCAACGCGGTCTCCGAACACCACGTCGGCGCGCAAGGAGTCGATCACGAGAAAGAAGACGTTGGGCCGCTCGCTCACAGCGTCCATACCTCTTCAGGGGTCTTTTCCACGATGGATCGCGCCGCATCCAAGCCCATCTTCACGGCGTGATCCATATTGCCGATCTCGTACTTCCACGAGCCAAAGCGGCCCCGCGACAGGATGTTGTGCTCCATCAGCCACGGCTGGATGACGCGCAGAGCGTCGTCGCGCTTAAGCGTCGGCACCGGGTATGCGTACTCGCTCTCGATGACATGCATCGAGGCCACCGCCGGCTCGCCTTCGACTACACCCGCGGCGCGCAGGCCTGCCTCGACGCGCTCCTCGAGGCCCTCCCGGGGCTCGTTCTTGTAAGGCGAGTACGAGATCTCCGTCATGTAGGCACAGTAACGAGAGGTGTCAGCGTCGGGCACGTTTGCAGCCGAGTACTTGGCGAAGTTCGTTGCCCTGTAGAAGGGAGTGTTGTCCTGGGGGAAGTAGAGCCATGATTTGTCGTCTTTCAACGGCGTTTCGTAGCCGATGCCCACGATGTAGACGCCGTTGTGCTCGAGGTCATCCGCGGCGGCGCGCACTGGATCCGGGGCTTGCGCCACGCTCTGGACCAGGAGATCCAAGGGCATCGTGGACACCAGGTAGTCGTACCGCTCCTGCGACCCATCGCTGAAGGTCACCGTGTGGGCGTCGGTGTCCACCAGGGCCAGCGTCCGGTCGTACATGATGCGGGCCCCCAACTTCAGAGCCACCCGCCGGTAGATCTCGCCGGTGCCCCCTTCGGCAGGGAACATGAAGGTGTTGTTCGGCCCCCACGCGACGTCGTCGTCCCCAAAGATCACGGTTCGCAGAGCGCCCTGGTAATCGACGACGCTTACGCGTTCGCCGATCCAGCGCGACTGCATCAGCTCGGGCGGAGTCGCCCATACCTTGAAGTTGTACGGCCGCATGAAGTGCTTGGTGATCCCAGTGCCGAAGGTTGCCTCCATCCAGGTGCCAAAATCCGAAGAAGGGTCGCCGCCGGGGGCCTCGATCAATCCCACGAGGCATTCGAAGGCTGGTTCCGGAGGGAGGTGCCGGAGGTTGTTTTGAAAGGGGTACGGCACCCACCTGTCGTCGAACCGGACGTACGAGGAGCGCTCGTGGAAGAAGACCTCTTCGCCCATCGCCTCCTCCAACAGCCTGTCGAACTCGCGATAGTGGCTGAAGACGACGTGGCCCCCCTCGTCCCATGTGAATCCCTGTGGATCGACGTGTGACGCGGCATGACCGCCGGCGTGGCCGGATCGCTCGCAGAGCACCCAATTTCTGTATCCACGCCTGTCGAGCTCGCGAGCGCACCCCAATCCGGCCGGGCCTGCACCGATGATGACTATGCGAGGGGGGCTGTCCATGAGGGCGCTCACTCTAAACGGGGCAGTTTTGGCTTCCTGGCATACTGCCGCCGTGCTGCGAGGAAGCTCAAAAGTGATGTTCGGGATCGAGTTCGCGCGCCTGGATGCCGTGGCCGCCCTCGATCGGATAGAGGAGCTGGCCGCAGCCGAGCCGCCGGTTTTCGTGGTTCACGCCAACGCTCATACGGTCAACCTCGCCCACGCCGATCCGTCCTATCGCGCCGTTCTGAAGCGCGCGGACCTGGTGCTCAACGACGGCAAGGGCGTGATGATGGGGGCGGCGATCCTCGGGACGCCGTTCCCGGAAGACCTCAACGGCAACTTCTTTACTCCTCTTCTGCTGCGTCGTGCCGCACAGCAAAGATGGAGCGTCTTCTTCTACGGCGCGCGGCCCGGGGTGGCCGAACGGGCTGCGGCGGGGCTCCGGCGCGAGTTGCCGGAACTGAACATCGCCGGGGTCCGCGATGGGTTCACGGCTCCCGGTCAGGAAGAAGAGTTGCTCCAAGCGATCCGGGACAGCGGCGCCTCGCTTCTGCTCGTCGGTCTCGGCAACCCGGGCCAGGAACTGTGGCTGGACCGTTACCTCGACAAGACGGGAGCGCGCATCGGTGCCGGGGTGGGCGCGTTCTTCGATTTCCAAGCCGGCGCCATCCGGCGCGCTCCGGACCTGATGAACCGGTTGGGTTTGGAATGGTTGTACCGCCTCGTGCTCGAGCCGGGGCGCTTGTGGCACCGCTATGTCGTCGGCAACCCCGCCTTCCTGTGGCGCGTGCTGCAGGAGCGGTGGTCGTCGAGGAGTGTGGATCGATGACGGTCTCCGAGACCGCTTCTGGCTCGACGTTCATCATCGCAACGCGCAATCGGCCGAACGAACTGCTCAAGACCGTCGAGAGCCTGGTTGCCCAGACCGTGCTCCCCGGCGAGCTGTGCATCGTCGATTCAGGGGAGTCGACGCCGGTCCGGGACGAGATCGCGAGACTGTGCGAGAAGGCGGGATTGCGGCTCGATTACGTCAATCCTGCCCCCCGCGGACTGACCGTTCAGCGCAACGTCGGCCTGGACCGCACGACCGGGGACCCCGTATTCCTCATCGACGACGATGTATATCTCGCTCCCAACTGCCATGCCGAGTGCCTGAACGAGTACGCACGCTGGGGGACCGAGCTGGGTGGTGTGAGAGCCTCCGCGATCACTGCATCCAAGCCGCCGCGACCGGCCGTGTGGTGGAGGAAGCTGTTCGGGATCGGCGGGTGGTGGCCGGAAGCATCCGGCAAGCTGAGGCCGGGGTTCTGGATCGAAGGAGTGTCCGAGTCCGCCTCTGTGAGGAAGGTCGATTGCTTCGTCGGGTACTTCATGTCATTCCGCCGCGGAGTGTTCGACCACGAAAGGTTCGACGAGAACCTGGCCGGTTACGGTCACAAGGAGGACATCGACTTCAGCTATCGCGTCTCTCGCCGCTACATCTTGGTGCAAACGCCGAAGGCGAAATGCGAACACTTCAAGACCCAGACCGCTCGCATGCCGGCTTTCCAGTTGCAGCGGATGAATCTGGGCAACCAGTTCTATCTTCACCGCAAGAACATGCCCCAAGACGCTCCCCACCGGATGGCGCTGTGGTGGGGGCTGGTTGGGTTGTTCTTCCTCAACATCGGACGGGCGCTGCGCTACCGCGACCACGGTCTCGTAACCGGGTGGGTAGTGGGAGCGTGGGAGCAGGCTCGGGGTAAGGGGCTTGTGGACCCAGCGGTGGAAGGCGCCGGGAGCCGGGGCGTGGTCCGGTGAGCACTGTCGAGGCGCTGCCCCAGGGAGCCAAGCGGCGCGACTATTGGTGGACCGTGCTGTTGGTCGATCCGCTCGCGGTGCCGATCGCCAGATTCGTGGCGGCGCGGCGGTTGCTCTCCGCCGACCAGGTCACCTGGGTCTCGGCAGTGTTCGGTCTTCCCGTCGGCATCGCCTTCGCGTGGGGGTCGCGCACCGGTCTGATCGTGGGAGCGGTTCTCTTCTACGTCTCGTTCCTGCTCGATTGCGTCGACGGCAAGGTGGCGCGAGCGCTCGGAACGATGAGCCCTGCGGGGGTGACGATCGACCAGATCGCCGACGGCGCGCGACGCGCGGGCGCGTCGCTTGGTCTCACCGTCTACCTCTGGAAAGTGGCACAACCGCATGGTGCCGACGGCCGTTTCTTCTGGGCGGTCGTGTACGGACTGCTCGCGTTTTACTTCGGGCTCATCTCCGGCGGGACGCGCGCCGACGCGGCCACTCGCGTGGGGAGCCGCTGGTCGCAGTGGCTGGCCCATCATCGTCTGCTGCCCACGCCGGGTGCCCCCGATGCGGCCGGCATCGCCTTCGTCATAGGGCCACTATTCGGCTGGGTGGTTCCTTGCCTGGTGATCGGTTGCGTGATGTTGGGGGCCGGGGTAGCCGTCACTGCGATGAGGTTGGTGCGCAGATGACGGGCAAGGTCCTGATGCTCGGATTGGACGGCGCCACCTACAACGTGCTCGATCCTGCGTTCGCGGCAGGGCACATGCCGCGCTTCAAAGCGCTGCTGGATCGTGGCGCCTCGGGCATCCTTACTTCAACCGTCCCGCCCTACACGCCGCCCGGGTGGACCTCGATATTCACGGGGGTGAACCCTGGCAAGCACGGCATCTTTGGGTTCATGCTCGGCCACGCGCAGGAGCCCAAGGGGCTGGTTCGTCTTGATCGCGTGACGGCTCCCGCGTTGTGGAACGCGGCCAATGCGCAGGGGGTCCCGGTGGGGTTGTTCAACATCCCGATGACCTATCCGGCCCCCGCGGTGGACGGGTTCGCGGTGTCGGGGATGCTGACGCCCGAGGGTGGGGGAGCCACACCCGAGAACTTCACTTATCCCGATTCGTTGCGCGACACCATCGGCAGTGCGGTGGGTCATTACGAGATCGACATCGAAGTCAACTATGACGAGGACTGGAAGTCGACAGCGATCATCGAGCGTTTGTCCCGCAATCTGGCGCAGAAGCGCAAAGCGCTCCGGGTGCTCCTCGACGAAAAGGGAGATGTTCCGATCCTCTTCGTCGTGCTCGAGGCACCCGACAGGCTCATGCATTGCCACTACAAGTACATCGATCCTCGCTGCGAGCACTTTCACCGGCCCGAAGCGGTTCCGATCCGCGAGCGTGTGTGGGAGTTCTTCGACGAGATGGACGCGGTCATCGACGAGTTGGTCACCTGGTCCGGTGACGATGGTTTCGTGGTGACGATGTCCGACCACGGGTTCGGGCCCAAGGACAAGGTAGTCAACGTCAATCTCGCCCTGAAGGAATGGGGCCTCCTGAACGTCGGGGGCGCGGGGGCGGTTGCGCAGTCGGCAGGGCTGCGCCGAGTGGCGCGCAAAGCTAAGAAGGTGGTTCCCCGGACCGTCTGGCGGCGCGCCAAGGGCGCAGCTCATGCCCGCATCGACTGGCAGAAGACGGCAGCATTCTCGGCCCCCAACCCACAGCAAGGTATCTACCTGAACCTCGAGGGCCGCGAGCTCCAGGGGACCGTTCCAGAGAACCGCTACGAGCAGGTGCGCGCCGAGATCATCGAACGGTTCGAGTCCCTGCACGATCCCGACGACAACGATCCTGTACTCACGGAGATGCACAAACGAGAGGACGTCATGTATGGCCCCCAGGCGCACGATGCTCCTGACCTGTTCCCGGTGTGCCGGGACTACTCCTACGAGCTCTCCGACGGTCTCTTCTCGGCGCATGTCCTTACCGACTACCGTCATCTGCCCCGCGGCTTTCACCACATGGATGGGATCTTTGGGATAGCCGGACCGGGGATCGCCCCTCGATCTGGCCTCACGGCGTCGCTTTACGACATCGCGCCCACTGCTCTTTACCTGGCGGGGCTCAAGCTGCCACCGATGGATGGTGACGTCCTGCTCGACTTCCTACCGGAGGAGATGGGGAAGGACAGGCGGGTCGAGGCGACCGAGATGGACCTTCCTCTCGCGGGGGCGGGTTCCGCCGCATCCCCTTACTCGGCGGACGAAGAGGCCCAGATCGAGGAATCCCTGCGCAATCTCGGCTATCTGTAGCAGCAGGCAATCCGGGCGATGTCCGGCTTTCGAACCTCTAGCGCCGTTATACATGTATGTGAAATGGGTAGTGGCAGTGGACTATCGGAGAAATCTAGAAAGGGGACACATTGTCTAGGGCAGCAACTACAAGAACCCCGGCTCAGACGTTTGCGCTGATCATCGGCGTGGTTTACCTGCTGGTCGGGATCGTCGGACTTTTCGTTGGCGGCAAGTTCACGGGGGGTACCGACGGCGACAAGCTGATTATCTTCCGCGTGAACTACTTGCACGACATCATCCATCTGGTGCTCGGCGCTGGCTGGATCTTTGCTTCACGCGCTCATGCCATGGCTAAGAGCGTCAACATGCTGTTTGGCGTCGTCTTGCTGTTGGTAGCCATCCTCGGATTCATCGACCCGGGCAACCTGATGCACACGTTGATCAACAGCGGCGGCTCTGGTGACCCAGACAACTTCCTGCACCTCGTCACTGGTGCGCTAGGCGTCTACTTCGGCTCTGCGGGGGCCGAGCTGGGACGACCAGCCACAGTCTGACAAGCAGCGATCAAAAAGGGCCCGCCGGAACCGACCGGCGGGCCCTTTCAATTCTTTGCGAGCTCAGCTACCTCCGCCGCCGTCCTCTTCGTCATCGACCACGAGCTGCGTCGAGGTACCCATGACTGAGGCCGCAAAGATCGGTTAGTGGGCGCCCTCTTTCGAGACGACTGCTCGCAGGGTACGGATGAGGATCGATAGGTCCAGCGTCAGCGACCAGTTCTGGATGTAGAAGAGGTCGAAGCGCACGTAGTCGGAGAACGAGGTTTCGGTGCGGCCGCTGACCTGCCACAGCCCGGTCATGCCCGGCTTCACACGCAGCCGGTTCCGCACCCAGTCGTCGTACTGCTCGACCTCGCTCGGGAGGGCGGGACGAGGCCCAACGAGACTCATCTCTCCCTTGAGGACGTTCCATAACTGGGGAAGCTCATCGAGTGAATACCGGCGCAAGAAGGTTCCTGCCTTGGTCACGCGCGGATCCTTGCGCAGCTTGAACAACAGCCCTGGGCCCTCGGACAGATGCTCCAACTCGGTGCGCCGCGCCTCGGCATCCTTGAACATCGTGCGGAACTTCCACACGCGGAACAACTTCCCGTTCAGCCCCACCCGTACTTGTGAGAAGAACACGCTTCCCTCGGAGCCGGCCCTGATCCACAGCCCGATCGCCACGAGCAGCGGTGACAGGATGATGAGACCTAGTCCCGACCCCACCACGTCCGTGGTTCGCTTCAAGAGCCTTTGCACGAGGTTCATCCCCGTTCGCCTGACGAAGAGCAGCGGCACCCCGGCCACGGATTGCACGGTCACGCGCGACGCCAGCAGATCCACCGTCCCCGAAGTTATCTGGAGGTCGACGTCGGCGTCCTGCAATTCCCACAGCAGCCGGTTAAGCCGCGCGGTGTCGAAGGCGGAGGCCGCGACCAACACCAGGGTTGCCCCGTGTTCATCGATCAGCTCATGCAGCTCCTCGGTGGTGCCCAGAACGGGATGCGTCTCACCGGCAAGGTTTCCGCGGGGAGCTGCGTCGTCGGCGAACCCGATCATCTCGTAGCCGAGCCATGCCTCGCGCTCGAGAGTTCGGGCCACGATCCTCGCTTCCTGGTTCGCCCCCAGCACGATCGTCTTGGTTCGGTCGCCTCCGCGACGCCGGAGGAAATGAAGAACTTTGCGCACGACCAAGCGCTCGCCGCCGACGCCGAGCAGGAGGCCCGCCATCACCAGCAATGCCCAGCCCCGCGCGAGGTGCAGATTGAGCAAGGAATCGATCAAGAAGATGCCTGCGACGCCTGCAACGATCGCATGGAGAACCTGTTTGAACTCGGTCACGGGACTGAGCACCTGACGCGGCTCGTAGAGCCCGTAGAGCCAGAACAAGAAGATGGCCACCGGCGTGGCGATCAGGGTGATGACGGTGTAGTCGAGCTTTCTGGCGGGCGAGGTGTGCAGCAGGTCGAAGCGAACGAACGAGGCAAGGAACATGGCCGATGAGACGGCTACGGCATCGGCCCCCGCCCGCAGCACGCGGCGGCGTGCCATCTGATGTTTGAGCGGCTGCCGCCGGGTCGTGCGCTCCGGTTCGGCGACGGTTGCGGTCTGAGCCAGTGTGTGTCCCTCCCGGCGAGGCTAGAGGTAGCCGAGGCCCCGAAGGGATTCTTCGATCGCGGCTTCCTCTTCCTTGGAATAAGGAGAGCTCTCGTCTCTCTGCCTTGATGATAGGGCGGCGATCGAGCCGATGGGGTGCTCTTCCAAGTACTTGGCGCTGAATGCTTCCGACAGGACCTGCCCGTCGAGCGCCTCGGGAGGGTTCAGGCCGGCCATGTACAGCAGGGTGGGGGTCACGTCCAGAACCGAGCCGTCGAGGTGGGTTCCGGCGATCACGCCGTCTCCCGCGATCACGACCATCCCGTCGGGGTGGTGAACCCCCCGGGGAAGATGGCTCTGGTCGGTGAAAGCTTGCTTGTGGAACACCTCATCGTCCAACTCGTAGCGGTGATTGCGCAGCACCGGCAGCACATCGGGCGCCCCCGCGAGAGCGCTGCCCTGGAACACATCTTCCGAGCGATACACGACGTCGGTGACCGGCTCGCCGTCCGGCCCCCGCAAGCCTCGGAAACGCGCTACCAGCTCGGTCTTGATCGCATCCAATTCCGCGGGCGGAACGATCCCATGGGGCTCTCGTCCCTGCAGATTCACGAAGATCCCTTGTTGAGGGATCGGCGACGCGAAGGCACGCGTCTTTGACCAATCGACAGCAGCGAAGGTCTTGCCCTTGGCCTGCCGGGCTGCCCTCGCAGACAGGACCCTGCGCGCCAAGGGAACCAGCCTGCGTGCAACGCCGGTTTGCATGGCGCGGGCCGCGCCCTTGACTTTTAGATATCCCCACTCCTCGAGCAGGGCATTGCTGTGCACGCTGACGTCCCATGCGGTGAAACCGTGGTCGGAGCAAACGATCACCCCGCCGTCTGCCCCGGCGAAGTCGTCGACCAGGCCGACGATGTCGTCCATCCTCTGGAAACACCCGGTGATGCTGTCGCGCAGACGCTCGGCTTCAGGCGATGCGTACAGTTCGTCGGCCGGGTCCAGATAGCGGTAGTACACGTGCTGGAGCCTGTCGGGAGATTCCAGCACTGCAAAGAGGACCTCCGGCGGCTCTTCCGCGAGCAGCCGCTGAAGGACTTTGATGCGTTGATCGAGCGACTCGCTGACGCGATCGCACAGGGCTGCGTCACGCCAGTCTTGTTCCCAGTTCGCGCTGACATCGATCACGTAGCCAGGGGCCCACTCCAAGATCTGGTTCTCGAGCTCCGCGGGCCGTGCGAAACCCTTCATACGTTCCCCGTAACCGGGGGTCATCATCCCCGAGACCATCCACCCATCGAGGTCTTGCGGCGGATAGGTGAGGGGGACGTGGAACATACCGGCGCGCGCCCCTTGCGCGTTGGCGATCTCCCACAGCGTTGCGACCTGAATGCGGCCAACGTGGGCGAGCTCGTGTGTGGGGCTCTGGGCGTTGCCCATCGCGAAGCCATAGATCCCGTGGCGCCCGGGGTTCACGCCGGTGATCGCAGACGTCCACGCGGGCGGCGTATAGGTCGGGACTGTCGACCGCAGCGTTCCCCATGCCCCCCTGGAGCGAAGCGCGGCGAGCCTCGGCATGGCACCGGCGTCGATCAAGGGGTCGAGAAGATGCCAGGCGGCTCCATCGAGCCCTATCACCGCTGCACGCCGGGTCATCGAAGTCAGTCTATTTCTGTGCCCAGATGCGGCCCACGAGCTCGCGAGCACTGGCTGCGTCCAGGTTCGCGTCTTCGACGATCGTGAACCTGCCGGGCCTCGTTTCGGGCGCGTGGAGCAAGAGCCGGACCATGTCTTCGGTGGTCAGCCCCAGGTCGCGAGGATGCTCCGGCAGGCCAAGGCTGCGCAGTCGCCCGCGGAATGCATCAGTGTTCTCGCCATAGAGCGCCACCGAGATCGTGCATCCGAACGCGACCTGCTCGCCGTGCATCGCACGGCCCCCGTAAAGCTCGTCGATAGCGTGGGAGATCTCGTGCTCGCCCCCGGATGCGGGCCGCGAGGTTCCGGACCAGATCATCGCCAGGCCGGAAAGCACGAGGGCGTTGGCGAGCCGCCTTAGGAAATCGGGATCTCCGGCGAGCTCATCCGCCGGTGTGTCGAGATTCTCCTCGATGGCCTGGAAAGACTCGACCGATAGATCCCAGGCGCGCTGATCGATCTCTTCGAGACCGTGCTCGGCCGCTAAAGCCCAGTCGCGCAACGCCAGCGGATTGGCCAGCAGATCTCCGATGCCGGCTCGCACCGATGCGACTGGGGCGCCCGCGAGCGTCGGCAGCGCGATGAACACGACCCTGGGGGCGATCGCGCCCACGCTTTCGGGTCGTCCGTGGTCGTCCGGGACCACTGCAACGGGCGAGCAGATCCCATCGTGCGACAGCTGGGTGGGGACTGCGATGCTCGGGAGCCCCGCTCGGGCCGCAGCCAGTTTCGCTATATCGAGGCACCGGCCCCCGCCGACGGCCACCACCGCGTCGGCCCCCGCTCGCCGCGCGCGGAAGCCGAGCTCGATGGCCCACTCCTGATCGGCGCGGTGGGCGGGGGTCGCAACCGTCTCCGGCCCCTTGAGCCCGGCCGCCAATCGGTTCCCGTGCTTGGATGCGAGCACGAAGGGAGCGTTGATGCCCAAGGCGGACACTTGCGCGGCGAGCTCGGCGGCGGCGGCGGCCTCGTCGTCGCCCTCGAAGATCAAGACCTGCGGGAACTCCAACTAGACGGGCGCCTCGTTGTGGACCTCCGCCGCGCTCCAGCGCGTCGCGTGCGCGTGCACGACGGCTCCTGCACCCGGGACATCCTTGGGCTCGTCCACTTCCGCGTACTCGCCCAGCAGGACGAAAGCCGCCCGTGCGTCGACGCGGGCCAGCATGTTTGCGTAGATGTCTTCGTAATAGAGAGTGGTCAGCGCGCGCCATTCGAGATCGGTGCAGATCTCTGCGTAGAGGCGTGCGGCCCGCGGACGCAGAAGCGACACACCCGCATATTCGCCGTGACTCTTGACCATCTTCAGATCCTTGCCGATCGCTACCACCTTGTGGTTCTGGAGCTCGACGCGCATGTCTTCGGGGTCCAAGCCCTCGCGGCGCTGGACTGCGAGGACGAGATCTCCCTGTACCGCCGTCACCCGTCCATAGACGTCGGGAGGAACCACGACATCGGAGTTCACCACCAACAGGTCCGCCCCGGGCGTCTGATCGATCGCAAGGCGAACCGAATGGAAGTTCCCCCACGATGCGTAACGGCCGTTGAAGATGAACGCCACGTTGTCGGCGCCCCACTCCTTTGTAACGGCTTCCTGTAGGGAGCCACGCGCATGGCCGGTGACGACCAGCAGATCGGTGATACCCGCGGTTCGCAATCCCCCCAGGATGTAGTGGAGCAGTGTCTCGTTGCCCCCTACGGGCGTCAGCGTTTTGGGCTGATCACCGCCCATCCTGATACCGCGTCCCGCCGCAAGGAGAACTGCCCTGACCGTCGTTCGACTAACCTCCCGTGAGAGTCATCAAGTCTCGATAGTAGAGGGGAACAGCATGCCCACACTGGAACTCGCCGGCGGGCGCCGGGCTACCTACGAGACGATCGGCAGGGGCGAGCCCTTGATGATGCTTGCCGGAGGCCCCGGCTTGGCCGCGGCCTATCTGCGAACGGCTGCCGAGCTCTTGGGGGATCGATTCGAGTGCTACCTGGTGGACCCGCACGGCTCGGGCGGATCCTCACCGCCCCCGAACGTCGCGGCTTACGACCACATCGGCCATGCACGTTTCTATGACGAGGTGCGTGCTGCCCTGGCCCTCGAACGGATAACGGTGTTCGGACACTCGTTCGGGGGGACGGTGGCGCTCACTTACGCCGCGCTCTACCCTTCGCCGAGCGAACGCTGCATCTGCATGGATGGTCTCGTGGCGAGCCCGGAGCTCGAAGGATCCGATGCGGCCGCCGCGGAGGCGGAGATGCGCAGAGGGTTGGCGCGGCACAGCGGAGCCCCCTGGTACCAGGAGGCCCTGCGCGCCTGGGAGAACTGGACCGATCTCGTCATGGCGGCCGACAGCGCGCACGAGGTCGACGAGCTGTTCGGAGTCGTGGCGCCCTTGTACTTTGCACATCCCGATCGTCCCGAGGTGCGCGACCGGCTGGAACGATGGAAGAAGGAGGTCAGGTTTGATCTGGCGGCCGTCCAGGCGTGGGAAGGCGGCCTGTGGCAATCGATCGACCTGCGGCCCATGCTCAGCAAGATCCAGTGCCCGCTCCTGGTGATCGCGGGCGAGGAAGACCTGATCTGTGGTCCTGCCCAGGCGAAGACGATCGCAGACGGTGCTCGAGCTGCAACGCTCGTCACCATCCCAGACTGCGGACACGACCCCGAGCTCGAGGCGCCCGACGAGCTTAAGCGGGCCGTCGGGGAGTGGCTGGACTCAGCGGACTCCCGGTAGGTCCCGCGCCAGAACGGTAGCGGTCAGCTCTGCCATGATGCGGTGAGCACCTCGTCCTCGGTCAGCGTGTGGCGCCACACCAACACGTTGCCGCCGCCGGCGCGTTTGAACCCAGGCGCCTTCACCTTTTTCGCCCCGGGTGGAAGGGTCACGGTGATCGTGATCGTCTCGGGGCGCACCTTGGCCTGATGTTGCAGTACCAGGCGGTAGACGCTTCTCGGCCCCTGTTGCCGGACCACTCCGGGAACGCGATAAGCGAGTTCGAACGAACCTTGCTGCTGAGCCGGGATCTGCATCGTGGCCGACCACACCTTCTTGCCGAGCTCTCGGTGTTCGGGCGGACCGTTAGTCCACACTGCGGGCCCCGGAGTGTCCAGGCGGCATGGTTGGGGCGCACGCGCTTGATCCACGTTCTTCTTGGTCACCAACACCGAGCACAGTGGATCGGCCTTGGCGTTCAACAGCACCGCGCGACCCGGCGCGTAGACGTTCATCATCGGCCGGTCGTAGGGACCGGAGTCACCGAGCCAGTAATGGGGTTGCGGCACGAAGACGGGGTTCTGGATACCTACCTGAACGGTATCGGTGGCACTTGTTCCTTGTAGCTTCACGTTCAACTGGTCCTGTTGTTGCTCGAAGTAATCGAGCTTGTTCCCCCCAACGTTCTGCTCGACCACGTTGAGGTAGTCGCTGTGCTTGGCTTTGGCCAGACCGCCGTCCCATCCCATCCTTTTCACGAACGCTTCCTCGGCGGGATCGGCCATCCACATCTGCATGTGCTTGCCACCGAGAGAGCCACCCATCCCGGTCACCAGGCCGGTCGGGTGCTTCGGCTTCAACAGCGCGTTGTAGAAACCCGTCACCAGCTTTTTGAGGACTGCGCGCCGGACGCCTGGGTTGGGATAGGTGGCGTATGCCTTGTAGAGCAAGAACGAAAGAACGTGCTTGCGCGTGATCCGGCGGCCGTGGTGTTTGCGTTGCCCGGCCCGGAACGCACCCGTGCCCGCGACCAGGTCCTGCATCGTGACTGGGTCCACCGCGATCACGCCGTCAACGTGGGGAAAGTGAGGATCGCTCGCGGCCGCATAACGAAGCATCAGTCGCGCGGAGAGCGGCCAGTCGGGAGACCAGTTCGAGTTGCCGAACCGCTGAGCGTCGGGGATCCCGCGCACATACCATGCAGCGGGAGGCAAGGGGATCGATATCTGGCGGCGCTGTTTGTCGATCTTGTAGACGGTCCGAGGACTGTCGAGGTGGGGGGCGCCGTTGTTCAGCGACATCTGCCCGAACTGGAGTATCGATCCGCCGGTCCCTCGAAGCTCGCCAGAGTTCTGCATCGCCAGCAGGTAGGTACGTTTTCCGTTCGCGCCAAGGAAGTCGGGCAACAGCTTGAATCCAGCTTGCACGTTGGCCAGGAGAGATCGGGTATCGCGGGCTTGCCTCAAACCCTTCTTGACGTTGTCCCACAAACGATGCGGAAGTTTGTGCAGATTGATCGCTTGCAGGGAGTGGGCAGCATTATCGATATCTGCGTGCACGCCGGTGATCGTCCGGCCGAGCGCTGCAACGCGCGCCAGATCGATCTTCTTGCCCCCCTTGGGTTGGTTCGGATCCTTGCCGATGATCTTGTGGGGGCCGTGCAACGCGCTCTGTGTCACGTCAAGCGTCCCCTTGGCAGCTGCCGCAGAGAAGCCGGCCGCGTCTACCAGATGACCGACCTGGCTCCAGGCCTTGCCGATCACCGGAGCGGCCTGCGCGATGTCGAAGAGGGGACTGTGGGAATCGAGACCGTTCCTCGCGCGGTCTGCTGCCGCGACTGCAGCCAGCGTCTCGTAGCGAACCTCTTTGGTCTTGCCCGCTTTGAGGCCGTTCTGCACCCGGTGCAGGTGATCGCTCGCGCTGATCAATCCGCTGGCAAGCCGCCATGGCCCGACCAGCATGAACAGCCACAACAGGGTTGCCCCGAGGGCGACCACTACCGCGCCGGTAGCGACTACTGCGCTTCCCGGCGTTGTTTCGGTGGTGGCCGCAGCGCCGGGTTCCCGCCGATCAGGTGGCAGCCGCGCGCTCCTTGAGCTGTGGCGCGACCTCTCGTGCGAGCAACGAGATCGCTTTCGCTGCGGGGGCCGCGGTCATGCCGGGGTAGTGCAAGCGCAGGATGATGTGGCCCTCTGGGTAGCGGCCCAGGATCTTTGCCAGCGGAGTCAGAAACTCCACCACCTGATCGGGGGTGCCGTAAGCAGTCGTGCGCCGGATCGATTTCTCGTCCGGAGGCATCACTTTCAGAGGCACTCCCTTCACGTCGGTGCCCTCGCGCCATCCGGAGTACACGCCGAGCTGGTGGCCGATCCCGTCTCGCACCATGGGCCAGTCTTCTTCCGGGGATTCGGTTACGAATGCATTCTGGAGCACCGCGACGATCGGGGGACCGTCCAGACCTGCCTCCCGGCGCGCCTCCGCTGCAGAGGCGAAAGCCTTCTCCACCAACTCGGGAGCGTCCGCGCGCGACGAGATGTACCCGTCGCCGATGCGGCCGGCCCGCCGGACCGCGCTCTCGACGAAACCTCCCACCAGGATGGGAGGAACGCGGGCCGGTTTGGGAGTAACCGCAACGCCCGAGTACGAATAGTGGCGACCGGAGTAGTCGAACCTCTCCTCGCTCCACGCCAGGCGCAGGATGTCGATGATCTCCTCCATACGCCGCACCCTGCTCGAGGTCTCGATGCCGAAGGCACGGAACTCCTCATCGCGCCATCCGATACCGAAGCCGGCGATGACCCGGCCCCCGGAGATCTGATCGACGACGGCGAAGTCCTCGGCGAGCCTTATGGGGTCGTGGAACGGCGCGAGGACCACGCCGGTGCCAAGCTCGATCCGTTCGGTGGCGGCAGCGAACGTCGCCAGCAATGGAAGCAGCGATGGAAGGTAGCCATCGCCTGCGAAGTGGTGCTCGGAGACCCACGCGCCGTCAAGCCCCTCGGACTCGACGAGGCGGACGAGCTCGATGGCCTCCCGGTATTCATCGTGGAAAGTGCGCCGACTGTCGACCGGGATCTGACCGGTGAAGAGCCCCACGCCTATCTTGAAGCTCAAGCCGCCTCCTCCTCTCCTGGACCCCCAGAAGTGGCGACGTTACTAGAGCATGGGCCGGCTCGGAGGGCGAGCGGTCAGCCCTGGGCTTGGTTGAGGATCAGATCTGCTATCTCGGCGACCATCTTGGTTAGGTCGAAGTCCTTGGGCGTGTAGACCCGGGCGACTCCCAGGTCCAGGAGGGTCTTCTCGTCGTCTGCAGGGATGATGCCGCCGACGATCACCGGCACGGCATCGAGGTCCACGCCTTCGGCCCGGAGACGCTCGAGCACGTCGGGGACCAGCAGGTTGTGGGCGCCGGACAGGATCGATAGTCCTATGGCGTGCACGTCTTCCTCGACCGCTGCGGACGAGATCTGCTCGGGCGTCAGCCGGATCCCCTGGTAGATCACTTCGAATCCTGCATCGCGAGCGCGAACTGAGATCTGCTCGGCCGCGTTCGAGTGTCCGTCGAGACCAGGTTTGGCAATCAGCAGACGCAGCTTCTTCACTCCCAGTCTCTGCGCGGCCGCGTCAACGCGATCCCTCGCGGCCGCGATCCCGGCCCCCGCGGGGATGCGCCCCCCGACCCCCGTGGGGGCCCGGAACTCACCGAAGACCTCCCGCAGCGCATCCGCCCATTCGCCGGTGGTCACTCCCGCCTTGACGGCCTCTATGGAGGCGGGCATGAGGTCGTTGCTGCCGGCAGCTACTCGTTTCAGCGCGTCCAGCGCGCGTGCGACTGCCGAACTGTCCCTGTCCGCCCGCCACTGCTCGAGCCGGGCGATCTGCTCGCCCTCGGCCGCGGGATCCACGCGCTCGTAAGCAAGCTCGTCCAGACCTTCGACCAGCGGTGAGATCTCCGAATCCTCGTAGCGGTTGACTCCGACGACCGCTTGTTCCCCGGTCTCGATGGCACGGCGTTTGCGAGCTTGGGCAATAACGAGCTGCTCTTTCATGTAACCCAGCGCTTCGACTGAGCCGCCTGCATCGAGGACACGCCGGAGCTCGTCCCACGCCCCCTCTGCGATCTCGGTAGTCGTGGCCTCGATCACTTTCGATCCCTCGAAGATGTCGTCGTACTCGAGCAGGTCGGTCTCGAGGGCGAGGATCTGTTGAGCCCGCAGCGACCATTGCTGATCCCATGCGCGGGGAAGTCCCAGGGCCTCGTTCCACGCGGGCAGCTGCACGGCCCTCGCGCGGGCCGACTTGGACTGTGTCACCGAGAGCATCTCGAGCAGGATGCGGTAGACGTTGTTCTCTGGTTGCTGCGCGGTGAGGCCCAGGGAGTTGACCTGCACCCCGTAGCGGAAGCGGCGGAACTTCTCGTCTTCTATCCCGTACCGCTCTTTCGTGATGCGCTCCCACAAGCGGTTGAACGCGCGCATCTTGCATGTCTCTTCGATGAACCTGATCCCCGCGTTGCAGAAAAAGGAGATGCGGCCCACCAATCGGGGGATGTCATCGTCGGTGATCCTTCCGGTCGCTCGTACGGCGTCGAGGACGGCAATAGCGTTCGCAAGCGCGTAAGAAACCTCGAGAACGGGATCGGCACCCGCTTCTTGCAGGTGGTAAGAGCAGACGTTGATCGGATTCCAGCGCGGGACCTCATGCAGCACCCAGGTGATCAAGTCGGCCGTGAGGCGGATTGACGGGGCCGGTGGAAAGATGTAGGTGCCCCTGGAGAGGTACTCCTTCAAGATGTCGTTCTGCGTCGTGCCGGCCAAGGACGCGCGCGCCGATCCCTGTTCGTCCGCGACCGCCACGTACAGAGCGAGCAGCCACATCGCCGTGGCGTTGATAGTCATCGAGGTGTTCATCTGATCCATCGGGATCCCCTCGAAGACCGATCGCATATCTCCGAGATGGCATATCGGGACGCCTACTTTTCCGACCTCACCTCGCGCCATCGCATGGTCGGAGTCGTAGCCGGTCTGGGTGGGCAGGTCGAAGGCCACCGATAGCCCCGTTTGGCCCTTCGCCAGGTTGGCTTTGAAGCGCAGGTTGGTGGCAACCGGCGATGCATAGCCCGCGTAAGTACGAAAGATCCACGGCGCATCTTTGGGCTTGGGATCCATCGGGGGTCAATCGTAGAGGTAGCTCTCTGGGTAATCTCTGTGCCTATCTTTCAAAGGAGCTGGATGTGACCCTCGAGATCAGGAAGGTTGGCGTCGTTGGATGCGGAACCATGGGTTCCGGCATCTGTGAGATCTGCGCCCGCTCAGGATTCGACGTGGTGTTCTCCGAAGCCAACTCGGAAGCCGTCGATGCGGGAAAGGAGCGGATCGGACGCAGCTTGGGACGGGTCGTCGAGCGGGGGAGGATGACCCAAGAGGATGCCGACGCGGTCCTGGGCCGCATCTCTGGAAGCACCAGCTTCGAAGGGCTGAGCGACTGCCATCTCGTGTTCGAAGCGGTTCCCGAGCACCTCGACCTCAAGAAGCAAGTGTTCTCCCGGTTGGACGAGATCCTGCCGAGGGACGCGATCCTGGCCACGAACACGTCTTCCCTGCCGGTGATCGACATGGCGGTGGCAACCTCGCGGCCCGAGCGCGTGATCGGGTTCCACTTCTTCAACCCTGCCCAGATCATGAAACTCGTAGAGCTGGTTCACACGGTGGCGACCGACGCCGATGTCGTGCAAGCGGCGCGCGACTTCGCAAAGGGACTTGGGAAAGTCCCCGTTGCGTGCCGGGACCGGGCCGGCTTCATCGCCAACGTGCTTCTGTTCCCCTACCTCAACGAAGCGGTACGGATGTTCGAGCAGGGATACGCCACGCGCGAGGACATCGACGCTGCGATGCAGATGGGCTGCGGCCATCCCCTTGGTCCCCTGTCCCTGCTGGACCTCATCGGTCTGGATTCCGGTTACGAGATCTGCGAGGCTCTCTGGCGTCAGTTCCGCGATGAAACCGACGCGCCGGCACCCTTGATCAAGCAATATGTCGTTGCCGGATACCTCGGACGCAAGACCGGGCGCGGCTTCTACAGATACGAGGCTCCCGAGTCGCCGAAGGTAGTCGATCTCCCACCTCCCCCTCCAGAGGGTGATCGGTCCGATGTAGAGATCGTGGGCGTGGTCGGCGGCGGATTGATGGCTGTGGGCATCGCCGAGGTCGCCGCCAAGGCGGGCAACCGCGTGATCCTGCGCGGCCGCACCGACACGGCTCTCCAGGAGGCGGGCCAGGCATTGACAACGAGCGTGGCGCGCGGCGTCGAGGGTGACAAGTTGAGCCAACGAGAAGCAGACGAACTGGTAGCTCGCGTCTCCATGACTCTGGATCTCGCCGATCTTGCTGAATGCGATCTGGTTGTCGAAGCTGTAGTGGAAGACCTCGAGGTAAAGGCGTCGATCTTCCAAGAGTTAGACCGCGCGGTGAAGCCTGAGGCGATCCTCGCTACCACTACCTCATCTCTCTCGGTGGTCGATCTGGGGGCCGCGACCGATCACCCCGAACGCGTGGTCGGCCTGCACTTCTTCAACCCGGCCCCCGTCATGCAGCTGGTCGAAGTGGTTCGTACCGTCGCAAGCTCGTTGGAGGTTGATGGGCGGGCGTCCGCTTGGGTGCGCAGCATCGGCAAGCATCCCGTCCACTGCCGCGACCGTGCGGGCTTCATAGTGAATTTCTTGCTGTTCCCGTATCTGAACGACGCGGTTCGGATGCACGAGGAGGGCTACAGCACTCCGCAGGAGATCGACACCGCGATGAAGCTTGGCTGCGCGCACCCGATGGGCCCGTTCGAGCTGATGGACCGGATCGGGCTCGACGTTACCTACTCGATCTTGAGTGCGTTGCACCAAGAGTTCAGAGAGCGCCGCCTCGCCCCGGCCCCCCTGCTCGAGCACATGGTCCGGGCCGGCTTCCTGGGGCGCAAGACGGGCCGCGGCTTCTACGAGCACTCTGCCTAGTTTTTGCGAGCACAGTTATTTCTGAGGTCACTGTTCGAGCGCGGGATCTGCTACTTGGCGTCGCCCCGTCCGTTGCGGCCCGGATACTCCCGGCCCCCGAAAGGCATGCGCACCGATAGTCGCCAGGCATCTTGCTGGCTGAAGCGGTCGCGGTAGTCGAACATCCCTAGCCGCCGGCTCTGCGCTCGTCCCGCGCGCGCCCACATCGACCGCGCGCTCTCTTGCCGCTCGGTTCTGATCAACTCCGAGACGACGGCTTCGATCTCGCGTCGCTCGTCCTCTGTGGGGTCGCCCTCGATGCGCACGATCTCGAGGTGCGGACGCGGAAAGGTCACAGCGCGATGTTCCCGTGTTTGCGCTGGGGGATCGTTTCGCGCTTGGAACGCAGCATCTCGAGGGACTGCACGAGGCGCTTGCGCGTCTCTTGGGGCTCGATGACATCGTCCACATAGCCACGTTCTGCGGCTATGTACGGCGTCGAGAACTTCTCCTGGTAGTCATCGATCAGCTCCGCCCGCTTGGCCTGGGGGTCGTCTGCACTCTCGATCTGCTTGCGGTGGATCACGTTCACCGCGCCTTCAGCCCCCATAACGGCGATTTCGGCAGTCGGCCACGCGAACGAGATGTCGGCGCGGATGTGCTTTGAGTTCATGACGAGGTAGGCGCCCCCGTACGCCTTGCGGGTGATGACGGTCATGCGCGGCACGGTCGCTTCGCTGAACGCGTAGAGCAACTTGGAGCCGTGGCGGATGATCCCGCCGTACTCCTGCTCGGTCCCCGGCAGGAAGCCCGGAACATCCACGAAGGTCACCAGCGGGATGTTGAAGGCGTCGCAGAACCTGACGAAACGCGCAGCTTTGGTGGACGAGGTGATGTCGAGCGTTCCGGCCAGCACCTGCGGCTGGTTCGCAACCACGCCGACGGGGTGCCCTGCAAGCCTTGAGAAGCCGCACAGGATGTTCTTCGCCCAGTGCTGGTGGACCTCGAAGAACTCACCATCGTCGAATACCGACGCTATTACCTGATGCATGTCATACGGCTCGCGCGGGGAGTCGGGGATGAGATCCAGCAGCTCATCACACGACCGCATCCCGTCGTCGGTGGGCGGGAAGTAGGGCGGAGACTCGAAGTTATTCGAGGGGATGAACGACATCAGGTAACGAAGCTGTTCCAGGCAGTCCTGATCGTCACTTGCGACGAAGTGAGCCACGCCCGACTTAGAGGCGTGCGTCATCGCGCCTCCGAGCTCTTCTTGCGTCACTTCCTCGCCGGTCACCGCCTTGATGACCTCGGGTCCCGTGATGAACATGTGGGAGGTGTTGCTGACCATGAACGTGAAGTCGGTCATGGCAGGTGAGTACACGGCCCCCCCGGCGCACGGCCCCATGATGGCCGAGATCTGCGGGATCACTCCCGAGCTACGCACGTTGCGATCGAAGATGTAGCCGTAGCCTGCGAGGGACGCCGCTCCCTCCTGGATCCGGGCTCCCCCGGAATCGTTCAGGCCGATGACGGGAGCGCCGGTCTCGAGAGCCAGGTCCATGATCTTGCAGATCTTCTCGGCGACCACCTCGCCGAGAGAGCCCCCGAAGACCGTGAAATCCTGCGCGTAGACGAAGACTTTTCGACCGTCGATCGTGCCCCAGCCCGTTACCACCGCGTCGCCGAAGGGCCGGCGCCTTTCGATGCCGAATCCGTATGACCGGTGACGAACGAGCATGTCGGTCTCGACGAACGAGCCTGCATCCAGCAGGGTCTCGATCCGCTCCCGCGCAGTCAGCTTGCCGCGGTCGTGCTGGCGATTGATGACGCCCTTGCCGCCCGCCGACCGAGCCTCTTCTTTGTGAGTTTGTAGCTCTTCGACGCGGTGCTCGATGGATCGCACCGGCCGCGGGGAAGTCTCTTCGATGGCCATCTCGGGGGGAGTCTATTCGGCGGGCTTGGCAATTGGGCCGCGCGGTCCCGCCGGATAATCAAGCGGCGTCGGACCCGGCTCACAACCCGGGGATCACGACGGTCGTCGGGTAGCGTCGAGTTATGGACGCGTACAAGTCTGCAGGCGTCGATTACCAGGCTTTGGACGCGGCCAAACGTGAGGCGGTCGCCGCAGCCTTGAGCACGAGCCACCTCTTGGCCGCGCGCGGGGCCCGGGCGATCGACGAGTCGAGGGGTGAGCCGGCCTTCGTTTTCACTGTGGGTGGGACCACCCTCGCGATGGTGCTCGAGTGTTTGGGGACGAAATCGATCATCGCGCGCGAGTTCGAAGAGTCGGGCGGCTCGGCGCACTATGGCGATGTGGCGTACGACACCGTGGCCGCGGTAGTGAACGATCTCTGTTGTGTCGGTGGGCTCCCACTCGTCGTCAACGCCTACTTCGCAACCGGCGACGCCGGCTGGTACGGCCGGGGAAAGAGACTGACCTCGCTCGTGGAAGGCTGGCGCCGGGCGTGCGCGGATGCGGGGGCCGCGTGGGGAGGCGGCGAGTCACCGACGTTGGCCTCCTTGGTCTCCGATGAGGACATCGAGCTCGCCGGGTGCGCGGTCGGCCAGGTACCGATCGATCCGATACTCGGCGACAGACTCGCTCCCGGAGACGAGATCATCCTGCTGGCCAGCTCTGGGTTGCACGCCAACGGCGCCTCGATCGCCCGCCGGGTTGCTGCCGATTCGGCCGATGGATTCCACACCAGGCTGGATAGCGGAACCTTGCTCGGGGATGCGGTGTTAGAGCCGAGCATCATCTACTCGCCGCTGATCGCCGACCTGCTTGGGCTGGGGATAGTGCCGACATACATCAGCCACATCACCGGGCATGGTTTCCGCAAACTGATGCGGGCGCGTGGTGATCTCGTCTACCGGATGCGCACTCTGCCTAAGGTGCCCGAAGTGCTGTCCTTTCTCGTCGGGCGCTCCGGCATGGACGCACGCGCTGCTTACGGCACCTTCAACATGGGAGCGGGGATGGCTTTATTTAGCCGGCCTCGGGATTCGGACCGCATCCTGGAGCGTGCCCGGGCGTGCGGGTTCGATCCGCTGCGCGCGGGAGAGGTTGAGAGCGGCCCCCGCAGTGTCCTGATCGAGCCCTTGGGCATCACGTTTGCGAGCGAGGACTTGAGCCTGCGATAGCGGTTGCCCTAAGCGACGGGTGTGGCGGGCTCGATAGGAACCTCGGCCGCGCTCCGGCGCCGCCGATTCGTGGGCAGGGTCAACGCGACCGCCAGCACCGCCACGGCGGGCACGGCTGCAACCAGGTAAGCGGTAGCAAAGCTGGTCGCTTCCGCCAGGGCCCCCACCGCCGCCGGCGACAACAGGTAGCCAAGGTCGCCCGCCATCTGGTTCAGGCCAACGGCGGCCCCAGACCCACCCGCGGGGATCGAGTCCGCGAGCAGCCCTCCCGCGGCGGTCGCGCCCGCGGCGATGCTGCCGCCGATCACCACCAACGAGGCATAGAAAGCGATCGGTGAGTTCGCGGTTCCCCCTATCGCCGCCGTGGCGAGCGCGCTCGCGACGAGGGCCGGGACGATCACGGCGCGCCGCCCGTAGCGGTCTGCAAGCCGTCCGGCGACGACCAAGACCAGCAACTCTCCAACCGAAAGCAGCGTCAGCGCAACGCCGATCTGCGGCTTCGACAGATGGAGCTGGTCACGGGCGAAGACGACTCCCACGACTTGGGCAGGTCCAGAGACAGTCCACCACCCCACCCCGGTCGCGAGCAGCGCCACCAGATAACGCTTGTCCTTAAAGAGTGGCGCTGCCATCCGCACGGATTCGAGTGGAGAGCGGCGTTCGAGAGCGGTGCCACGCTCCTCGCCTGCCATCACGAACCACGCGATGACCGTGGCGAGCAGCAATGCCACTCCGTAGAAGAGCAGTGGAGCGGCCAGGCCGAAGTGCTGAGCGACGATGCCGCCTAGTGCCGGTCCGGCGCCGATCCCCACCAGAAACGAGGAGCGAAAGGCACCCGTGGCGCGTCCCATCGCTTGAGGTTCGATCGTGCGGATGATCCTGTTCATGAGCCCATTGATGAACAGTGCCGAGCCTGCTCCCCCGAAGCCGCGGGCCAGTACGAACTGCGGGAAGTTGGTGGATAAGCCGGCGGCGAAGGAGGACGCCGCGACTATCAACAGCCCCGCAACCGTCGACGCGCGTTCTCCGAAGCGGTCGACGGTGAGACCTCCGATGAGCCCGAACCCGAACCGGGTGGTGCCGAACACCAGCTGCACCAGCCCTATCGCCGCCAGCCCGACTCCGAATGACTTGGCGTACAGCGGCAGCACCGGGATCACCATCCCGAAGCCGATAGCAACGGTGAAGGAGATGGCCATGAGCTTGCGGAACTCCGGCCTCCGCAGAGGAGAAGGAGCTGCTACCGAGGCCACGGTTCTAGATCGTGGGGGCCGGACGCTGGATCAGCTCGACGAGCAGTCCGTGATTGCTCTTGGGATCAACGAAGGCGACCAGTTGGTCGCGAGCCCCCTGCCGGGGAGCCTCATCGATCAGTCGAACACCCCTCTCCTTCAAGGTAGCGAGCGTCCCATCGAGATCGTCGACCTCGTAGGCGATGTGGTGAAGGCCCTCGCCCCGGCGCTTTAGGAATCTCGCGACGATGGTGTCCGGCCCCGTTGCTCCGAGCAGTTGAAGGAAGGTGTCGCCGATCGGGAGCATCACCTCTTCGACACCTTGATCCTCGACCCGGTCCCGATGAACCGCCTCTATCCCCCAGACGTCCCGGTAGTGGGCGAGTGCTGCTTCGAGGTCCTCGACGGCGAGGGCGATGTGCTCGATCTTCTCCAGCATCCGGCGGCATCCTAGCCGTGGAGCGTCCGCTAACTCGGTGGCGATAGGGTCGAGATGTCCATCAGCAATGCAAGGAGGGGAACATTGGCTGGCAACGAGGTTGAAGGTGGCGTGGTCAAGGTAATCGAGTTGGTTGGAAGCTCGCCCAAATCGTTCAGCGACGCGGTCCGCAACGCTGTGCGCATCGCCGGAGAGACGATCCGCAACATCCGGGGGGTCGAGGTTCTCGAGAGCAGTGCAACCGTCGGCGACAACGGCGAGATCGATAACTACAAGGTCAACGTGAAGATCGCGTTCCTGATCGACCGTGGGAGCAAGGTCAGCTAGACGAGCGCCTAAGATGGATGGGCCCTGAGAGCAGCCACATCGGCAGGATCTCGGGGCCTCATCAGCTCACGAAAGGAACATCCATGCGCCCCACAGTGGTCGTCTCTGCGGCACGGACCGCCATAGGCAAGTTCGGTGGTGCGCTTGCCGGCACGCCGGCCGTCGACCTCGGCGCGGCGGCTATCAAGGCAGCTCTCGACCGCGCCGGCATCGCAGGCGAGCAGGTCGATTACGTGATCATGGGCCACGTCCTCCAGGCGGGGACTGGGCAGATAACTGCGCGTCAGGCCGCCATCAAGGCCGGCGTGCCCGACACAACGCCTGCCGTAACTATCAACAAGGTCTGTCTGTCCGGACTGAATGCGATCGCGCTCGCCGACCAGATGATCCGAGCGGGCGAGGTCTCGGTTGTCGTAGCCGGGGGCATGGAGTCGATGGATCAGGCTCCCTATCTGTTGCCGAAGGCTCGCACGGGTTATCGCATGGGTGATGGGAAGTTGATCGACTCGATGATCTACGACGGTCTGTGGGACGCATTCACCGACCGGCACATGGGCGATCAGTCCGAAGACGTGAATACCGAGTTCTCGATCTCTCGCGAGGACCAGGATCGATGGGCAGCTCGCTCGCACGCGCGGGCGCACGGCGCGATCACAGAGGGAAAGTTCGCCGACGAGATCGTGCCGTTCGAGATACCTCAGCGCAAAGGCGACCCGATCGTGTTCGCCCAAGACGAAGGTGTGCGCGCCGACACAACGGAAGAGTCTCTGTCCAAGTTGCGCACCGCATTCAACAAAGATGGAACCATTACTGCAGGCAATGCCTCGCAGATATCTGACGGTGGTGCTGCGGTCGTGGTGATGAGCGCGGAGCGGGCAGAAGAGCTCGGCCTGGAACCGATCGCCGAGATCGTGGCAACGGGCATGTCCGCAGACAAGCCTCCCTATCTGCACACGGTTCCTGCTCTCGCGATCCAGGCTGCGCTGAAGAAAGCTGGAATGTCGGCGAACGACCTCGACCTCGTCGAGATCAACGAAGCCTTCGCCGCGGTCGCGCTGCATTCGACCAGGATGTTGTTCAATGGCAATCGCGATGCGGAGGACAAGGTAAACGTCAATGGCGGGGCGGTAGCTTTAGGTCACCCGATCGGCTGCACCGGCGCTCGCATCACGGTCTCGCTGCTCTACGAGCTTAAGCGGCGCGGCGGAGGAGTCGGGGTAGCTGCCCTATGCGGAGGCGGGGGCCAAGGCGACGCAGTCATCTACCGAGTAAGGGGCTAACTCCGGCCCTGGTGTAGCTCGACCGCACGGCCGAGGCTCGCCTGGCCCGGTACCAATGAGGTCTTTCTGGGCCGGTCGGAAGTTCGCACTATCTCTGGTCCCGAAAGGCTGTGGTGCCTGTGGTGCTTTTCGACAAAAGCACCTCGAGTGCCACAGACGGTTCCGCACGCACACATAGCGATCCCGCCGCAAGTGAAGTGAGGTCGGTTCGTCGTACGACCTTCGAGAGAAACGACGTCCGCCGTAGAAGCGTCTCACTCCCCAGAGACAGCGCGTTTGGGTGCGCGCTCTCGGCAACCCGCACGCGTGACGTGATACGTAATGGGCGCAACTTTTGCGTCCCGAATCGGGTCATATCCCGCAAGTGGCACGACCTTTCGTTACTAAGCTCACGTTCGGTACGTCAGGCGCGTAACTAGACGTACGCACCTCGGCTGTGGCTTGACTCGCTTCTTCTATTCAGAGTGAGCAGCAGCCGACCTCGTGGCGGGGGGCCCCGGTCCGGGACCACCTACGAGAGGTCAGACGTTGAAGCCCTTCCGCAACGAAAAAGGTCAAACAACGATCGTCGTCGCCTTGGCGATCGTTCTCCTCTTAGGCTTCGTCGCCTTGACGGTCGACGTGGGCCGCGCCTTCACTGAGCGGACAGGTCTTCAGCGAACCGCCGACCTCTCGGCCATCTCGGGAGCCGTCGCGCTCAAGGACACCCCCAACTCACCGCAGGCCGGCACTGACGCAGCGAACTTGTACGCGACCAAGAACGCCAGCGCGTTCAGGCCCGGACAGAATTTTGCGTCAACGGACTGTGAACAGCTTTATGTCAATAACGCCTCCGGTGCTCCTCCTGCCTGGACTCCGCCTCCGGTGAGCTGCTCCCCACCAGTTCTACAGAGCGGCACATGCACCAATGTGGGGGGCGTTTATAGCTGTCCGCAGCCCAACCCGTGCATGGACAAGAACGGTGTTCAGCTCCAGTGTGTCTACACCCGTCCAGCGTCGCGCGACTTCCATTTCCTGTTCGCACCCGTTGTCGGCGCATTCGCCGGGACCCGGATCCTGTCGGCTCAGGCTACGGCCGACTCCGGGGCCGGTGCTCCCTTTGGCGCGACTCTGGTTCCGATGCTGCTCCTCGACTGTCCCGTGCTCGACCTGGACGGGCAGGCGGTTGTTGACGCAGCCCAGACTTACAACCCTCAATGCCCCGCGGGTGGCTACGCTTTCCAATCTCAAGGCTGGAACGGAGCGCGAGTTTCACTGTTCCTCGGATCCGCAACCCCTTCAGGTGGAAACTTCCAGGCAGCAAACTTGCAAAGTGCACCCTGTCCTTCTCCCGACCAGGGATTCGGCACCGGAGGGGGTGCATCCAACTTCTCGGCTTTCCTCGAAGCAGCGCCTGGCAGTACTCCTGCTTGTGCCACCGCGCCGGGAGCCCGCATACACACGCAGCCGGGAGCGGCTGTTGGTCCTCTTAACCACGCACTCGACAATCGGCTAGGTGTGACGGGCGGCGTCTCGCCGGCTACCTGCGAAAACCAAACGGCTTTCAACAACACGCTTTCCGATCCCGATGGTGATGGAGTCTTCGCCATCACGAACAATCCGGCCAGCCCGAATCCGTGCCTCGTGGCGCTTTCTATGGT
>JAXDJR010000173.1:0-4027 GCA_034667545.1 Actinomycetota bacterium
CCATCCGCCGGTGGCCCGCAAACTGCGTTACGAGAACACGATCCACGAAGCTCTTGGGATCCGGGAGGTGGAGCTCTCGCCCGATCGTGTCGTGATGGAGATGGACGTCGGCCCTAGGGTCCATCAACCACGGGGCCTGCTGCATGGCGGAGCGTCCGCGGTCATCGCCGAGAGCGCCGCAACGATCGGCGGCTACCTCAACTGTGACCTGGATAAAGAGGTGGCGATGGGCACGGAGCTCAACATCAGCCACCTTCGCGCCAAACCAAGTGGCACTCTCACCGCGATCGCCACTCCCATCCGTAGGGGAAGGACCATGCACGTGTGGGCGATCGATCTCGTCGACGAGGACGGCAAAGCCATCGCTGTTGCGCGCTGCACGCTCGCGGTGCGTCCTATCTCGAAGGAACAGGTCTAGATGGCGCCGAAGTTTCGTGCCCTGATGGTGACCGCACACCCTGACGACATGGAATTCGGTGCTGCAGGCACCCTTGCTGTGTGGGCCGACGCGGGGGCCGAGGTCACGCTTTGCATCGTCACCGACGGCTCCACTGGCACGCAAGATCAGGAATTGATGGGGGAGCGTTTGTCGGAGGTACGCAGGCGGGAGTCCCGGCGGGCAGCGGACGTCCTGGGGATCAAGGATCTCGTGTGGCTCGAGCGCCGCGATGGGTATGTCGAGTACACGCTCGACCTTCGCCGGGATATCGCCCGAGTCTTTCGCATGTATCGGCCGCACCGCTACTTGGTAATGGATCCGACGCCAACGATCGACGACCGTTTCATCAATCATCCCGACCACCGGGCGGTAGGGCAGGCATCGCTGGATGTGACTTTGACGGCCGGCACCACGCCGGGGCACTTCCCCGAGCTTCTCGAGGAGGGTGTGCTGCCGTGGCGCGGGCTGCGCGAGCTCTGGATCGGGGGCCCGGGGCCCAAGCCGGTGGCGGTGGACATCACCTCGGCCATCGATCGCAAGATCGAGGCACTTCTGTGCCATGAGAGTCAGGTAGGGAGCAATGCCGACCAGATCGCGGAGTTCGTTCGCACTTTCTCCGCCGAAGCGGGCGAGGCCGCCGGCTATGGGTTCGCTGAGACTTTCCAGGTGATCTCCCGGGGGCCGGGCTTCCACTCCCAGGAGGTCGACGAGCCGGACGTCGACCTCGCCATCCCGCCGGTGGACCCTCGTTCGGCTCCAACACGCCCGTGATTGACAGCATGATCAAAATCAGGCCTCTGACCAGGAGAAATAAACCGTAGAGCCCTTTGGTTAGGATGACCTAACTGCTAGACTGAAGCCTCGACCAGACCCCAAAAGGAGCCTCATGGCCCTCGAAGCCGAAGAGATCAAGGCGCTCGAAGAGAACGAGCAAGTACGCGCCCTCAAGGGCAGCTACAAGTACGGCTGGCACGACGCCACCAGTTACGACATAAAGCCGGAAAAGGGCGTCTCGCACGCCGTCATCGACATGATGAGCGACCGCAAGAACGAGCCCGACTGGATGCGCAAGTTCCGCCACAAGAGCCTCGACGTCTTCTACCGCAAGCCGATGCCCACGTGGGGCGCCGACCTCTCAGGGATCGACTTCGACGACATCTACTACTACATCAAGCCAACTTCGCAGGTGCAGTCCTGGGATGAGATGCCCGACGACATCAAGGCAACCTGGGACAAGCTGGGCATCCCCGAGGCGGAGAAGAACTATCTGGGCGGCGTAAGCGCTCAATACGAGAGTGAGTCCGTCTATCACAAGACCAAAGTGGAGCTAGAGAACCGCGGGATCATCTTCATGGACATGGACTCCGCCCTCAAGGAACATCCCGACATCGTCAAGCAGTACCTGGGCACGATCATCCCACCGGCCGACAACAAGTTCTCGGCCCTCAACTCAGCGGTGTGGTCCGGTGGTTCGTTCATCTACGTGCCGCCGAACACCGAGGTCGAGATCCCGCTGCAGGCCTACTTCCGCATCAACCAGGAGAACATGGGCCAGTTCGAGCGAACGATGATCATCGTCGACGAGGGCAGTTACGTGCACTACGTCGAAGGTTGCTCGGCCCCCGTGTACTCGAGCGATTCTCTGCACTCGGCGGTCGTGGAGATCATCGTCAAGCGCAACGGACGCTGCCGTTACACCACGATCCAGAACTGGTCGAACAACGTTTACAACCTGGTCACGAAGCGCGCCGCTGCATACGAGGGCGCAATCATGGAGTGGGTCGATGGCAACCTCGGCTCCAAGGTGACGATGAAGTACCCGTCGATCTACCTGCTCGGCGATCACGCTCGGGGCGAAGTGTTGTCGATCGCCTACGCGGGCGAGGGCCAGCATCAGGATGCAGGCGGCAAATGCATCCACGCGGCCCCCAACACCTCCTCGTCGATCACTTCCAAGTCCATCAGCAAAGATGGGGGCCGGGCGGGCTACCGGGGATTGATCAGGATCGAAGAGGGGGCCGAGCACGCCAAGTCCCACGTCATCTGCGATGCGCTGATCCTGGATGCGGATTCCCGCTCCGACACCTACCCCTACATGGAGATCGAAGAAGAGTCCGCCGCGGTCTCACACGAGGCGACCGTGTCCAAGGTTTCGGACGAGCAGCTGTTCTATCTGATGTCGCGCGGCCTCAGCGAGGGCGAAGCGATGCAGATGATCGTGCGCGGCTTCATCGAGCCCATAACCAAAGAGCTTCCGATGGAATACGCGGTCGAGTTGCAGCGGCTGGTCGAGCTCCAGATGGAAGGCAGCGTCGGCTAGAGCCATTCCGGCCGAGGGGTCGGTGCTGGATCGACGCACACTGAATAGGACGCTGCTGGCGCGTCAATCGCTTCTCGAACGAGCTCGGATCCAGGTGCTGGACGCGGTCGAGCACCTTGTTGGGATGCAGTCCCAGGTTCCCATTGACCCCTACGTCGGCCTGTGGTCGCGCCTCGAGGATTTCGACCCTGACGAGTTGGGACAGGCCATGCTCGAGCGCCGGGCCGTGCGCATGACACTCCTACGCACGACGCTGCATCTCGTAACCGCGCGGGATGCGCTCGCCTTACGTCCCGTCGTCCAGAACATGATCGAGCGCCGCTTCGACACAGGGACGCCCTTCGGTCCCAACGTCGCGGATATAGATCGAGATGAGTTGCTGGCTGCCGGCGCGCAACTTCTCGAGGATCCGCAAGGGGTGTCCGAGTTGGGCAAAGCCCTGGCAGAGCGATTCCCTGGCCACGACCCATCGTCGCTGGGGTACGCCATTGCAATATTGCTTCCGGTCGTTCAGGTGACTCCGCGTGGTGTCTGGCGCAGGACGCTGCGTCCGAAACTCGCGACCCTTGCAGGATGGCTTGGCCTTCCGGTGCCCACCGCCAGCCCCCCAGATGACGCCATCATGAGGTACCTGTGCGCGTTTGGACCAGCGACGATCTCAGATATCCGGACCTGGTCAGGGCTCGCCGGTCTGCGCGAAGCGATCGATCGGTTGCGGCCTCGGCTGCGCACTTACCGCGACGAGTTGGGCCGGGTGCTCATCGATGCAGAGGACGGCATCTTTACTGCCCCCGACACTGCCGCGCCACCGCGTTTCCTGCCCCAGTACGACAACATCCTGCTCTCGCACGACGATCGCTCCAGGGTCGTCGGTGACCGGCGACTGCCTCTCGGTCCCACGTGGAAGGGGAATCTGCTCGTCGATGGTTTCCTTGGCGGCACGTGGCGCTTGCGGACCGAGCGGGGCGGTGCGGTCTTGACGGTCGAAATCGACGCCACGCGCAAACGGGCGCTTCGGGCGGAGGTCGAAGCGGAGGGTGAGCGCCTGCTCAAGTTCCTTACTCCGGACGCAATAAGCAGAAGGCTCGCGGTAGTTCGTTAGCCGATTATCGGAGCGAGATGGCGCCACCATGCCACTTGGGTTCTCCCCGGCGAGTCTCCCGCGGGGAGTTTGCGACCGTCTCTCCAGACCCCGTCGCAATAAGGCGACACCCGTCGCAATAAGGAGACACCCGTCGCAATAAGGAGACACCTGTCGCAATAGTGCG
>JAXDJR010000174.1:0-4146 GCA_034667545.1 Actinomycetota bacterium
CCCTGATGATGCTTCGTCGGAAGAAGTCGCCGTCTAGATAAACGCCGCGATCGAATCGCTCGGCAAGAAGACGCCCAACTGTGGATTTCCCTGCCGCCATCGGACCGCTGATGAGGTAGACGGGCCCTGGTTCGGGCATGGGCTTCACTGTGTCGAGAGTAGCCGCAGTGCATTCTCGAGCATCCTCATTCGACAACGGATGAGGGCATGACGGGATCTAGTCTTCATCGAGTATCCGGACCCCTACTCCATCAGCCAACACTGCGGCGGATCGCAGGATGTCGAGCCACGGCATAGTGACTCCACGAAGACGGTCCGCGCCGTTGATGCCGCCCAGTTCGCATCCCCGCATCTCACTACGTTCGAATGTGGCTTTGGCGAGCGTGGCTCTTGAGAGGTCGCAATCTATGAACGCTACCGACTTGAGTGTTGTCTCGTAGAAGTCGGCTTCCTCCATTCGGCATTCCTCGAACCTGACCCGTTCGAGCGTCGCGAATCGCAGCGAGCAGAGATCGAGCCGACATTGAGTGAAGCAAGCGTCCTGGATGTTTGCCGCTGCGAGGACCGCGCCCGTCAGGCGCAATCCCCTCAGTTCGACCCTCCGGATGACTGTTTCGGCCGCATCGATGTTCGCCCAGTCTCCTCCTTTAATCACGACGTCTCGCAAGGCTGCTCGCGGCATCACCGCGCGGGCCAGATCAACCTCCTGGATTTGGCTTTCAATCAACTGTAGGCCGTGGGCATCGCGCCCGGTGAGATCAGCGTCGGCTAGACGGCGCTCCCGCACTTCGAGGCCGCGAAGGTCTGGTGGTATCTCGCGGAGAAGGGGTAGTTCATCGAGCAGGTCGGGCGGGGCGGGCGCCAATGGGTGCCCGGCCTTGGGCCCCCGGCGTTTGGTCATGGCTGGACGATACGGCGGCCAGCTCAGCATAGAAGTCGACATGTCCTTGGTTACATCTCGCTCGGCAGGGAACCTAAGCGTTGAGTCATCTTGCTATCCGTACCACGCCCTGTTGATGCCGCACCGGCCGGGCCGAAGTTCGTGTACACCTGCGATGATGGAGCATGGGCCGGATCAACGATGCCGACGTCGTTCGTACCGAGTACGCAACAGCTACCGGGCTCGCGGGACGGAGAGCAGCGTATTCCTCCTATCCAACTAGCGGCTCCCAGTCGCTCGAAATCGCTCTGAGCTCGCTAAGCGAGATCGAGCCGCAGCGAATCCTCGAGGTCGGTTGTGGCTTCGGAGATTTCGCCCTGACGATGCGCAATACCTTGATCGCGACGATCGTCGCTGTTGACCTTTCGCCGGCGATGGTTGCTCTCACAAGGGACAAAGGCATCGCCGCGCAACAAGCCGACGTCCAGGCACTTCCGTTTGAAAACGGAGCGTTCGACGCTGCGGTCGCCGCGTGGATGCTCTATCACGTTCCAGACGTCGATCAGGCAGTGCGTGAACTGCATCGGACCCTTCGTGACGGGGGCCGGCTAATCGCGATAACGAACGCTAGTGATCATCTTCACGAACTGCGTGAGTTGGTTGGCCTTGGCCGGCGACTGCAGAGCCCGTTTAGCGCCGAAAACGGAAGGCAGCTTCTCCTGCGCCACTTCAGACGAGTCGACGTTCACGATGCTGGGGGAACGATTGAATTTCCGGACCAAGCTGCCGTGGCTGCATACATCGAGGCGTCGGGCACACTGGCAGGGGCGCGCCCAGAGGTTCCTGCATTCAAAGGCTCGCTCCTGGCGACACGCCACCCAGTCGTCTTCATCGCTGACAAATAGCGATACATGCACGAACCGCGGAATCTGTCGTTGCGAACATCGAGTCAGAAGGCCGAGCGCCTGCCCCTTGCTGGTCGAGTGGACCCGATCGCGAGTGGGGACAGAAGTCCCCCTCGAACCCAGCGAACCCTCGTCACCTTTGATCCGCTGTCGGCTCTCCCGTGACCTCTTCCGACCAACATGTGGTTGCGCTCGGCCGGCTCTGGAACTGGTCTAATTGCGCTCGACCGAACGGGGGCTGCAACGACTCCGTCTGCCGTGAAGCGATAAAGAGCAGCATCGAATACCTGTCCGAGCGCTCCGCCCACGAGTGCAGCCACGGTCGTGAGCACGATGACGGTGATCCCGACGGCATCACCGAACTGGGTGAACAGTGTCCAAGCCCCGGGACCAGCAGCCGCGGACGAGACATCACCCGGCTGGGAAACGCGGTCGGGCATGAATATGTCTTGGCGAATCCAGTCGTGGTCAAGGCAATGCCATATCGCTGATATCGTGCTGGTAATTGCTGGAAGAGTATCGACCGGCATATAGCGATTGGGTTCCTGAGTGAAGGGCTCTCCCAGGCAGTGGTCGCTCCTGGCTATCGCCACCCTCTTTCCGCTGGTCATCGCCGTACCATCGACTGCCGCAGCGGCGCCCACCTGCTTTGGCCGGCGTGCCAGCATCGTGGGCACCGATGGGAACGACATCCTGACGGGCACGGCAGGCAGGGACGTAATCGCAGCCCTCGGCGGCGACGATCAGATCGCTGGTATGGGGGGAAACGATCTCATCTGTGCGGGTTCTGGTGTCGACATCGTTGCCGCTGGCGAAGGTTCGGATCAAGTGAGCGGTGGACCTGGGGTTGATCTTCTTCAAGGAGATTCCGGACGCGATCACGTATACGGCAACGGCAGCATCGACTCGCTCCTCGGTGGAGCGGGTCATGACTTCCTGGATGGCGGCCGCAGCAGCGACATTCTCCAAGGAGGCAGTGGGCGAGATCGACTCGACGGTGGCCGAGGACGCGCTGATATCGCCTCCTACACGGATGCAACCTCGGGAGTGGATGCCGACCTCGCTCGCGGCACCGCGACGGGGCAAGGTCTCGATCGCTTCAGCAACATAGATGGACTCTTCGGATCTCGCTATGACGACCGCCTTACGGGCGATGGTGGCGCGAATGTGTTCTTCGGATCGCCAGGCAACGACGCACTGGTCGGCGGTGCTGGGTTCGATCTCGTTTCCTACGTGACACCCTTGGACCAGGGGGACTACTCGGCAGCCTCTGAAGTGAGCCTCGCCTCGGGTCGCGCCGTCAAGGGTCATGGCTACGACAGCCTGGCGGGATTCGAGGGCGCCATGGGAGGCTCGCACCTGATCGGAAACAGCGGAGCCAACCTCCTGATCGGCTTGCCCGAAACGAAGGTCAACGGTGGCCGTGGGAAAGATCTGATCATCGGAGGTTGGCATCTTCACGGAGGCGGCGGCGACGACAGATTGTTCGCCATCGGTCCCCAGACCACCTTCATGGACGGCGGATCGGGGAACGACTACATGCACGGCGGCGGTTACACGAACGTTCTCACTTATCAAACTGCGCCGGGCGGGGTTGAAGTGAACCTCCCCGCGCATACCGCCACCGGTCAAGGCCGCGATACGGTGCGAGGGAGAATCAACATGGTGGTAGGCAGCGACTACAACGACAGGATCATCGCCACAGGCTGGACACATGACATCGACGGCGGTAAAGGCGACGATTTCATTGACAAGACGCGTGGTCGCGGGAACGTTTACGGCTCCGAGGGCAACGATGTCATCGTCGGCAACGGGACGCTCGACGGAGGAGTAGGTAACGATGAAATCACAGGCGGTCCCGATAACGATCTTCTTGTGGGCTACTCGGGCAACGATGTCCTGTCCGGGGGCGGTGGGAACGACGGCATCCTGCCTGATATGGCGATAGGAGGTGCCACGGCTGGCACCGGCAACGACACCATCGACGGCGGCCCCGGCGAGGATAATGTGGATTTCGGGAACGCACCCGCGCCCATGACCATCGACCTGGTCGCGGGAACTGCCCAGGGAGAGGGCACCGACACCCTGAGCAACGTCGAGAACATCGACGGTTCTTATTCACATCCCAACACGATCCGCGGCGATGCCAGCGACAACACACTCTGGGGAGGCATAGCGGATGACACCCTGTCGGGAGCCGGGGGAAATGACACCCTCATGGGTTTGGATGGGATCGATACGCTCGACGGTGGGAGCGGAACAGACGTTTGCATGGAAGGAGAGCACCTCGCGGGATGTGAGGCGACGAGCCCGGGGGCTGTGCCACCTTCCCCTGGCACGACAAGCTCGTTGTCGCCAACG
>JAXDJR010000175.1:0-42768 GCA_034667545.1 Actinomycetota bacterium
AGCCCGCATACCGTAGTTGCTGAACCCGCCTTCAGAAAGCCCGGATGCTGGGCCACGCCAGATCGCGTGCTGGGCCGTGACTAATCGTGTGTTCGGCCGCGCCAGATCGGTGCTCGACCTCAGCGCCTGCAAGCTTCGGCTGCTACCACTCCAGGGAGAGTTCGTGGACGCTCTCGAGAAAGCTGCTCAACAGCTGAACCGTGCAATCGATGTCGGAGATGAGCGCCATCTCGTTCACGGTGTGCACGTATCGCACCGGTGGGCCGATAGTGATCACCGGAACGCCGGCCTTGGTTAGCTGCATCCCGCCGGCATCGGTACCACCTCCGAGAAGGATGTCCAGTTGATATTTGATCCCCTTCTCGTCGGCAAGCTCTTGGAAGCGCTTCACCAAGCGGGAGTCAGAGATAGTCATGGAGTCCATGACGCTCACGGCGACCCCTTCGCCCTGGATCAGGCCTTTCTGATGGCCCTCGATGCCTGGGAGATCACCAGCGATGCTCACGTCGAGAGCGATGCCGATGTCGGGCTCCAGTTCGAACGCGCTGGTGGTTGCCCCTCGAACCCCGACCTCCTCCTGCACGCTGACGACAGCGTGTATCTCCGCGGTCGTTTTCGCGGCGCGAAGGGCTTCGATCAAGCAGTAGACACCCAAGCGGTCGTCGAGATAGGGGGCCGTGACGGCGCGATCAGTTACTTCGGGAGCCCGGTATAGAGAGATGGGATCGCCTATAGAAACGTTAGCTTTGACCTCCTCAGCGGGGACCATGAGATCGACGAAGAGGTCATCGAGCTTGGGGGCCTTCTCTCTGTCCTCTTTCTTCTGCTTATGGATAGGTGGTTCCTGTGGGGAGACAAGTCCGATGTATTCCTTCTTCCCCAGCACCACCACTTTCTGCATCACGAGGGTGCGTGGATCGAAGCCCCCAACCGGAGATAGGCGAAGGAAACCGTTGTCGTCGATGTGGCGGACGAGAAAGCCGATCGAATCCATGTGGGCCGAGAGCATCACCTTGCTTCCGGTGCCCTTTCGCATGCCGATCAGATTGCCGAGGCGATCGATCCTCACCTCATCGACGAGGCCCTCCATCTCTTTCTTGACCACCGCACGGATCCGTTCCTCACGGCCCGAGATTCCCGGCGTCGAGACCAGCGTTTCGAATAGCTTGGCGTCCACTCATGCTCCCTTCGGAGTCGTTTCACAGAGATTGAACAGGTTCAGGTTCCTTAGCGATCTTTCCATCGAGATAAGACGTGGGGCCTGTGAATCTTTACACGTTGTCGATTCCCAACAATCTCGGGCGGGTGACCGCTCGAGCTCCACGCCACAGGCCGAGGATGGCCAGGACCCAGGCGATGGCCCCAAGCGCGATCGCAGAGCCCGCTCCGCCAAGGACGGTGCCGCTCGACTGGCCGTAGGTGAGCAAGATCAGCGGAAGCGTCACCAGACCGGAAGACTGCTGCGCGGCCGCCGCCGTCTTCACCCGGCCCGACACTCTGAGGATCATCGATAGGGCAAGGGCCAAGAATGGCGGGATCAGCCAGAACATCAGGATCCACCAGTCCGCCGTGGGAAAGAACCAGCCGCCCACGCTTGGCCCCACGATCAGGTTGACGACAAGAGAATAGAGCCCGAATCCAACAACCGTGGCTGCATAGCCGGGAAGCAGGCTGGCGATGAGCTTTCCGAGGTAGATCTCCCGCTCCGTGGCCGGGCAGTGGGCCAAAAACTCGCCGGTGCCGCGCTCTCGTTCGCCGACCAAGGTGTTCGCACCGATGGCCGAACAGATCGTCATCGGAACCACCACGGCCAGCGGCGCGAAGAGATGGATCGCGAGCCCGTACGCCTCGGGCTTGCCTTTCAACCCTTTCCCAGTGACCTGGGTGACCGGCCCGAGCGCGCTTCCGATCTCCTTTACGGAATGCAGATTTTGGACGAAGGTGACGCCCAGCAGCAAGGCTGCCGGTAGAACGACGAAGAACAACGCGCCCATGATCAGCATGGGTATCCAGAAGTCCGGGCTCCTCTGGAGCTGCTTGAGGTTGAAGCCGGTAATGGCAAGCACGCGTTTACGGTTCACGTCGTCACCGTCGAACCGCGCACCACGAAATAAAGCTCCTCGAGCGTTGCCTCATGTGGGACCGCGCGCGTCAGCAGCACTCCGCGCCCGACGAGCTGGGCGATGACCTCGGGAACGCGAGCGATGTCGTCCAGAGCGACGGTCACGGGACCGCCGTTGACCTTGATCCCGGAAACTCCGTCAAAGTCGGTGACTTGGTTCAGCAGTGAGCGGTCCATTGCGTCGAGGATGAGGGTTGGGGTGGGCCAGTATTGATGGATCAAGTCGAGAGGAGCACCGCTGACGAGTGTGCGTCCTCCGTCGATCATCACCACTTGGTCGGCGAGGCCCTCCGCTTCCAGGAGAAGATGCGTCGACATCAGTACGGTCTTGCCCCCAGAGGCGACTTCATCGATCAATCTCAAGACAGCGCGCGCTGATTCTGGATCGAGTCCTGCCGTAGGTTCGTCGAGCAGCAGCAACTCGGGATCGTGGAGCACTGCCCGGGCCAGCGCCAGCCGCGTTTTCATCCCGGTGGAGTAGCTACGAGCGACGTCATCCAGCGCATAGTCGATGCCAAATCGCTCGGCAGCTCCCGGTATGGCCGTGTTGCCATCTAGCCCATACATCCGAGCGGCGAATTCAAGGTTGTCGCGACCCGTTAACCGTTCGTAGAAAGCGGGAGTCGCCGGGACGACACCGCAGCGGTTTCGCACCTCTTCGCCATCTTTTTTGGGATCGAGTCCAAAGACACGGATGGTTCCACTCTCCGGAGAAAGCGCGCCGGTGACCATCCTGAGAGCGGTGGTCTTGCCGGCACCATTCGGCCCTAGAAGGACCGTGACGGTGCCGCGTTGCACCGTCAGCGAAAGATCTGAAAGAGCTACGGTGCCAGAGAAGGATCGGCGGACGCCATCGAGCTCAACGACTTGTTCAAGAGAGGTCACACAATCGAGCGTACTCGTGGGGATAGCTTGCTCCCTGGTTGCATTGCTCAGTTCTACGATGCGGGTATGTCATCTGACCTTGTCTCGGCAGGAGCCCATAACATTGCTGATTGGCACGATGCTTGCCTTAGTTCCTTGGGCGTTTCTACGGTCCGCTCGTCATCCATGTGGCTGTGCACGGAGAGCGCTCCCTTCATATATCTCAGTGCGATCACGCTCAACGAGGAGTCAGCAGAGCAGCGTTCGAGGCTCGAGCGACTTGTAGCGGAAGATGACCGCGCAGTCTCGGTATGCGACTGCTGGTCCCATCTGGATCTGCACGACCTCGGCTTCGAGAAGTTCGAAGAGGAAGCCTGGTACGTGCGCAACCCCGGTGGATTGCCACCGATCGGAGATATCGAACGGGTACGGGGGCCGGAAGCTTTGCGTGAATTCGAGCATGCAAATACTGAGGGCTTCGAAACCAAGGAGTTGCACGAGCTTGAGCCCTTCGGTGTGTATGGCGAAGCCGTTTTGAAAGATCCCAGAATGCACGTGTTCGTTCGAAGAAAGGAGGGCCGGGTTGTCTCCGGATCGATCGCCTGCGTCAGCTCTGGGGTGGTCGGCGTTTATTCGGTGGCAACTGTGCCTGCCTTTCGGCGTCATGGTTACGGAGAGGAAGTGACCTGGGCGGCGATGGCGGCGGAACCCTCGCTGCCGGCCACTCTGCAACCCACTCACGAAGGCGCGGCCCTGTATCGCCGAATGGGGTTCGTTCCCGTCGGTCGCTACACGAAGTGGCTGCGCCTTCCTTAAGGCCGGCCCGGCTAGCCGGGTTCACCGATACGCTTGGTCATATGGAGATCGCAGTTCGCAATATCGTCATCGATTGCAGCGATGCAGACTCGATGAGTCAGTTCTGGGGGACCTTCCTCGGATACGAAACGAAGTGGAGCAACGACACCTACAGGTTCATGCTCCACCCCGACGGTCGCCGTCCCGGACTGGTCCTTCAATCGGTTCCGGAAGCAGCAACGGGAAAGAACCGTGTTCACTTCGATCTCGAGGTTGCGGATGTCGACGCGGCTGTGCGACGGGCGCAGGACCTTGGCGCCACGGTCGCCACGAAGGTCGAGGAAGACGGGATCGCGTGGACCGTCATGCGGGACCCCGAAGGCAACTACTTCTGCATCCAGCGGGCAGGGAACTGATCTGCGAGCCACTCTGATCGTGGCGGAGTCTTCGAAGACACACGGGTTTGCTGGTTGAGGAGCCCGGGACGGGGTCCAGGCTCATCCAGGATCTAGAGGTTCGTGGCGGCTTTCTGGATGATTTCTATGGCTTCGTCGATGCGATCGGTATCGGTGCGGTGGGACAGGACGCAGACTCGGAGATACTTCTGGCCGTCGATAGAGGTGGCCGACAGGAAGATGCGACGGCTGCTGTTGATGGTATCGAGCAGTTGCTCCGCGGCTGCCTCCGTGCCCGACGCGGGGCGGAATGCCACGATGGAAAGGTCGGGTTCCCACGGAACCTCGAGTTCGGGACCCTGCACTAGCGCGTCGTAGACGCGCCGCGCGAGAGCCAGTTTTTCTTCGAGAGCGTGACGGAAGGCGTTGACACCGTGAAGTTGCAGCGGAAGCCACACCCTCAGCCCCCGGAAGTCCCGCGAAAGCTCGGGCGAATAATCGGCGAAGTCGGGGAGGTGGGCATCGTCCGAAGATTCGGGCAGGTAGCCTGCCCCCTCTTGGTGCGCGGCTTTGAGCAGACTTCCGTCCCTCACGATGAGGCTGCCGGTGCCATATGGAAGGAACATCCCTTTGTGGGGATCGAGCGTGATCGAGTCCGCCGAACCGATGCCTGAAAGGCGTTTCCTTCCCGACTCGCACAGCTGAAAGAACCCACCGTATGCCCCATCGACGTGGAACCACATGTTCTCGTCCTTGCAGAAGGAGGCGATCTCAGAGAGGGGGTCAACCGCTCCCGTGTTGACGGTGCCGGCGCTGCCCACAACTAGGAATGGTTTGTGGCCAGCGTCCCTGTCGGACCGAACGAGGTCGTGGAGCGCGTCCATTCTTATGCGCAGATTTGAATCGCAGGGAACTGCCCGGACGGAAGCGCGCGGAAGGCCCGCCAGATGAGCGGACTTGGTGATGGAATGGTGTACGTGTTCGGAGACGTAAAGTCTGCCGTGGCCAAGGTCCTCTCCCAGATAGGTCTCGCGAGCGGTAACGACCGCAGAGAAGTTGGCCATCGATCCACCCGATGTCAGGATCCCTTGAGAGTCGGCAGGAAACGTGAATTCGTCGCACAGCCAGCGAACCACATTGGCTTCCAGCTGCACCAAAGCGGGGGCCGGCGCGGAGATGTTCATGAAGCGGTTGGTGGTGTCTGCAAGCAGATCGGCGATGGCGGACGCAAACAAGCCGCCACCGGGGATGTATGCAAGGTAACCAGGTCCAGCGGTGTCGTATGCTTTACTCGCCGCGGCGTCGATGATCCCGAGGAGTTCCTCGAAGGGAACACCTTCATCGGGAGGGGCACCCCGGAGCTTCGCGGCTAGCTGGTAGGCGCCGTCCAGGTCAGCCGCAGGGGCATCGGTGCGAGATGAGATGAAGTTCACCACGTAGTCGAGTGCCTGCGTCCCAATGGAATGCATCTCATCCGGAGAAGGATCGAAAGGCGAGGTCACTTTGGGGTGGCCCGATCCCGCATAGCCAGCGGCGGACAGCACACGAGCGCGCGAAGAAAGGCTATCGACGATGTCTTAACGGCGTTGTAGAGGCCTCGGGACATCCTGCTCCGATGACAGCGAGAACACGATCGCGGCTCGTTTACGCATGCCGGGGATCCCACGGTGACCATCATGCCGTTTCATCTCTTGGTCCAAGCATGTTGGACATAGCTCCAGCCTGTAACGAAGCTTGTCGACTTGATATAAGACTTCCTTCGCAGACTGTTCCGGGATGGCATCTCCGCATACGTCGCAGAGGACAAGCGTCGAATGACCCTTCATGCTGATGCTCCTTCCTACCGCCGGGCAGAAAGCGTATCCCAGCCCACCCAGCGCTCCACAGTAAAGGCAGCGATGCTTCGGTCCACTCCAGGCCGGTCTGAGGAGCCCACTAGCGTGGTTGCGCGATTCGCTCCGCATGAGGTCGGCGGACGTGCGAAGGCTAGGCCGGCAGACCCAACTGTTTCTCTGTGACGCTGGGAGACTGGTGCCATCGGGTCAGAGCCGGCTTCGCGGGCGACTCGCTCGGACGAGCGGGGACTTTGCGAGCGTGGAGCATCTCCGTCAGCACGGAGGCCTCGACCGGACGGCTCAAGTGATAACCCTGTGCGTAATCGCAATTCATGCGGTCGAGCTCCTGCCACACCCCATCATCTTCAACGCCCTCTGCGACGACCAGTAAGCCGAGGTTGCGACCAAGTTCAATCGTGGACTGCACGATCATCGTGTTGGATTCGCTGCTACGCATGTTGAGGACGAAGGACTTGTCAACCTTGAGCGCGGCGACCGGCAACTTCTGCAGATAGGCCAAGGAGGAATATCCAGTGCCGTAATCGTCGATCGAGAACCGAACGCCCAGCTCGGCAAGTCGATTCATCGTTTCAAGGGACTTCACGGGGTCGGCCATCACGCTGCTTTCAGTGAGCTCGAGCTCGAGCCTGTCTAGCAGGACCCCCGTCGAGGCCGCAATGTCCGAGACCTGATCTGCGAAGGAGGGATCGAGCAGGCTATGTGCCGAGACGTTGACGGCTATCGAAAGATCCAACCCCTCCTGGCTCCATCTGTGTAGCTGTTTCAAGGATTCCTCGAGCACGTAGAGCGTCAGGGGTTTGATCAAGCCAGTGTTCTCGATCAACGGGATGAACTCGCCAGGCAATAGGAGTCCTCGCAGCGGGTGCTGCCAGCGGACCAGCGTTTCGACGCCCTCGATCGCTCCGTCACTAAGGCGCGCTTTCGGTTGGAAGTAGAGCACGAACTCTCGTCTTTCGATGGCTCCACGGACCTGACTGAGAAGATCCAGCTGCTCGCGTTTGAACTGATGTTGGTTTGGTGAGTAGACCTCGTATCCGGTGCGCAGCTCCTTGGCGGCATACATCGCCACGTCTGCTTTCTGCATCAGATCGTCCGGTGTCGCACCGTGCTGAGGAAACATCGCAATGCCCATGCTCCCGGCCACGTCTAATGACAGCCCGTGTAGCGGCATCGGTTGCTGGAGCGCCTCGAGGATCTTGGATGCGGTATCCGCCACGGTCGCCGTGTCACGAACCAACGGAAGGAGGACCGCGAACTCGTCTCCTCCCAGCCGGGCAACGGTGCCGCCTTCGGCTATCACCCTGCTGAGCCTGGACGCCACTTCCCCCAACACTCGGTCGCCGTTCGAGTGGCCCAATGTGTCGTTGATCTGTTTGAACCGATCGAGGTCCAGAACGAGCACCGCAGCGTTCTCCCCATCGTTGCTGCGTGCGAGAAAAGCCTGGCTCAGCATGTCGTTCAGCAATCGCCGGTTCGACAACCCAGTAAGTGAGTCGTGCAAGGCCTCGTGCTTCCTCTGGGCGGCTTCGACGCCGAGGCTGGTAGCGAGATCAGCATTCTTCACCGAGGTGCGCGCGCTTCGCCCCACCGCTGCGATCGGAAGGAGGAGAAGGGGGAGCATCCAGACCTGTTGTTGCGCGATGAGCACGATCAGAGGAGAGATGCCGAGTAACACTGCGTCGATCAGGCCCTGAAAGACGAGGTCGCCTCTGATGTAGGCCAGCACCCGATCCTTCGCGGTGAGGGCCACTGCGACATTCGTGAGCGTCGTGTTGAGCAGATAGAAGATCAAAGCGGCCAGAGCGATGCCAGCCAGCGAGCCCACCTCGAGTGGGTGGCCCAAACCGACTGGCTTTATCGACAATGCGGAAAGAACGAACGATGCCGTACCGATAGAGATCGAGTACTGACCCATGTTGAAGAGAGTGCGAGAGAAATTCTTCCGATGCCCCAGATCGCCTGCTGCCGATGCCCCGGCCAACGCAAGGATGGTGGCCGCCGGCCCAAAAAGAAGCAGGATCGCGAAGCTGAAGCTGGTAGAAGTGGTTATCTCTTCAGTGATGAGAGATTGACGCTGGATCTGGATCGTCGATAGTTCAGCGAGGACCACGAAGAGCGTGAGAAGCCAATATCTATAGTCGCTTGCCCAGGGGGCTTTCCCAAGGTTAGCGAACGCGATGCCGATGACGACACCGCCTGTCGCGATGACGCCACCGGCATACACGCTGCGTGATGGTGGCTGCAGAGCCCTCATCCTGAAAAGATCCCTTCCCCGCTAGGAGGAAGGCATCTCTACCTCCAGGCGGTAAGTTCGAGAGGCTGTTCTAGTTCCACTTCTTGCCCGCGCCGAGCACCTCTACCAGTACGGCGAGCATTCCCAGCGTGGCACCTACGCGAAAGATTCTCGCTTTGACGACGTTGTTGACCATGACACCTCCTTTGCAAGTGAATCCACTAGCTGGGTCATCGGTCAAATCGGTCGGCAGCTTGAGCCGCAGGGGCCTTAAACAGTCCAAGCTGGTAGGAATGCATCTATTCGGACTAGGCTCAGTAGAACATCACAATCCCATTCCTACTAGTCCACAGGTGGCCTCGATAGGGTTCTCCCGATGTTGATCTTGATCTTCCTGGCAGTGGGGATCTGCCTGGTGCCGCTATTCGGCGGCGATTTCGGACGGTTAGCCGACCTGCGGCTGAAGATGGCCTGGGCCCTCTTTCTGTCTCTTCTCATTCAGATCGTGATCATCTCGGTGGTTCCCACCGGCCCAGAACGCCTTCTCGCCGCCGCTCATGTGATCTCTTACCTGCTCGCGGGGCTCTTCGTCATCGCCAACCGCCACATCCCGGGATGGTGGATCATGGCTCTGGGAGGCGTGACGAACCTCGTCGCCATCGGGACGAATGGTGGAGTGATGCCCGCTTCCGCGGCCGCTTTCCACTCGGCTGGTCTGGCGTCGCCCAACGGCGTGTTCCTCAACTCGCAAGTCGTCTCGAGTCCCACCCTCAGTTTTCTGGGAGACATCTTCTCGGTGGGCTCTCCGATCCATGGCGTCTTCAGCATCGGAGATCTGTTGCTGCTGTTCGGGAGCATCATCGCCATCCACCTTTTGTGTGGCTCGCGGCTGATCCCCTCGGGCAGTGGAGAGTTCTCCGGCCTTCTCAAGCACGGCCAGTTCGTGCGCCTGTGGTCGGGCCTGGCCGTTTCCAACCTGGGCGACTGGATCTACGGATTGGCGGTGGCCGTCGTTCTCGTCCGCCGGACCGGAAGCGTGCACGCGTTGGCCATCCTCTTGATCTGCCAGGTCGGTTTCGGGGCGGTGGCGGGCTTCTTGTGCGGTCCCCTCATCGACCGCTTCTCGCGGAAGCTGCTGATGGCTCTAGCCGATGTCTTTCGTGCCGCGGCTCTCTTGTTCCTTCTCTTTGGGTCGCCAACACAGATCCACTACTACGTTGTTGCCGCTGTGCTCGGGATCTTCGAGGCTCTCTTCCTGCCGAGCTTCCAGGCCTCGATTCCCAATCTGGTGCCCGACGAACGGATCGTGGCCGCCAATGCTTTGACCGCCGTTACTTTCAACTTCTCGGTCATGATCGGTCCCCTGGTCGGAGGAGCTCTGATCGCCAAGCTCGGAATCCATGCGGTGATCGCGGTGGATGCTGCCTCCTTCTTATTGTCTGCAATCCTCGTGTGGTCGACCGTCCTTTCCGCCCACAGCCGCGAGGGCGAAGGCAGCTCCGCGTGGTCGGATCTCAAGGAAGGCGTCCGCTATTCACTGCGCACACCGCTGGTGCGATCGATCTTCTTTGTCACTGGGGTAGTGATGATCGGGGCAGCGATAAAGGCGCCGCTAGAGCCATTGTTCATACTCAAAACGCTGCATCAACCCGCCAGTTCGTTGGGGTTGGTCGGCGGAGCTTGGGGGTTGGGCATGCTTTTTGGCTCCGCGAGCGCGCCGAGCCTGTCCAAACGATTCTCGCGTCAGGACATCCTGTGGGTCAGCATCGTTACGGTGGGTGCCGCGGTGATGCTGGCATCCCGCTCGCCGACGTTGACACCGGTGCTCCTGCTGTGGTTGATCGCCGGCGCCGGGAACGCTATGGGCACGATTGCCTACGAGACGCTTCTCCAGCAGGAGACCCCCAACGAGTTCCGTGGTCGCGTGTTCGCCGCGTCTGAAGGAGTTCTCAATATCTGCTATTTGGCCGGTGTCGCCATCGCCGGGTTGCTGGGGGACCTCATCGGGTTTAGATGGAGCCTCATGGTTGCGGGGGCCGGATTCATCATCGCCGGCTTCCTTTCGCAGCGTCTGATGACCGCGCCGCCACGCCCGGACACGAAACTGCCCGACGGGGTGATCCTGGAACATGGCTATCTGCAGGGAGTGCCCCTGGCGCTGCCCCCTTCTCCCACGTCCGCGCGCGTCCAGACCGACCCCGAAGAGGAGATCCTCACTTAAGGGCCCGTTGTCCCCTCCCTCCCCCACCGAGTGTTCACGGCGCTCACTGAGGAGATAGGGGAATGGTGGTCGGCTGGTTTCTACGAGGGCCGCGTCTCTCTCGAGGCGTGGGTGGGAGGTCGGTTTTTCGAAGAAGGGGTAAAAGGTTCGGCTCTTTACGGAGTGGTGTCCGCGATCGAACAGGATCGCTCGCTGAGACTGGCGGGTGGTCTGGGGATGACGGGGGCCGTGACCGGGTCCTTCGCCTACGAGCTCGCCGCCGATGGCGACGGCACGGTGATTTCGCTTTCTCACAGAGCATTCGGCGACATCCAAGAAGAGGCACAAGGTTCTTACGAACAGGGGTGGACGCGAATGCTAGGAGAACAATTGACCGACTATGTCGAGAGGACCGCATGAAGACTCTGACGATCGACGTAGCGCACGAGTACCACCAAGCAAGGGCTTCGGATCGCACGCGAGACCGGTGACCTGGACGAGGTACCGCTGGCCACTCCGGCGCCCGCGGAAGCCATCCGCTGGATGGCAGGCAACTTCGTCAGGGTGATGGGATGGAAAGTGACTGCTGCCGGGATCCCTGCGATCAAGATCATCGCCGGAGATGAGAAATGGCTGGCCGGCGACGGCGATGCCGGCGCGGTGCTCGAGGCTCCTAGCGCCCTCGAACTGACAAGAGGCATGACCGGCCGCCGCAGTGTGGAGCAGCTAAGGGCGTGGTCGTGGAGCGAGGATCCTGCCACCTACCTTCCACATCTGTCCGTCTTCGAGCCGAGAACTCAGGTCCTGGAGGAGTGGTAGTGGCCGAGCGCGCACTCGTTGCCCATACGTTGTTGCTCCTCCGGCGGCCCTCGGACGCTCCCGATCTTCCGCAGCAGGAACTGGATGCGATCCAAGAAGCGCACCTCGCGCACCTCGATGCCTTGAGAGTGCAGGGAAAACTGCTGGCTTTCGGCCCGTTCATGGATCAGCCTGACGGGAGCTTGCGCGGCCTGTGCATCGTGAGCGTCGATCTCGAAGAAGCCCGAGAGATAGCCGCCCAAGACCCCGCGGTCCAGGCGCATCGTTTGGTGGTCGACGTCATGACGTGGTTGACGCCGCCAGGCGACCTTCCCTAACAGACCGGCACGCAGACAACCCTCCGGGCGAAAAGGTCTGCGGCGACCGATCGCGATCCATGTTTGCGCATGGTGCTGTAGCTCATCGCCGCTAGCAGTACGAGCAAATAAGGGTTCACTGAAGCTTGATCTGCCCATCAGGAGCCTCGGGAGGGCGCCGTAAAGGGCCGCCCTGACGCCAGAACCATCCGATCGGGGCGTGTTCGGTCCGCTGTGCTCAAGTCTGGCTCGCCCGTGCCGATTCCCTAATCACAAACCACTCAATCAAGGCAAGCACTCGATGTTGAGGAGAAGTCAAATGATTCGCAAACATCACTCGGTAGCGGGATTGAAACGCCACCGCGGCTGGCTGGCGCTATCGCTTATGGGCATGGTCGCGGGCCTGCTGGTCGTGCCTGTCGCCGCTAACGCGGCAGCGCTCACAACTGTGAACTGGGCAGTTTCCAACAACCAAGTTAGCGCGACCGGCGTGACGTATTCCTATTCTTTCAAGACCGCGACTGCGGCCGGAGTCGTCGGAAAGGTCGTCTTCACCGTGTCCGGCGCAGGTCTCGCCGGGGTGCCCGCCATCACCAAGACTTACGGCATCGGCGCAGGCACGGTTGCAAGGGTTGGTCAGGTGATCACCTATACCGTGACCGCCCCCGTGGCCATCGCGGCAGGAATACCCATCTACATCGAACTTTCCGGTCTCACCAACGGAACTCCCGCCGGCTCCTACACCACGAGCGTCGCCACCCAAACGGCGGGCGCGGTCGCGATCGACGGGCCCACGACCTCGAACGCTGTGGTCTACGGCGGTAACAACACGGCGGTGACGGTGACCATCGACAAGAGCCTGACGTTCACCGTGGACACCACCGCTTTCGAGCTCGACATGGACCCGAGCTTGCCCGCCCTTGCCGATCAAAGTCAGGCGGTGGGTATTACGGTGCAGACCAACGCCAACTCTGGTTACACCTTGGCCGTCAACGACAACGCAGCGGGTCTGATCAGTGCCGCCTCGGGAACCCCGACGATCGCCGACGTTTCCTCCAGCAAAGCAACATCGGTTGTCTGGCCGGCTACACCTGCCTTTGGTTATCGCGTCACGGCCACCGGGGCAACGGCGGACAGCGCATTCAACGGAACGAAGTGGGCCGGATACGTAGCCGGTGGGGATCAGGTTGCCAGCCATGCGACGGCCACTGGTGGGACCCCGGACACGATCACTATCACGAACCGGGTCGCGATCGACTTCTCGGTTCAGGCCACCACGTTCACCGACACAATCACTTACACGGCGACTCCCAACTACACCTAAAGGCGGCGCACTGATGCGATCTTGGCGGATTGGCTTCCCTTTGCGGGTGGTCCTGACTCACCCTGTGGCGGCAGCGATGACGGTGAGTCTTTTTTTGAGCCTTGGGGGAGCGAGCGCCTACGCCGCCGGTTCGCCGGCACCGGCTGGGCGCACGATCGCGGTGTCGGTCCCCCCCGATCCAGTCTCGATGTCGCCTGGTAGCACGGGGATCGTCAATCTCCGCGTCGTCAACCCGGGCCGCAAGCGGGTCCGGGTGAATGTGGTCGGCCGCGGGCTAACGCTGGGCAACGAGGGAAAGGTCTCGATCAATAAAGGTCCGGATCCACTATGGGCAAACAGGGTCAGATTCCCTTCGAAGCCTTTCACCGTTCCCGCTCAAGGTTTCAAGGATCTGAAGGTAAGGGTTAGCGTCCCGAAGTCGCTGCACCCCGACCTCTACTTTCTCGGGTTCGTGGTCACTCCGGTGCCGAGCGCAAACCCCGGTGTGACGGTCATCAATCAGATCGGCGGATTCTTTACTATCGATATCCCCGGTCCTCGCGACCGCCGCCTCGCCGCGGACTTGGAGCTCCCCGGTTTCTCGATCCTCGGGGTGCACCTTTATGTGGGTTCAGTGCTGAACGGCACCCTTCACGTCCACAACATCGGCCACGCCGCCGTGCGCTTCTGGGGAGAAACAGACTCAACGGCCACCGGAGGATCACCCGGCCAGTTGCGGCTGCCCCTCTCACTGGTGCCAAGTCTCCGCGAACGTACCTTCGTCGTCTCCAGCAGGCCCGGGTGGCCGATCGGATTCGTTCACACCCAGGTCCGGATCGTGTACCCGTCCACGACAGAAAAGACGACCTCCGAGATCCTTTTTACGAACAGCGAGCTGGTGATCAACCCTCTAGTCTTCGTAGTGCTCGGCATCTTGGTCCTGTTCGCGATCTGGCGTCGTGTATTAGCAAGACGTCGCCGACGCCGTCGCAGCGCCGTGCCCGCGATGTCCCCACCTCGACGCCGTTTCGCTTTTAGGTTTGCAGTGCTCCGGGGACACGTCGACGTCCACCATCCGCAAGAGGCCGGGTGGACCCACTTCCGGCGGGCGACGAGCAGGACCTCGAATATGGCCTGCTCTTCGGGGGCCGCACACGAACTATCCCAGGGCCGAACGTCCGGCGGATAGGGAGCCGACCGGCCCTACCGGCTTTATCCGTGGGAGTTGATGCTTAACAAGTCATCCATCAAGGAGTGCACATGCAAAATGCAGCTGATCTCGGTCGGATCAAGCACCAAATCGTGTTGGGCGTGGCGGCATTAATGCTATTCGTGTCGCTCGGCGCAGGTTTCGTAGCGAAGGTCGCCTTCGATCACAGACCTGTGGCGCTCGCGCACTCTTCTGTTCCTACTCAGCCACTCGCTGTTCCGCCCGCGCATGCTGCCGGGACCCTCATCAAGGCTTCGGTGGCCGACTTTTCGATCAAGCTCGATCGCTCCACCGTCCCCGCAGGAAAGATGACTTTCCGCGTGGCTAACCTCGGTCCTTCCTTCCACGAGTTTGTCATCCTGAAGACCAATCATCCCGCCGGAAAGCTACCGATCATCAAGCAAGAGGGTTATATGCGAGCCGCCGAAGACGCCAAGGGTGACGTCAACGTTGCCGAGCTCGGAGGTATCAAGGTGGGGGGCAGCAAGGATCTGACCACAACGCTGAAACCCGGCCATTACGTCATCGTCTGTAACCTCCCGATGCACTACAAGATGGGCATGCGCACGGCATTCACTGTCGAACCCAAGCACGCAGCTTCCGCTCAACCGGCGGTAGCTACAAAGGCTGCAGGTACTCTCATTAAGTCTTCGGTGGCCGACTTCTCGATCAAACTCGATCGCTCCACTGTCCCCGCAGGCAAGATGACCTTTAGCGTGGCAAACCTGGGCCCTTCGTTCCATGAATTCGTGATCCTGAAAACCAATCACCCCGCGGCCAATCTGCCGATCATCAAACAAGAGGGATACATGCGGGCCGCCGAAGACGCCAAGGGCGACCTCCACGTTGCCGAGCTCGGAGGTATCAAGGTGGGGGGCAGCAAAGATCTGACCACAACGCTCAAACCTGGTCATTACGTCATCGTCTGTAACCTCCCGATGCACTACAAGCTGGGTATGCACACGGCGTTCACCGTTAGGTAGATATGGGGGGAAACAAATATTGACGAAGCGCCATCCGGGGCTGATTCCTCTGACGCACGACCATCACCACGCTCTTGCGCAGGCGCGCCGTCTACGCATTGCCGCCGAAGGCGGGAATGAGGAAGAGCTACTCGCGCGATCGCGCGAGTTCTTCCAGTTCTTCCACGACGACACCATCACTCATTTTCGGGAAGAGGAAGAGATCGTGTTTCCCCTCGCAGTGGGAGATGAGCGGGCTACCCCGTTGCTGACACAGATAACGCTTGAGCACCTTCAACTTCACCATCTCGTCGCGCTCCTGGGGGCGCAGATCGGCGCCGGCGTGATCTCAGCCGACGCCGCTCGTCGATTGGCGGTCGCGCTCGAGAGCCATATCCGCCTCGAGGAAGGCAAGGTCTTTCCGCTGCTCGAACAGATGGTGCCCGGGGATCGTCTCGATACCCTCGCGCTCTCCCCTCGGAATGGGCCTGAACTGCCCGCGGAGTGATTTGACCTCCGGCGGCGCACTCCTAGGAGGTTCCCGCCAGGCGGTCCAGCTCGGCCGAAGAACCGAGGCGGTGTCAAGCAGCGTTCGATGCGGCGATGTCGGAGAAGTCCTAGCCTGAGCTCGGAGGGTCCTAGCCTGAGCTCGAAACGTCCATCAAGCTGTCGGCGGCGTCTGAGGCTATCTCCGAGTAGAACGAGTAACGATCGCCGCCCTGCTGCTTGGACCTGTACATCGCGGCATCGGCTTGATGCATCACCGATTCTTGGTCGTAGGCGGTGGTTGGGTCAACCAGGGCTATGCCGATACTCAGCCTCAGGGGGGCCGGGGCACTATGCTCAGGTTCCCATGTGCGGCGCACTGCGGCGAGCAACTTCCTAGCTGCGCCTTCCGCGGCGGGCGCGTCTCCTTCTGCCAACAGGACGGCAAATTCATCGCCCCCCAGTCGCGCCGCGATGTCCGAGGTTCGAAGGTTCTTCCTAAGTATCTCGCCGATCGCTTTGAGCGCCTCATCTCCTGCTAGGTGGCCACGGGTGTCGTTGACCTCCTTGAAGTTATCGAGGTCGAGAATGAACAGAGCAAGGGGCGCGTGATAGCGCCGGCTGTGCGCGAGGAGGCGTGTCAGTTCTTCGTCGAACCTCCGCCGGTTGAAGAGCTGGGTGAGGGCATCGTGTTGGGCGAGATGCCGAAGCTGCTCCTCGAGTTCCTTTCTCTTGTCGATGTCTTCGACCTGTGCAATGAGATACAGAGGAGGGCCACCGGGGAGTCTGACCAACGACGAGTTGAACGAAACCCACACGGGGTAACCCTCAGCGTGTATGAAGCGCTTCTCAAGCCGGTAGTTGTCGATCTCGCCCCCGCGCAGGCGCTTGATCTGCTCTATATCAGCAGCGCGGTCGTCTGGATGAGTCATGTCATCGAAGCCGACGTTCAGGATCTCTTCGAGGGAATAGCCCGTCAGCCGGCACAGAGCATCGTTCGCCTGCAGCCAGCAGCCGTCCATGCCGACGAGACCCATGCCTATCGGCGCAGATTCGAAGGCAGTGCGGAAGCGTTCCTCTGCCACCAAGAGTGTGTGTTCGGATGCTTTTCTCTCGGTCACATCTTTTGCGGAGGCGTAGACGAGTTCCTCAGCAATGACTGACGTACATGCCCATTCCAGCCAGTGGTAGGTGCCATCCTTGGCCCGATATCGATTCTGAAATCCAACCACGTCCGAACCAGCACCCAGGCGAGCCGCTGCCGCCGCGGTGGAGTCACGATCTTCAGGATGGACGAAGTCGAGAAAAGGCTTCTTGAGGAGCTCTTCTTCTGTGTATCCAAGGCTCTGCTCGAAGGTGGGATTGATCCGCTTCCAGTATCCATCGAAGCCGGCAGTGCCGGCGATATCAAGAGATAACTCGAACCATCGCGTGTCCTGGTCCTCGAGCTGTCTGCCCTGCGTTGTGAAGTAACCGACCAAGCTGCCCACGAAGAAGAAGGAAAGTGCCCGCGCCAGGTGGTCGATGAAGCCCACATCGGCGTGCGTGACCGCCGCCCACACAACGAACGCGCCGTAACTAAGCGTGGCGGCTCCCAATCCACCGACCGTTCCCAGGGCGATCGCGACGAGACTGATCGGAACCACGCATAAGAGAAGGACGATCTGGTCCGGACTGTGAACCGCCCAACGGAGGGCAAAGATGCAAACGAATAACGCCGCGCTGATGGCGAGAAGCAAACGGGTTCTCGACGTTCGCCTAGGGGCGAAGGCGAGCCACAGGCTCTCGGGTCTAAGCCATCTCCTAGCCCGTGTTGACCATTTCATCCTTGTTCATCGGGCCCACCCCTATCGAACTTTAGACAGCCCAAGGTTCGCTGCGCTGCTACGAGCGCCATCAACGGAGCGGCAGAATCCTTTCGCACCGCTCAGATCGTGGGCCAGCTCCTGTTGATCCGCTACCAGGCGTACGACTCAGGTGCGGCACCCTGGCCGGGAAAGATCTCGTCGAGCTTGTCGAGAGTTTCTTTCTCCAGACGGATCTCGGGGGCCCTGAGCGAACCCTGCAGTTGATCGATTGTGCGGGGACCGATGATTGGGGCCGTTACCACTGGGTTGGCCAACAGCCAGGCCAACGCGACGTCTGCCGGCTGCTCGCCGAGGTCCGCGCACAACTTCTCCCACGCTTCCAACTGTGTGCGGTTCTCCTCGACTCGTTTACGAAAGCCCTCGTTCGCCCGCCGGCCTTCGGCAGCCTTCTCCAACGCGCCACCCAAAATGCCGCCTCCGAGCGGACTCCACGGGATGACACCCATTCCGTAGGTCTCACATGCGGGCAGGACTTCCAACTCTGACATCCGGGCGTCGAGGTTGTAGAGGCATTGCTCAGCCGCGAGTCCGAGCAACCCGCGTTGGCCGGCGATCTCGTTGCCCTGAGCGATCGCCCAGCCGGGGAAGTTACTGGTCCCGACGTAGAGGATCTTGCCGTCGCGTACGAGCTTATCCATCGCCTGCCAGATCTCTTCCCAGGACGTGTCGCGGTCGATGTGATGCATCTGGTAGAGGTCGAGGTGGTCGGTCTGCAGCCGGCGCAGGCTGTCCTCGCAGGCTTGCCTGATGTGCAGAGCAGAAAGCCGTCCGAAGTTCGGCCAGTCCCCGGTTCCGCCGTATACTTTGGTTGCAAGCACCACTTTCTCGCGGCGCCCGCCGCCTTTCGCGAACCATCGTCCGATGATCTGTTCGCTGATGCCCTCTCCTGGCTTTCCGCCGCCGTAGGTATTGGCGGTGTCGAAGAAATTGATGTCCTCATCAAGCGCGGTGTCCATGATGGCGTGGCTGGTGTCCTCGTCTGCTTGGGAGCCCCAGTTCATAGTTCCGAGGCACAACGGGCTCACCTTCACGCCCAACCTGCCCAGCGTTCGGTACTCCATGTCCGTCTCCTTATCGCCGTGAGGAACGGGTTCGCATCGAGCGAGCATTATCCGACACTGGGAGCCATTCTTCTTCGTCGATATCCAGGGTTTGACGACGACATTCGTGTGGCAGCGTGGTCGGCAACCGACGTCCGTCGGCCGAGGTAAATGTCGAGCCTTTCCGAGTCAACCGCAGAATGGGAGCGCGTATCCTTCGCCCCATGTGAAGGTCGCAAGAGATGTGGCTCGCGGATGCTAAGTGAGGTGTCATCACCCGGGAGATGCCGACAACGAAGATTTCAGCGAAGGTACCTCAGGGCCACTTCCGGCTCGCAGCGAAGGGTGACTACTCGCTGGCTGCAAGCGTGCGTTTTCTAGAAGGCTTCGCGCCGGCGACTCAGGATCATCGGGGTGACGGCGATATCCACTGGACCTTCCTCGCCGACGACCTCGAGACGGTGGCGAGCGTCCGGCTCCACGAAAGCCCTGGTGGCATGGAGGGCGAAGTGTTCGCGGGCGATACAAGGAGTATTCGCACCCAAGTTGCGCGGATCCTATCGGTGGACGTGGATGGAGATGGCTTTTCCCAGGTGGGTCGCCGGGATCCGGTCGTAACCAAACTCAAGGCCCGCTTATGGCACCGGCGAACCTTCACAGGAGGAGCTAGACGACCTCGCCAACGGATGGAAGCCCTACCGAACCTGGGTTACGTTCCTGCTGCGCGTCTTCCTCGAAGACCAGCATCCTTAGCGGCCCAGCTAACGACTACCTCGCGGCTCCGCTCGAAACGACCGAAGACGTGGTCACCCTTGGATGGCTCGGGCTGGTCGGAGCCTAGGGGGCCGCGTAGTGATAGAGCCCGAAGACGTTGCCTACCGGGTCTCGGAAGACACCGGTGATGGTGCCCTCACCAACGTCCCGAGGCCCGTACACGCGCTGACCACCCAGCTCTTCAGCCTTCGTGAGGTACTTCTCGACGTCGCCGACCTGCGCATACACCGTTGCCCACTTCGCGTCCGGGTCACCGCCTCCGATGCCCCCTGCCGCGCCGCGACCGGCACCGGTATCGACCATGGCGTAATCCGTGTTCTCGTCGACCCCCCATCCGAACAACTCCCGGTAAAAGGACTGGGTTCGACCGGCGTCAGGGCCAAGGATCTCGAACCAATCGACTGCTTCACCTTCACCCGATGAGGGTCCGGGTGCGCCGGGCATGGGTTTCATCAGCCCGATAAGCAGCCCGTCAGGATCGTTGAACATGGCGAACGTCACCGCCGGAAGCTCGGTAACCGGGACGACGGTCTTGGCCCCCATCTTTTCGGCCTGTTCGAGTACTGATTGCGGATCTTCGACCTCAACGTAGAAGGCGATCCATGGATCGCCGGTCCCGGAACGCCCGATCCCACCGATCATCCCCGAACCGCCCTGCGTATCGATCATCGTGTAAGTCTCGGCTGCGCTTTCGAGCTTCCATCCGAACAGGTCGCCGTAGAACTTTCTTAGAGGCTGGACGTCTGCCGCCCCCAAGTCGAACCACATCACCGGGTAACCCATGCCTGCTCCCTCCGATCGTCCAACAAGTGTTCGGGTTGTCTTGCTATTTGCAATATATGACCGTTGCCTCGCTGCTATGCAGTTGGGATCTTCACGTGCGGATATTTCGAGGAGCGGTGCTGGAACGAAAGGATCTTAGGGTTCTGGATAACGCCGTTCTGGATCTCGATGGCTCTACGGATCGTTTCGTCGGCCTGCCACGCTGTAGATCCTTCCATGACTGGTGCGAGGTATCCGAGTAGTGCGGCGCTCACTTCCCAGCTCGCCGAGTCCCACAGGTATGACGGACTGTGGTCCACAGCGTAGTAGTGGACATCGCCGCCTATCCGGAGTATGGGATCGGTGAACTCGGTGGACCGTGCCCACTCGAAACCCATGCCCTCGTCGCACGACACATCGATCATCAAGGTGCCGGGTGCGAAGTGGTCGAGGTCGCTACGGGTGACGAAGATGTACGGAGTTTCGGGATCTTGAAAAAAACAATTGACCACGATGTCGTGCTCGGCCAGCACGTCGACCATCGGCTTTCGGCCGTCATCTGAGATCACCCTCCATCTGTTGCTACCGTCATCTTCAGCTTCGAATTGAACGAACCGCGCTGAATGTGACGGCGAGGCCACCTGCGCCGGCTCTCTCTGAGACAAGACGGTGACGTCCGAGATCCCTTGTGTCGTGAGGGCCGTTACCGCTCCGCGTCCCGTGGCACCGTAGCTGATGACGGCAGCTCGAAGCTCCCTGCCGTACTGACCCGTAAGTCCCATCGACCGGAGCGCGTGCAGCACCGAGCAGAAACCCGCGAGTTCGTTGTTCTTGTGGAACACGTGCAGGTTGAACGAGCCGTCCGCGTGCCAGAGGTTCATCGCCTCCCACGCGATGAGAGTCAACTTCCGATCGATAGCGACCTGCGTCAGTTTCTCGTTCTGCACGCAATGAGGCCATCCCCAAAGCACCTGGCCCTCGTGCATCTCCAAAAGGTCTTCGGACTGCGGCTTAGGTAGCAGGATGACGTCACATTGCTGGAAGAGCTCATCTTGCGATCGCACTCCGGCGAACATCTCATCGAGCTCACTTGGACGAGTTTCGAAGCGGCTTGCGTATCCGTCTTCCACAAAGATGCTCGCCCGCAGCTCAGGGGGGATGGTCTCGAAATGCCGAGGATGTATGGGTAGACGAAACTCGTTCTCTTTTCGCGATGTTCCCAAAGCTCCAAGAGTCAGCTCGCTCATTGAAGTGACAATAAGCGAGCGGTTTACGAGACGGCAGCCTGGTTCTGTCGTCCTTTATGCCGGCTGAGTCGCCGCGATCAGGCCCTCACCAGCCGGATGTTGAAATCGGGCGTTCCCAACTTGCCCATCAGGCTGAGCCATAGCGGCAGGTACATCTCTAGGCCGCGTGCGGCCTGGATCCCACCCACGTCGACGATGTTCTCGTCTTTCCAGCCCAACTCCTGAAGCAGATCGCGCACGGTCTTCTTCGCGGCGTCATCGTCGCCTGCGATGAACACGTTGTGACTCTCCGGCAGGCGTGAAGGCTCGACCATGAGACGCGCGTTCATCGTGTTCAGAGCCTTGACCACCTTGCTGCGAGGGAACTTCTGCTGGATCTGCTCCGCCAGGCTGTCGGTGTTGGCGACGGAGAGGGTCGGAGGCATACCGTGCGAGAAGTCCAGCGGATTCGCAACATCCACCAGAACTTTGTCATCGAGCCCCGACGCACCCGCCTCGAGCGCGGCCAGGGAGGCTTGTCCCGAAGTCGCGTTGATCACAAGGTCTGCTGTCGGCGTCGCCTCGTCGAAGGCCACAAGTTGCACGTTGCTGTGACCGGCGTGCCATTGCGCGAAGGGTTGGTTGCCCATGGCGTCGGTCTCGCTGCGAGCGAGCGTTTCCGCCACGTCGCGGGTTCCCATAGTGACCGCGTGTCCTCGATCAGAAAGGCCCCCTGCCAGCGTGCGTCCCACGATCCCCGTGCCCAGCACTGCGATCTTCATGTTTGTGCGGCCTCCTTGTTGGTTGCTCGATCGGCTTCGTTGGTGAATGAACTAGGTAGCGATCCAGAGGCAGAAGGGGTGCCCGGCAGGATCCAGGTACACCCGCGTGTCCTCTTGCGGCTGAAAGTCCGCCAGCCGGGCGCCGGCGGATAGCGCGTGCGCCTCCGCTTCCTCGAGATCCTCAACTTCGAAATCCAGATGAAGCATCATGCGTTGGTCGTCGGGACCTGGCTGTGGCCACACGGGGGCCGTGTAAGGCGAGACGGTCTGGAAGGAAAGCGCCGTGCCGGTACCGGGGGCCCTCAACAGAACCCAGTCAGGCTCTTCGACTCTTGTCTCCCATCCGAGAAGCCGGCGATAGAAGGCGGCGAGCTCGTGCGCGTCGGGCGCATCCAGTACCACCGTAGAAAAGCGCAGCCTAGGTATGTCAGTCATGCTTCCATTCTCTCTCCAGCGGCAGCGTCATTTACCGTCCGAGCGGTCCTCATGTCTCAGCTTGGCAAGAATGCAGACCCGCGCTCGGTCACCTATCGGCTGGGGGTATGCGTGATCCAGTAGTCCGCTGTGTCGGGGTTGGGATGCCGAAGCGAAGGATTTGTCACTGCGAAATAACCGTCCGACTCGGCGATCGTGGCGCCGAGGCTGCTCCGATCGCCATTTTCAGGACTCGTGCAAGGGGGGAACCCTACATGTGGACCTGAAGGTCCCGTTTCATCTCTTCGCTGCTTGAATCAGCTAAAACCATCGTTCACCGATGGCGGCGAAGTGGGGCTGTGCCAACGCTGCTGGAACGCCCACACCGTCGCGGGGTAGATGTTCGAGTGCTGGGGACCGATCTGCTTGGCTGAACGATCGTAGAAGCGGACCCTTTGACCGCACCTATAGGTCCACACTTCCGTACCCCGCTCCGTGATGTAGCTCGGCCCCTCGCGAGATCCGAAAAGCTCTCCGAAGTCCGGTAGTTGTCTCACGTGGCTCCCATCCCTGACGGTCCAACGTTGCACTCGTTTCCTGAGTCCAACGTCGACCCCCGGCGTGAGCTCATACATACGCAGTCTCAGCAGATGTCGCCCATGAGACGCGCCTCGAAAGCGCCGGACAAGAGTCGGGACGCCCCCACCTGGTGATGAGCCTGGTGCCAAAGCAGACGCGATTTGGAACAACTGCTCACAGTCGGTTCGAAGAGGGGTCGCCAGGAATCGACCCTGAACCTACGGATCAAGAGTTTGAACCCATTCTTGCCATCACAGTCGGGGTGTCGGCGGGACGTGATTCGCAGGGAAAGCGCGTGCGACTAACAAAGCGAGGCTTCAGGACCCGGAGAGAAGCGAAAGCGTGGGAGGCACAGCAAACCGCAAAGATGGAACGCGGTTTCGATCCATTGTCGGAGATCACCATCAATGAGTGACTCGACTCATGGCTGAAACGAAAGCTAGAGCGAGGGGAGATAAGACCACGTACTCATCAGCGCTACGTGCAGATGCTCTCTGATGATGTTCGTCCCGTGATTGAAGCGGTGCAACTATCGGACATTCGTGTGCGGTCGCTACTGAGCTAGGGAAGCAGGGCATCCACAGCGTGATCGTAAGTCAGACGCTGGGCCATTCGTCGCCTGGATTCACTGCACTGGTCTATCAGCACGGATGGGATGAGGGAGCCTAGGAACAGCGAACGCGATCAAGCGCTCGGCCTGTAGGCCTCCGGGGATTGCTCAGGTCTGCTCGGGCTCCGGCGGATCGCCCCGGAGCCAATAGAGGGATGCTCCGCTATCGGGTGACTTGGTTCTCCACCTCGAAGGTCGTCTCCTGTGGCGGAGCCGTGAAACCACCTTCTATGCCCTTTTCCATTTGGGGCAACAAGGTGCCATCACGGAATCGCTCCCAGCTCTCCTGCGAATCATGGATCGCGACGATCGTCCAACCACTGGCCGACGGGCCAGCAGCATGAAACACCTGACCCTCCGGGAGCCGGCCTTCGCCAGGATGCACCGCCGCAATCGAGGCTTCGTATTGCTCTTTCGTGGCACCGGTGAATTGGTGCACCACTCCGTACGCCATCTGGGTCCTCCCTAAAGGTCGCTCGAACTTCCCGGTTTGGTATCCGCCCCGGACCTTCAAGATACGCCCCTGAAGAGCGCAGCCACTCGGAGGTAGAGAGCTGCCACCGCGGCAAGGGGTTGCGTAGTGGTTGCGCAGAGGATCATCGAGGACGCTCTAGAACCTGTGTCCAGCCCAGATGTGCAGGTCAAAGGGGTGGGTCGCCAGGGAATCGAACCCTGAACCTACGGATTAAGAGTCCGTTGCTCTGCCAATTGAGCTAGCGACCCGCCCGAGGAGTGTAAATGCCACTCTCGAGGAGACCGGAGGGCGACCGACGGGACTTGAACCCGCGACATCCCGGACCACAACCGGGTGCTCTACCAGGCTGAGCTACGGCCGCCATTGGAAGGGGCAAGGTTAGCAGGAGCCCTCCATCAGAGCTGTGCCACCAGCAGCTATGCCACCTCGCCGATCGGTTCGCTGCGCTCACTCTTTCTCGCGTAGGCAAAGAGCAGCACCAGGCCCCCGACCGCTGCGGCCGACGCGGTGGCGAACATGCCTCGATACCCGAGAAGATCCACCACGGCCCCCAGACCGATCGCCCCGACTCCGTATGCAAGATCGAAGAAAGCAGTGAAGGTGCCGACCACAGAACCACGCTCAGAAGACGGAGCTCCCCGGATCGCAATCGTCATCAGAGCAGGAAATGCCAGCGCCTGACCGAGCGCGAACAGAACCGTTCCCACAACGAGGCCCGCGGGATGAGCCCAGGCTGCGATGACCGCGAGACCGACTGCTGAAGTGACGAGCGCGGCGCGAGCCGAGAAACGGGGGCCGAGACGGTCTGGGAGTTGAGCTCCGAAACCGCGCACCATCAATACGACGACCGAGAAGGTGACGAAGATCAAGCGAGACCCCTTCATCCCCAGCGTCAACACGTACAGCGGTATGAAGGAGTTGAAGCCCGTCAGGCCGACGATGCCGGCGGCAAGGATCGTTCCGGGTAGCAACGCGGCGGGGTGGATGATGCGGCTGGATCGGGCCACGTCCTCGGTCTCCTCACGGGTATCCGGGATCCCGAGAGCGAGAGCGCAGGCCAGGAACGCGCACGCCGCCGAAGCAATCCATGCGGCGTTGTAGTGAGTGTGGTTCAGGACCGTTTCACCCAGGACCGGTCCCAATGCGAGTCCGGCATATAGAGCGAGTGAGAAGAAGCTGAGTGCCTCGCCCCTGCGCTCCTCGGGGGCCAGGTCGTTGATGGCGCTGGCTGCTCCGACGTAGAACGCCGCCTCACCTGCCCCCGTCACGAGGCGCAGCAGCAACAGCACCACCATGTTGCTCGCCACCACGTATGCGGCGACGGACGCGCCGACGAGCGCCGCTCCGCCCAAGATCAGTAACCGCCTTCCACGAGTGTCGCCGACCCTTCCGACGACAGGACGCAACATGACAGCAGCAAGGCTGAACGCGCCGACGACCAGGCCAACCGAGATGCTGCCTCCACCAAGAGGGCCTTCGACGTAGCGGGGGAGCGCGGGCAGCAGCGTGCCCACCGACACGAAGTAGGCGAATGTGGAAAGCGTGATGAGCACGAATACAGGCGAGACCAAGCGCGGCTTCGACGCGCCCGGCCCCGCCGCCGACACGGGTTCTTTCAGGGAGGTCCTCCAGCCACGGGGCGAAGGACGAGAGACTAGCGGTGCGTCAGTCCGCGCCGGACACTCCGCCGGCCGATCGCAGCGGAGCTAAGCCTTTCGTCCGAACAGAGCCAGCAGCTTGGTCTGAGTGTCGGCGTCGTCGGGTATCGGTTGTTGGTCTCCGAACACCCCGGCCCCCCTGATCATCTCCTCGCGGTCCTTCCAGCGCGCGTAGACGTCTTCGAGGAGCTCGGGCTCGATCCGGTCGTCGGCCCCTATCCCTCGGGCCAGATCCCATCCATGAACGACGTGATCCAGCAGCAGTTGCGAGGTGTACTCCGCGCCCTTGTCGTCGCCCCACGACAGGTGGACGGTCCGCTCCATGGCACCGGTTGCCGTGATGACTGTCACGGCTCCCTTGGCGGCCTGCTGCCATGCGGCTTTGGGGTCGGAGCCCAGGATGTCGCCCTCGAAGCGGTCGCCCACGGTTTCGATGGTTTCTCCGTCGAATAGCGGAGGGGCCCAGACGTTCTCGTAGACCAGATGACCGACGAGCTGTCGCACATCCCATTCGCTGCAGGGTGTCGGGTGCGACCATTGGTCCTCACCGATCTGGGCGACGAGCGTTCCGAAATGGTCGCTGGCCCGTTCGAAAAGCTGTGGCAGCTCGCTCACGGAAGCGGCAGTTTTGCCTTCAGGACACATGAAGAGGGGCCTCCTATCGGTGCGGTGCCTGCTCTCCTACTTACTCTGCACCGGAGAGACCGTCAAGCGATGCACCCCCGCGGACCGCCTGACCCACTACTCTGAGAGCTACACCGGTCTCGACCAAAGGTTGAGGTGTGGACGCAGGAAAACCCATACAAGAGCAGTTCGGGCCGAACGTGTGGCTCGTAGACGAGATGTTCCGCCGCTACCAAGAGGACCCCCGTTCGGTGGGGGAATCGTGGCAGGAGTTCTTCGCGGACTACCGACCCCCACGGGGTGACGGCGCCCGGAGGGCCAAGGCAGAGCCGGCGGCCCCTCGGGCTCCACAGGAAGCCGTCCCAGCCACCGTCGCCAAGGCTTCGGACCTGGGAGTTAGCGACCTCGTCGAGCTGCCTGAGGGAGCATCTCCCCTGCGCGGGGTAGCGGCGCGCATCGCCGCCAACATGGAGGCGTCTCTCGGCGTTCCGACCGCCACTTCCGTGCGCAGCGTTCCCGGCAAGCTGCTCGAGGAGAACCGCCGCGTCATCAACCGCTACCTCGCGGGACACGTCGGTGGCAAGGTCTCCTTCACGCACATGATCGGCTTCGCGATCCTGCGCGCCCTCGAGGCGCGGCCCGCGATGAAGGCAAGCTATGTCGAAAGCCGGGGAAAGCCTTACGTCGTTCAGCACAAGCACGTCAATTTCGGTCTGGCGGTGGACCTCGCGCGGGATGACGGCTCTCGCACCCTCTACGTCCCCAACATCAAAGAGGCCGACGAGCTGGAGTTCTCCAGCTTCTGGGGAGCTTACGAAGACATGATCCGAAAGGTCCGGGACGGAAAACTTACGACGGAAGACTTCTCCGACACGACGGTCACCTTGACGAACCCAGGAACTGTAGGAACGAGATTGTCGGTCCCACGGCTGATGCCGATGCAAGGAGTCATCGTCGGCACCGGGGCGCTCGACTACCCACCGGAGTACGAAGCTTCCGATCCCCGGAGCCTCGCGCGCCTGGGCGTCGGCAAGGTCCTCACGATCACAAGCACTTATGACCACCGCGTGATCCAGGGGGCCGAATCCGGCGAGTTCCTGGCGCAGATACACCGGCTTCTGCTGGGCGAGGACCGTTTCTACGACGAGATCTTCAGCTCGCTGCGGATCCCCTACGAACCCGTGCGATGGAGCCGCGATCTGTCGTCGGGCGGTGACCTCGATGCCGAGCTCGACAAGCAAGCGCGCGTCAGTCATCTCGTAAACATGTACCGCGTTCGTGGCCACCTGCTCGCCGAGCTGAACCCGATCGGGTGGGAAGTGTTGTCCCACCGCGAGCTTGACCTCTCTTATCACGGACTTTCGGTGTGGGACCTCGACCGGGAGTTTTTGACCGAGGGCCTTCCCGAGCCAGGCAAACAACCGCTGCGCGAGATAGTCGATCGCCTTCGAGATTCTTACTGCCGCACCGTCGGCATCGAGTACATGCACATCTCGGATCCCGAGCAGAAGCATTGGATCCAGCAGCGCGTGGAGGCGACGCCCGTCGAGCTGTCGCGCGAGGACAAGATCCATGTGCTCGACAGATTGAACGCGGCCGAAGCGTTCGAGCGCTTCTTGCATTCGAAATACATGGGGCATAAACGTTTCTCGCTCGAGGGGGCCGAAAGCACTATCCCCATGCTGGACACTCTCTTCGAAAAAGCCGGCGCGGCGGGCATGGTGGAAGTCGTTATGGGTATGTCGCACCGCGGCCGCCTCAACGTACTTGCGAACATCGTCGGCAAGCCCCTTAAGGAGATCTTCAAAGAGTTCGAGGGCAGCATCGATCCCGCCAGCGTCCAGGGCTCAGGTGACGTCAAGTACCACCTGGGGATGACGGGACGCTTCACGTCGCGCGACGGCACGGAGTTGGGCGTGGTGCTGGCTTCGAATCCTTCCCATCTCGAGGCGGTTGATCCTGTGGTCGAAGGGATGGCACGGGCGAAACAAGACGTTCTGGGCCCAGGATCTGGAGATCGAGTGCTGCCGGTCTTGCTGCATGGTGATGCGGCGTTCGCCGGCCAGGGTGTGGTTGCGGAAACCCTCAACATGTCGGCGTTGCCCGGATACAAGGTGGGCGGCACGATCCACTTGGTGGTCAACAACAACATCGGTTTCACCACGTCACCGGCGGCAGGGCGATCAACGACATACGCGACCGACATCGCCAAGATGGTGCAGGCGCCGATCTTCCACGTGAACGGGGACGATCCCGAAGCCTGCGTGCGCGTTATGCGACTCGCATTCGACTATCGCAAGACCTTCCACCGTGACGTGGTTGTGGACCTGGTGTGTTACCGGAGGTACGGACACAACGAGGGGGACGAACCCGGCTTCACCCAACCGTTGATGTACGCAAAGATCGACGAGCGCCGCTCGGTGCGCAAGTTGTACACAGAGTCACTCCTGAATCGCAGGGAGCTGACCCTGCAGGAGGCCGAGCAGACCTTCGAGAACTTCAACAAACGTTTGCAAGATGCACTCAAAGAGACGCGGGAAACGGCTCCGCCCCCGGATGTCCGCGCGCTCAAGCCGCCAGCGCCCGTGGGCGTGCTTCCACCGGTCGAGACCGGCGTCTCTCGCGAGCGCCTGGAGTTGATCCACAACAAGCTGACCACCTTCCCGCCGGCGTTCGAGCCGCATCCCAAACTGAAGAAGCTGATCGAGAAGCGCGGGGCGATGCTCGAACGCGATGCGATCGACTGGGCCGCAGGCGAGGCCCTCGCGTTCGGCTCCTTGGTGCTTCAAGGCATCCCGGTGCGACTATCCGGGCAAGACTCCCGCCGGGGAACCTTCAGCCAGAGGCATTCGGTCTTAGTGGACTATCGCAGCGGCGACGAATACGCGCCGCTCAACGACCTGGCTGACGATCAAGCCCCCTTCCGCGCTTACGACAGCCTGCTGTCGGAGTTCGGCGTGGTCGGATTCGAGTATGGCTACTCGATCGGGAATGGCGAAGCCCTCGTTTGCTGGGAAGCGCAGTTCGGGGACTTCGTCAACGAGGCGCAAGTGATCATCGACCAGTTCATCGTTGCCGGCGAAGACAAGTGGGACCAGGCGAGCGGGTTGGTCCTGCTGCTGCCGCACGGTTTCGAAGGACAAGGGCCCGAACATTCGAGTGCGCGCCTCGAACGTTTCCTTACGCTAGCTGCGGAGGATTCGATCCAGTTGACCCAACCAACGACTCCTGCGCAGTACTTCCACGTTCTTCGCCGGCAGATGACGCGCAGCATCCGTAAGCCGCTCGTCGTCCTTACACCGAAGTCGCTGCTTCGAGACCAGCGCGCTCGTAGCGCGACATCAGATCTAGTCGAAGGGCACTTCACGGAGACGCTTGATGACATCTCCGTGGAGCATCCCGAGGACATTCAACGCATCCTCTTCTGCAGTGGGAAAGTGGCTTACGATCTGAAGGCAGAGCGCGATAAACGGGAGGCTCCGGTTGCAGTCGTGCGCGTGGAGCAGCTTTATCCATTCCCACACCGCCAATTGCTGGAGATCTTCGAGCGCTACCCGAACGCGACCGGCTTGCGGTGGGTTCAGGAAGAACCCGAGAACATGGGGGCCTGGTTCTTCATGAGGCAGTGGTTGGCGCGCCGCTTGCCCGAGCGACTGACTCTCGATCACGTGGCTCGTCCGGAGAGCGCCAGCCCTGCCACCGGGAGTGCCCGCGTCCACGAACAGGAAGAGGAAGACATCGTCGAGGCTGCCTTTTCCTAGATTTTTGCCGGCTTCCGGGTCGGCGAGCCCAGTCACTAGGATTCATCGATGGATATCGCAGCTGTGCGCTGGATCGCGTTCGTCGCTGGTCTAGCGATCGTCTTTGGCACCGCTGGAAGCGTGATGCGAAATCTCATGGTCCCGCGTGCGCGGACGTCACGTCTGTCGGTGCTCGTGGGACGAAAGATCGTTGCGGGATTCTTCCGTTTTCTCTCAAACCGCTTCAAGGAGTACGAAACCAAGGATCAGATCCTTGCTCTCTCGGCCCCTAGCGCACTGCTGGCGACGCTGCTCGCCTGGATCGGTTTGTTTCTCATCGGCTACGGCCTGATGTTGTGGCCGTTCACGCGCGGCACTCTCTTGGGCGCCATGCGTGAGAGTGGAAGCTCGATGTTCACGCTCGGCGTGTTCTCGACGGCGCGGGCTGGCGCAACGGTCATCAACTATCTGGCAGCCGTCACAGGGCTAGTCGTCGTCGCCCTTCAGATCGGTTATCTCCCCACGCTCTACTCTGCGTTCAATCGGCGGGAAACGCTCGTCACTCTTCTTCAAAGCCGGGCTGGAGCTCCCGCGTGGGGGCCGGAGATCCTGGCGCGGGCACAACTGGTGAACCTGACGGACAGCCTGCACGGGCTCTACGCCGATTGGGAGCATTGGGCCGCCGACGTCGCCGAGAGTCACAGCAACTATCCCGTGTTGATCTGGTTCCGGTCGCCCCACGCGTTGAGGTCGTGGGTGGTCGCCCTTCTCGCGGTGATGGACTCTGCGGCTTTGTATCAGGCGATCTCGCCCGAAGCGGCTCCGGCGGAAAGTCGTCTCGTTATCCGGATGGGATTCACGTGTCTGCGGAACATCGCGGAGGTTATGTCGATCCCGTACGACCCCGACCCCTTCCCCGACGACCCGATCCAGCTGACCTTCGACGAATACATGGATGGCGTCAATCGGATCCAGGGCATCGGATTCGAAACCGAGCGAACCCCCGAGGAGGCATGGGCCCACTTCCGGGGATGGCGCGTGAATTACGAGGCAACTGCATACGCGATAGCCGACATGGTGTCGGCACCGCCGGGGCCTTGGTCAGGACAGCGCAGCCGATTAGGAGGCATCACTATCGAGCCCCAGCGTCCCGCCGACCGGCGTGCGAACGATCCGGGCGCAAAGAGTGAGCCCAAAGCCAAGCGATTCGGGTGGAAGGTCTGACCTCCAGCCGGCTCGACGCGCAGCGATGACTCTCGATCGGGAGGTTGCCCTCGAGATGTTGCTGTCGCAGGGCGACGAGTGGCAGTCATGGCGCGCGCTGCGTCTCACCGGTGACGCGCCGAATCGAGTGCCGGCCCCCGCGCTTCAAGATCCAGTGGGAGGCTTCGAAGGCCCCGGCGGCCGGCTATCGCCCGGTGCCACCGGCGAGGCGCTTTGTCATCTGAGGGTGCTAGGTCTTGCTTCATCTCCGGCAGGCGTCATCGGCGGCGACTGGCTCGAAGACGTTCGCACCCCCGCGGGAGCGTGGCTCGATCCGCCGTCAGAAGTTCCGGGAGAAGTCGAGGAAGCCGCTGCCGGCCGCGTCTGGGCTACGGCGGCTGCGGGCTGCGGGTTGCTGGCGGTGGGCCGCGACCCGGGGGTGCGCGCGGTTGCGTTGATCGGAACGGAAGCGGACAACGAAGGCCGCTTCACTGGAGGCGCCTACGCGACCTTCGCGGCGGCGGGCCTGTTCTGGCTCGCCGAGGGCCCCCGCACCGAGATGGCGGAGTGGGCGCTGCGCTGGACACGCGAGTGGGACGAGGAGTGGTGGGGGCCGTGGGAGTTCGTTACCGCGCTGATCTTCTGGGCGGCGGCTGGGATCCCGGGAGAGAACGCATCTGTGGAGCTGTTCCTCGAACGGTTGGTTTCCACTGCGGGCCACGCGGGGTGGCCCGACGACCCGGAGCTGACGCTGAGGGCGCTAGAGGTGCGCGACCACTTCGGCCTATGACTTCATGTGGTCCTCGCAGTGCTTGTGGGCGAATCTGGAGGGGCTAGGCGTCGGCCGGTGCTATGAGGTCCTTCACACGGATGCTTCCGCCCTTGACGATCTCGGCCCGCAGGCCGCCACGATGAAGGAACGCCGTTTTCAACTCCTCGTCACCGGCGAGGCGACTGAGATGGCTGCAGGGCTCGCACAGACGCATCCCGCGCAGAACGACCTCGCCTACGGTGAAATCTGTTTCGACCAGATGGTTCAGCGGCACGCCGCGGGTGACGATGTTCCGCCTCGTGACGTCGAACGCGATCTCCTTCGTCTTGGCCACGGCCTCGAGGGCTTCCGCTTCGACCAGAGTCACATGTCTGCCGGTGGCCGGCTTATTCGAGAAGGTGCCCCGGCCCTCCGCGTACCGATCACCCTCGAGCCCCTTTCCCTCCACTGCCCGCACTTCCCAGCGCTCCGTCATGGGCTGGGTGGCCTCAGGCCCGATGAAGATGCGTTCGACGACACCCTTCCAAGTTGGTTGCAACCCCATCTCCTTTTGCACGAATGCTCCCTTGGCCACCGTGTATCTATCTCGATCTGAGATGCCATCAGAGATGATCGCTCGCTTCCGGGCGACGTAGCGCGCAACGAGGTCCGGACTATTCCGAAGCTTGTCACGGAAGCCTCTCATCTCTTCCATCTCAGATGAATTGCCGGCAATGACGTGGGCATGTACGTTAAAGACGGTGCCGTCGTGGCGGACCGATCCGATCCGCATCGGCCTGTCCTCGGGAAAGTGGTCATCCCCCGTCTGAGGCTGGAAACCCACGTCGTCGAGAGCGCGTTTGGCCGGTTCGAGATCGCCCGGTTGGTAGACCACCATCAAGTCGATCACGCCCTTGCCCGCACAACCAGGGACCGAGCTGCTTCCGACGTGCTCGACGGTTAGGCGCGGCTGCCGATCTTGGAGGGCCTCGATGAGGGATGCGGCGACGACGGGGCCCCGCGGGTCCCAGTCGCTACAGACCAAGGGCACCCGTCCGTAGGTCTCGACGGCGATATATCGATCAGGCATCCACCTTTCTTACCAGGAGCGTCCTACGGTGCCTGCCGCTAGAGCCGCCCGCGGTAGAACTCGATGGTCCTGGTCCACGAGTCGCAGGCTTCCTCGTACCCTTCGTTCCCAGGCTCGAGGTTAGACCGGGCCAGGAACCCGTGGCCCAACCCGGCGTAGATCGTGTGCTCGAAGGCGACGGCCCGCTGCTCGAGGCCCGCGGCCAACGCCGCCACGTTGTCCATCCCTACTCCCTCGTCCTGGTCTCCCCAGAAGCCAAGGATCGGGCCGCTCATGTCGTCCAGCACCTCGAAAGGAGCGGGGAGTTTGTCCTTAGCGCCGCCCCTGCTTCCGCCTGGAAAGCCGTAGTAACAGACGGAGGCGAGATCAGTGCGGGCCGCGGCCAGGTGGAGAACCAGGGTGCCGCCCATGCAGCAACCTACGGTTCCAGTCGCAGCGCCGTCCGGAGTGTCGATGCGGTCACGAAGCCATCCGATCGCTGCGTCCAAGTCGGCCAGCGATCGGCGTTCTGAGAGCTTCGCTCGGCGCGCGCTCGCCGCTTCGATCCTGCGATCCGGCAGAGGGCCCTCGCGAAAGAAATAGTCGGGTAGCAATCCGTTGAATCCCGCGGTCGCCAGTCGGGCGGCAAGATCCTCGTAGAAGGGACTTCGTCCGTAGACATCGGCCACTACCAACACTCCCGAGTGAGAGGGGCGCTCCGGGGAGACGAGTAACGCCGGCATCCCTTCTCCGCCGGCAACTGGGATGGAGACTTCCTCGCGGGCGACTTCAGGTGTGGCGTGACCGGCTGGCACTTCCGGATGGCACATGGATCACTCCTTGAGTATCTCGTGGGTCCGGTGAAGGATTCTCGCCGACCCCGACCCATAAGCCATCAGGAACCGGGAAAGATCTGCGAGATGAAATAGCCGCCGAACGAGGCGATCGCCAGCATGAGCCCAATGCCGCTGGCGAATAGCAGGTCCGCTTTGTGGCCGACTTTCGGCTCGTTCATCTCCAGCGCGTCGACGATGTCGGAAAGAGCGGTCCAGCGGAGAGACGATGGTGCCGTCGTAGCCGCTTCCGAGGCGAGGGCTGAGACATCGGGCGCGATCCCGAAGCGGCGTGTGGAGAAGGACAGCAGGGCCAAGACAAACGACACGAACAAGAGGAGTGCTACCAGCACCCCCACCCAGGCGGGGGCGTCCAGAAGCAGAGAGCCTCGGGTAAGGACGAGGCCGGCGAGCACTGCGTCGGCAGCCATCAGCACCCCCGCCTTGGTGTCGAGTGCGTCTATCCAGCGCATCTGGTCGGTGAAGGCGCGGACCGCGGTGTCGAAAGCGAAGTCTCCTCCGGGCGGCGGAGGGGTGGTTGTCGATGTCATGCAATGAATCTAGCGGCGAGCACCGACAAGAATCGGGCACCCACGCGCTGGCAGGCTTAGTCTCCTCTAGATCAGATCCGAGCCGTGCACCTTCTTTAAGGGAGGCGATGTCAGATGACCTCAGGAGCCGAGTTGCTCGCCCGCCACCGCAACGTCATGCCCTCATGGGTGGCGCTCTACTACGACGAGCCCATCGCTCTCGTACGGGGAGAGGGCCGGCGGGTGTGGGATTCCGACGGCAAGGAGTACCTCGATTTCTTCGGCGGGATCCTCACCACGATGTGCGGCCATTCGGTGCCCGAGATCGTCGAGGCCGTAGCCCGCCAGACAGAGAAGCTGCTGCACAGCTCGACGCTCTATCTGATAGAGCCTCAGATCGAGCTCGCAGAAAAGGTGGCTGAGCTGTCACCCATCGAAGATGCCAAGGTGTTCCTCACGACGTCCGGCACCGAAGCCAACGATCTCGCGTTGCTGCTTGCCACAAGCTACCGGCGCTCGAACCAGGTGCTTGCGTTGCGCAACAGCTATCACGGCCGCTCCTTTGCGGCGATGTCGATCACCGGCAACCGCTTCTGGTCGGCATCGAGTCTCTCGCCGGTTCAAACCAGCTACGTCCACTCCGGATATCGCCTTCGCAGCCCCTTCGGGCACTTGCCGGACGGAGAGTTCATCCAAGCGTGCTCGAAGGACCTGCTCGACGTCATCGAGACGATGACTTCGGGGGACGTTGCCGGCATGATCGTCGAGCCGATCCAAGGGGTCGGCGGCTTCATCGTTCCGCCCGACGGGTTCTTCACGCCCATGAAGGAAGTGCTGGATCGCTTCGGCATCCTCTACGTGTCCGACGAGGTGCAGACAGGGTGGGGAAGGACGGGCGAGCATTTCTGGGGTGTCGACGCGCATGATGTGACCCCGGACATCATGACTTTCGCCAAAGGCGTGGGGAACGGCTTGTCCATCGGCGGGGTAATAGCTCGCGCCGACATCATGGAGTCGCTGACGGCAAACTCCATTTCGACGTTCGGTGGGAATCATCTGTCGTCGATCGGTGCGCTCGCGACCCTGGACTACCTGCTCGCGCACGATTTGCAGAGCAACGCGTTGAAGCAGGGAAACCGGCTGATGACGGCTCTGCGGGACGCAACTGCCGATTCGGAAGTGGTTGCGGAAGTGCGCGGCAAGGGTCTCATGATCGGGATCGAGCTCGTCGAACCTGGTGGGCTTAAACCCAACGTGCCCGCTGCGGCCAAAGTTCTGGAAGAAGCCAAAGCGCGCGGTCTTCTGGTCGGCAAAGGCGGCCTCTATGGAAACGTCGTACGGATGGCGCCGCCCATGTCGCTGACCTCTGACGAGACCGAGGAGGGCCTCGGCAAGCTCATCGAGTCGTTAAAAGCCGTCGAGGTGGCCTAGGGCAGTCGATTTCCCCGCTGGATATCTAGCAGATGCGCGCCCGCGATCTCGGGATAGTCACTGGAAGCCTGCCCCCGGGGAGACACAACGCGATAACCGATGTTGCCGGGATCCGCGTTGGTCATACGACCCTGATCGAGGGTGAGGGCGAGCTCCGCGCCGGACGCGGCCCCGTGCGGACCGGCGTGACTGTGGTGATCCCTCACGATGGGCGTTATTGGGAAGAACCGCTCTTTGCGGGATGCCACCGGCTCAACGGCAATGGTGAGCTCACCGGTTTGGAGTGGATCCGCGAGTCCGGGCTGCTCACCTCACCCGTTGCGATAACCAACAGTCACAGTGTGGGCGTCGTCCATGACGCTCTGATCCGCAGTGAGGTGGATCAACGTCCTGCCCAGCTTTTCTGGGGGATCCCCGTTGTGGGTGAGACGTGGGACGGCGTCCTGAACGACATCAACGGTTTCCATGTCACGGCAGAGCATGTTTTCGCAGCCCTCGACGCGGCCACCGAGGGGCCTGTGGCCGAAGGTGGGGTCGGTGGCGGCACCGGGATGATCTGTCACGGCTTCAAAGGAGGCATCGGCACTGCGTCGCGGGTATTGCCGGAGGCTAAGGGCGGGTTCACGCTGGGCGTTCTCGTTCAGGCGAACCACGGGCGGCGAGAGCGGCTGCGGGTAAATGGAGCCCCGGTGGGCGAACGCATCCCCGCGTCGGTGGTGCCCATCCCCGAGGCCCCCGAAGAGCGGATCGCGCCGGGTGGGGGATCGATCATCGCGATCGTGGCTACTGATGCTCCTGCATCGCCGACTCAACTGAACCGGCTGGCGCAACGTGTCGGCTTAGGGATCGCTCGCCTGGGCGGAGTTGGCGAGAACACCAGCGGCGATATCTTCCTGGCCTTCTCGACCGCGAACCGAGGGATCCCACCTGCCGGCCTGGGGGCCGAGACTCCCGTCAGCGTCCCGGTCGACATGCTGCTGGACACCTACATAACGAATCTGTTCGACGCCGTGGTCGAGGCCACGGAAGAAGCCATCCTGAATGCGCTTCTCGGCGCCGAAACGATGACGGGCCGCGACAACATCGTGGCCCACGCCCTGGACGGTCACAAACTCAAAGAGATCCTGGACGGGTACGGCCTCTAGCGGCAACCTCAACTTCTAGGGGGAGTTGCTGTAGCACTGCACGCCGGCGCTCCCGCACCCGAACAGCACATCGCCATTCATCCTGTTGTTGTGGATAGAGATGTTCGACAGGGCGAATCCGCAGAGGTAGTTCGGAGAGCCACAACCAGTGCGCTTGTCGAATCGCGCGGAGATGCCGGTTCCCAGGTTTGCACCAAGCGTGTTCCCATAGACCTGCACGTTCTTGGAATCGACGATTCCGATACCTCCGTGCCCAGCCTCGTTGGCTAAGTCGTTGTGTTGCACGACATTGTTGGCGATCAGAGCGGGCCCTTGGGAGATCTCGTCATGGATGCCGGTACTGACGTTGTAAGTGACTTGACTACTCTGGATGGTGAAAGTACCGCACTGCATGTCGCACCAGGCTCCGTTGCCGTAGTTGTGATCGATCACGGAATTCGTCACCGTCAGCGCGGAGGCCGATTTCACGCCCGCAGAGACTCCGTCCATGGCGCCTTTGTGGACGGCGCCGTTGTGGTCCAAGCGGGAGCTGCTCAACGTGAGCCCATTCATAGCCGAGAACGCGGTGCGTCCGTTGTCGTAGACGTGAACGTTTCTGGCGACGACGTTGGTCCCGCCATGGATCCCATCGCCTGTGGCACCGCAGTTATTTCCAGGGCATTTGTTGATCGCTCCAGAAACAGCCAAGTTTGTGTATACGACTCCTCGTGAATTTCCCGCATCGATGATGAGCTGCAACTTGTTGGTCGTGATAAGGACGGCGTCTCGGGTTGTCCCCGTTCCAGACAGGTGGTCGTAGCCCTTCGGCTTGATCGTGGTCCCAGGCGTGTACGTACCGGGGGCGATGCAGAAGCTGGTTCCGCTCGGCGCGTTGTTGATGACCGATGCGATGTGATCGCCGGGCCTGATCGCCTTTCCGCTGCAACTAGCCAGAGCGTCGGTGTTCGACAAGGCGGGGACGATCATGGCGAGAACTGCCCCCACTACAAGTGCCCGGCGCGCGACTCCGCCACTTGAAGAAACCTTCCCGACGAACTCCTGCCTGCCCTCGGAAACCTTCATTCCCACCTCCTCTGGAGCCGCTCCACTTCCGCCGGCCGTCGGCGTTCGGGAGACCTTCGCAGGGGGAGCAGAGGATGCCTACCGGAGCAAGCACGAACAAATTGGACCTCGATTTGTGGCCCGGCGATAGAGCCAACCGGGTGAGAGACTGATACAAGCTCTGGGCTCTAGCCCCGGAATGGGGCTCAGACCACCTCGAAGGCGCTCATCCACCCCTGGTCGGCGAACTCGGTTTGGTGAGCGTGAAACATGAACTTGCCCCGGTCCCGATAGACGAATTCGATCATGTGGCGCTCGGCTTGGCCCATGGAGATGGTGTCGGTGAATTCATCAGGCCGAATGGATGTGCCCGTTCGGTAAAGGTGAAAGAAGTTCGCGTGCAGATGGATCGAGTTCAAGGGATCGAACTCGGTGATATTGATCACGTGAGCGCGCTGAAGCTCCCCGGCATTGATCTTGATCGGATCGTTCAAGTAGGTGAAAGCGACGGTGTTGAGCGCGTAGATGTCGTTGTCGTTGTCGAAGTTGGTATCGAACGCGTTCATCACCATGACCATCTCGTGCGCCTCCGGGCGCCCCTGTTTTGGGTCGACGATGAAGGCTCCGTAGAGACCTCTTGAGATATGGAGCGCGAGCGGCGACGAGTGACAGTGATAGAGATGGGTGCCGAAAGGCCCTGCGATGAAGTCGTAAGTGAAGGAATGGCCGGGCAGCACTTCTCCGGCTCCCGGTACTCCATCCATACGCGCAGGATGGAAGCCGTGGAAATGCAATGTATGCGGGTGGTCTGAGGAATTGGTGAGCTTGACCCTGACGCGGTCGCCTTCCGTGACACGGATCGTGGGACCAGGCACCCGGCCGTTGTAGGTCCATGCAGGAAAGGACGTTCCCGCTGCAATCTCGATCTTTTTGTTGACGACATCGAACTCGTACTCCCTTACCGTGTGGCCCGACGCGTCGGTAGATCGGTTCCCGCGGTCGAAGTCGGTGAGGATGGCTGAGGGATCAAAGCCGTTCCGGCTGTGATTGACCCGGCCCGTGGGAACGAAGACCTGGCTCCCCCCCATCTGCATGGAGCCTCGACTCGACCCGGACATGCCCGTGATCCGCGCACCAGCGTCGTGACCGTGCATGAGGTCGGCGCCAAGAATCGCTGCGCCTCCCAGCGCCCCTGCCGCGCCGAATCCCTTGAGGAATCTCCGGCGATTCAGGTGCTCCTCGGTGTCTTCGAAGTGGTTCCCGGACGCGTCAGCTGCGTCATGGGGTTCATCGTTGGTCATGACGCAGAAGTTACTTCGTCCCGAACCATGAAAGGAACGCGCAGAGTGAAGCAGGCTCCGCCCTCTGCTCGATTGACCGCCGAGACGGACCCACCATGAGCTCGGGCAACGGCCGCGACGATGGCCAACCCCAGGCCCGCACCCCCGCTGTGACGAGAACGGCTCGGATCCCCTCGCCAGAAGCGATCGAAAGCATGGGCGAGAGCTTCGTCGCTCAGGCCCGGACCCGAGTCGGCGACGGTCAGAACTGCATCCGTCCCTTCGCGCTGCAACTCGATCACCACTGGACTGCCAGGTGGTGTGTGGACGAAGGCGTTTTCGATCAGGTTGCCTATGGCCTCGAGGAGGCGGTCACCGTCTCCCATCACGACGATGCCGTCTTCGATCTTTGTTTCCAGCGAGCGCTGCCAATCCCTGGCGCGGGCGTCCTCGACCGAGTCCGCAACCAGGGCACTGAGGTCAACTTCCACTTCTTTCATCGGCCGGGTTTGGTCGACATGCGCCAGAAGAAGGAGTTCTTCGACCAGAATGCCCATGCGGGCGGCCTCGTCCTCGATCCGGCGCATGGATAACGCAAGATCCTCGGGCCGCTCAGCGGCGCCTCGTCTGAATAACTCCGCGTATCCCCGGATCGACGTTAGGGGTGTGCGCAACTCGTGCGAGGCGTCGGCGAGGAACCGCCGCATGCGTTCTTCAGAGGCACGCCGCCCTTCGAAGGCTTGCTCGATGCGCTCGAGCATCATGTTGAGAGCCCCACCTAACCGCCCGACTTCCGTCTTGGCGTTCGGCTCGTCGACCCTGCGGCTGAGGGTTCCCCCGGCTATCTCTGTGGCCGTCTCGGTCATGCGATCGAGTGGAGCGAACTCTCTACGGATCAAGGCCCAGGCCGTCAGAGAGATGGCGGCGAGGATCGCCAGGGCCACGATGCCTTCTATCAGCAGCAAGCGATTGAGCGTCGCCTGCGTCTCGGCCAGGGGGATCGCAACGATGAGGGTGGCGCCCGTTGGCAGCGGTGTCGCTAGCACGCGGTACTTGTATGACTCGCTCTCCTGGGAGCGCGCCGTGAAGGGAAGGCCAGAATGAGATGCGGACAGCGAGGCGGGGATGGCGGGGGTGTAGACAGTTTGGCCGCCTGGGAAACCGAAAGCTACCCGATCCAATACCTTCCCCGCGGGGTCAAGGACCTCCGCGTATACCGCTATCGGGAGATTGTCGGGGGCGTGAGGGGGCCGTCCGTCGGATTGCGGCTCGGAAAAGATGCTGGAGAAGTAGCGAATGGCCTCTGGTTGGGCGTTTTGTAGTTGCACGTCAACGCGATCGAAGAGGTATTTGTCCAACGTGCCGTAGGTCAGGACCCCGGAGACCAGTAATCCCACGGTGATCAGCGCGGCCAGGATGGCCACCAAGCGTGCCCGAAGGGTCATGGCAAAGAGACCGGCGAGGGCGTGCCGAACTGGGGTGCACGAATGTCCACGGATCCAAGTATCAGGGGAGATACCGAGGACTCCCTGAGAAAACCCTGGGAGTGGGGCGCCAGAGCAGGGCACGGAACGGGGTTGCAAGCCAAGCTGACAGAAGTCGGCGAAGTGTCCGTCATTCCGCCTCTTGTCGCCAGTGACTGGCCCTTGTTTTGCTATCGACGGTGCGGGTAACAGCGTGTTTCGTGCCGCTTCGGCTGGCGGCCGCATGTGGTCTCTCCCCGCAACCATCGAGCAAAAGGAGCCGACGATTGAAAGCAGTTACATGGCACGGGAAGCGAGACGTACGGGTGGACGAAGTACCCGACCCGAAGCTGCAGCACCCCACCGATGCGATCATCAAGGTCACCTCATCGGGCATCTGCGGGTCCGACCTGCACCTCTACGAGGTGATGGGGATGTACATGACTGAAGGTGACATCCTCGGGCATGAGCCGATGGGGATCGTCGAAGAGGTCGGGTCTGAGGTCCAGCACATCCAGCCAGGCGACCGAGTTGTGATCCCGTTCAACATCTCTTGCGGCCACTGCTATATGTGCAATCAAGGTCTGTTCTCACAATGCGAGACCACTCAGGTCAAGGAGCACGATAAAGGCGCCGCCCTGTTCGGATACACCAAGCTCTACGGCTCGGTCCCAGGCGGACAAGCGGAGTACCTGCGGGTGCCTCAGGCGCAGTTCGGCCCGATCAAGATTCCAGAAGGGCCGCCCGATGACCGCTTCGTCTACCTCTCCGACGTTCTTCCCACTTCCTGGCAGGCGGTCCAGTACGCGGACGTACCCAAGGGCGGAAGCCTGGCGGTGTTCGGTCTCGGCCCCATCGGCCAGATGTGCGTCCGAGTGGCGCGCCAACAGGGGATCGAGCACGTCATCGGCGTGGATCTCGTTCCCGAACGGCTCGCGATGGCGGCGCGCCACGGCGCGACGACGCTGAACGCGGAAGAGCACGAGGACGTCTCCGAGGTGATCCGTGACGCAACCGATGGACGCGGCCCCGACGCGGTGATCGACGCGGTGGGCCTTGAGGCACATGGGTCTCCCAGTGCAGAGCTGGCCCAGGGACTGACGGGACTGCTTCCCGATGCGCTTGCTCGGAAGCTGAACGAGAAAGCCGGCGTCGATCGGATGGACTCGCTCCTGACTGCCATGGCCACCGTCCGCAGAGGCGGAACGGTTTCGATCAGCGGCGTTTACGGCGGGTCCGCGGATCCCTTGCCGATGATGCAGCTGTTCGACAAGCAGATCCAGATAAGGATGGGACAAGCGAATGTGAAGCGCTGGATCGACGACATCATGCCGTTTGTACTGGATGAGAGGGATCCCCTGGGGACGGAGACCTTCGCGACCCACCACGTTCCGCTGGCAGAAGCGCCCCAGGCCTACGAGAGCTTCCAGAAGAAAGAGGACGAGACCGTAAAGGTCCTCTTGAAGCCTTGACGATCAGAGCAATGGCGTCTTGACGAGGACGAGTCGGGTTGAGAAGAGATGGCCCGGAGGTCCACTAGCTGATATCTCGGTCGAGCCACGCGTGGTGTGGCTGGGTCGCTAACTCTGTCGCCGCGATCGCGACGAATGCCGCTCTCCGCCCGCGTCTATCGTCTGAACGCATTGCGTCCGCGAGCAGAACGACCGATCGGCCGCTTGGTCTGTCAATCTCGGATTGATCGATTGGACGGATATCATTGCCCGGGGTGCTCATGATTCCGCGCTCCGGAAGAAGCGTCATCGGTACGCTCCGACGATGTGCGCGGGGGTCGGCGTGAGCCGCAACATAGGTCGCTTTAGTGCGCTAACGTTTTCCTTCAGAGGGCGGGGAAGAATATGAGCTCGACTACGGCTTCAGACCGCAGGCCACGTTCGTCGCAGGCGTTCCCAGCCAGCTCCGGGAACACTT
>JAXDJR010000176.1:0-2935 GCA_034667545.1 Actinomycetota bacterium
TCCGCAACCACACCGGTCCTGCCCGAGGTCAGGGACGCGATGCTGCCGTTCCTCGAGGACGACTACGGCAATCCGTCCTCGGTCCACGGCGCGGGAAGGAGGGCCAAGGAGGCGGTCGAGGACGCGAGGGACCGGGTCGCCAGCGCCATAGGCGCCAGCCCGGCGGAGGTCGTCTTCACCGGCGGCGGAACCGATGCCGACAACCTGGCCATAAAGGGTGCCGCCCACAAGCTGCGGGGCAACGGAAATCACATCGTGACAACGACCTTCGAGCACCACGGCGTTCTTGGCCCTGCTGAATGGCTGACCGGCCAGGGTTTCGAGGTCACGAGGGTGGCTGTCGGCCTCAGCGGTGTCGTCGATCCGCGAGCAGTGGCTTCCGCCACAAAGAAGAGCACGGTGCTGGTGTCGGTGATGACCGTGAACAACGAGATCGGCACGATCCAGCCGATGGCCGAGATCGTTGACGCGGTCAAGTCCGTTAACCCGAACGCGCTGGTTCACACGGACGCGGTGCAAGCACTTGGGAACCTTGCTATCGATGTGGACCTCTCGGGCGTGGACCTCGCGGCCTTCTCCGCGCACAAGGTGGGGGGCCCGAAAGGCGTGGGGGCTTTGTTCGTTCGCTCCGGCGTCCCGCTCGAGCCGGTCACTCACGGCGGGGGCCAGGAAAGGGGGTTGCGGTCGGGAACGCTGAACGTCCCAGGCATCGCGGGTTTTGGGGTGGCTGCGGAGATCGCAGCCAAGGAGGTTGATGAGAAGCAGGAACGCGTGCGCAAGCTGCGCGACCGGCTCCTGGCCGGCATCCGGAACGCGGTTCCCGACGCGGTCGTCAACGGCGACCTCGACCGCCGCGTGGCTGGGAACCTCAACGTGTGCATCCCTCGGGCCGAGGGCCAGATACTGCTGTTGCTCTTGGACCAGGCAGGGATCGCGTGTTCATCGGGCTCGGCTTGCGCATCGGGGGCGATCGATCCGTCGCACGTTTTGCTCGCAATCGGAGTGGCCCGGGCACTCGCCCAGGGAAGCCTCCGGTTCACTTTTGGCCGGCGTTCCACCGACTCTGACGTCGACGCGGTGCTGGAGGTGTTCGAGGGCATCGTGGCGCAAGCCCGCAACGTGGCGGCATGACGCGCCGTAAGGCTGTCGTCGCCATGTCCGGCGGGGTCGACTCCTCGGTGGCTGCCGCCACGCTGGTGGCAGACGGCTTTGACGTGACCGGGATCATGCTCAAGCTGTGGCGTGGCGAATCTGCCAACACCGCTTCCGGCTGTTGCAATGTGGGCGCCGCGGAAGACGCCCGCCGCGTTGCCGACGTCCTGGACATCCCCTTCTACGTACTGAACCTCGCAGACCGGTTTGAAGACTCGGTGGTGAAGGACTTCCACCATGCCTATGCAACGGGCAAGACTCCCAATCCCTGCGTGCGCTGCAATCAGTGGGTCAAGTTCGACGCGCTGTTCGAACGCGCCATGGCGCTGGGGGCGGATGTCCTAGCGACGGGCCACTACGCGCGCGTGGAGCAGAGGGATGGGCGCTTCCGCCTGCTGCGGGGCCGCGACGAGCGCAAGGATCAGTCCTACGTCTTGTGGATGCTGACCCAGCACGAGCTCGCTCGTAGCTGTTTCCCCGTTGGGGAGCACGACAAAGCTGAAACCCGCCGGATCGCGACGGAGCTGGGGCTTCGCACGGCCACTAAACCGGATTCACAGGAGATCTGCTTCGTCCCGGCGGGCGATCTCGACGCGTATGTGGGCGAGAAGATGCCTGCCGCGGCGCGACCCGGGCCGATCGTCGACTCCGGGGGCCGTGTGCTCGGCGAGCACCGAGGGATCGGCCGCTATACCGTCGGCCAGCGCAAGGGTCTGGGTATCTCCGTTGGGGTCCCGTTATTCGTTACCGAAGTGGACGCTCACGCCAACGCCGTGGTCGTGGGCCCGCGCGACGAGCTGACAGTGTCCGAGCTGACCGTCGACGAGGTGGTTTTTGAGGCAGAGATTCCGGAGGCGGGGATCGAGGTCTTCATCCAGCACCGCGCCCACGGGGAAGTGGCGCCCGGAATCCTGCACCCACAGGGCCGCAGCCGCGCTGTCGTTCGCTATCACGACCCCGTCGAAGCCGTCGCTCCCGGCCAGTCCGCAGCGTTCTACGACGCGTCCGCTCCGGACGAGCTGATCGGCGGCGGGATCATCAGCGCGACGGTCGCAGCGACCGCCGTTGCCTGAGGACGTTCCCCGGCCAGGAGTCGTCGAAGAATTCACGCGCGCGGCCCCCGGTTTCGCGGGACGCACCAAAGGGCGCTTCGACGATCTGGATGCCGTTGCCTTCTCAGGAGTGGGCAAGGGCTCTGTCGTGCTCGAGGTGGGGGCCGGCACTGGGCACTTCCTCAGCCTGTTCGAGCACGTCGCGGCCGCGTTGGTTGCGATCGACATCACCCCTGCGATGCTTCAGCAGGGCCGCAAGGATCATCCTCGGATGACCGCTGTCCTTGCAGAGGGCACCCGTCTCCCGCTGCGATCGAACTCGATCGACCTCGCGACCACAGCTCAGATGCTTCACCACGTTTGGGAGCCCCTTCCGGTCCTCAACGAGATGCGACGCGTGGTGACCACGGACGGCGCTGTGCTCATCGTCGACCAGGTGGCGCCCGAGCGCTTCGAGGAAGCCGTCGCCATGACCGAGCTAGAAACCATCCGGGACCCGTCTCACGCCGCATCCCGGCCCCCGTCGGCCTTCCACGTTCTAGTGCAAGCGGCGGGCCTCGAGGTAGCGGATCTCCGTGTGATCGAATCGAAGAGCCGGCTCTCAAAATGGATGTGGCCGGGCGAGTTTCCGGAAGAGCGCATCGACGCGGTCAGAACGTTTATCGAGACCCGAGGCAAGGAAACGGGCATGGACTTCGAACGGGACGGCGACGACTACACCTTCACCCGAC
>JAXDJR010000177.1:0-18843 GCA_034667545.1 Actinomycetota bacterium
TCGATGTTCGTTCTCGTCGAGCAGGCCAGCATCGCGACACAAGCGAGCAGGACCAAGCTGCGCCGGAGCATCATCACGCTCTAGGGGCAGGTCGCGCCCTGACAAGCGCGCGCCCGTCGGAGCAAGATCGCGGCCCGGCCGGCGTGACCGTCGTTCTTTGGGTCGCCATCGGCGAGTACGTTGTTCAGCTCCCAGGGGTCGGTTTTCAAGTTGTAATACTCGCGAAACACTACATTCGTTCCCTGGTAGTACTCGATGTACTGGTAGCTGCGAGTTCGCAGTGATGCCCAGGACAGCACCCTAGGGAATTTCGGATCCTTGAAGTACTCGGCGTAGAGCCTCTTGCGCGCCGCGGTCTGATCCAGCAGCGAACGGCCGTCCATTGGGTAACGCGAGTCGGCCCGGAGCCCGGCGGCGTTCAAGATCGTAGGCGCGATATCAACATTGCTCACGAAGTGTGGATCGGCGGTCGCTGCAGGGACATGTCCGGGCCAACGCTCGAGCAGCGGCACCTGGATCGACTCTGTGTAGGGAAAGTCCTTTCCCCCCACGCCGTGCTCTCCCCAGAGGTAACCATTATCGGAGGTGAAGAAAGCGAGCGTATTGCTCGCCTCATGGAGCCGGCTCAGCTGGCGGAAGACTTCCCCCACCATGTCGTCCACCGACATCAACGTCCTGAATTGCTTTCGCCTGATGGCTTTGCCCATCCGAAGCGTGACGTTCCTCTTTGCCACCACGAAGGGCGGCTTATCGGATCTGTCGCGCTCGCTCGTCGCCGGGTCACCCGACCACTTTGGGACCGTGGCATGCGCGTACTTCTCCGCAGGCGTGTACGGAAAGTGCGGAGCTGCCGGAGCTAGATAGAGGAACCAAGGTTTGTGACCGCCTCCGGTGGAGGTCGACCGCAGGAACGATCGCGCCTGCTGGGAGATATAGGTTGTGGAATAGGTAGGGATTCTGCTGACCTTGCCGTTGGCGTTCCACGGTGTATTGAGATAGCCGTACTTACTAAGCGTAAAGATCGACCAACGATCGAAGTACGGCGGACGTTTCTTGATATTCCACGAGTTCAGATATTTTCCAAAGATCCCCGTCTCGTAGCCATCGTCGTGGAGATAGCGTTGGATCGTTGAAGCTTGTACGAGGTTGGCAGCTTGCTCCTCGGTCTCAACGTGATGGTTATGCGGATAGCTACCTGTGAAGATCGAGGCGCGTGAGGGACAGCACAAGGGATCGCTCACGAAGGCATTGCTGAAATCCGTTCCCCCATGTTGGAAGATGCGACGCGTTTTCGGCATGACTCCCAGGCCGCCGCGCTGGTCGTCCGTGACGATGATGAGGATGTTGGGCCTCTGGGACCGTCGCTGAATACTCTCGCCGGTGTTGGAGGAAAAGAAGTAGAAAGAAACGCCAACGGTAGCGATAACAGCCGCTCCCGCAGCAAGCGCTGCCCCGCGCCGGGTTCTCTTCACCATCTCGAGATGGTCTCCATCAGGATGTCGGCCACGACGAGATACTGACACCGGCCCCTCGGATACTCACCGGCCGGTGGGTTGCCGGCTATGAGCCGAACAAAGTCTCCACGCTGGGTGGGGGCGTGATGTTGAGATGCGCGAAGGCCGATCCTGTAGCGACGCGGCCCCGGGGAGTGCGGCGAAGGAAGCCGATCTGCATGAGGAAAGGCTCGTAGACGTCCTCGATCGTATCCGCCTCCTCGCCCACCGCGATTGCGAGCGTGGACAGTCCCACCGGCCCACCTCCAAAACGGCTCACTATCGCTTCGAGGATCGCGCAGTCCACCTTGTCCAGGCCAAGAGCGTCGACGCCGAAGACCTCGAGGGCGCGCCGCGCCACCTCGCCGTCGATGACCCCGTCGGCGCGCACCTGCGCGAAATCGCGGACCCGCCGCAACAGTCGATTCGCGATGCGCGGCGTGCCACGCGATCGGCGGGCCACTTCGAACGTGCCGTCATCGTCTATCACGACCCCAAGGATGCGAGCCGAGCGCCTGATGATGAACTGGAGATCATCTTCGGGGTAAGGGTCGAGTTTCTCGGCAAGATCGAACCGGCTCCGTAAAGGCCCCGTGATGAGCCCGGCGCGCGTCGTGGCCCCGACGAGGGTGAAACGCGGAAGGTCCAGCCTGATCGTCTGGGCGCTGGGGCCTTTGCCAATGACGAGATCAAGCTGGAAGTCCTCCATCGCCGGATAGAGGACCTCCTCTACGACGCGCGGAAGGCGGTGGATCTCGTCTATGAACAGAACATCGCCATTCTCGAGATTCGTGAGGATCGCCGCGAGATCTCCGGCGCGCTCGAGAGCGGGACCAGATGTCGGCCGGATGCTTGCCCCCATCTCGTGAGCGATCACGTGCGACAGACTTGTCTTGCCGAGGCCCGGGGGCCCGCTCAGCAAGACGTGCCCTGCTGCCTCTTGTCTCTCACGGGCGGCCTCGAGCACGATCCTTAGGTTCTCCTTCACGGCATCCTGGCCCACGAACTCATCGAGTGTCCGCGGACGCAGCGTGACCTCGGTCTCGAGGTCGATCCCATCGACGCTTCCGGCGAGCATCTCCTCGCTCATGCGAGCACCTGCAACGCTGCCTTGATGACTGCTTCGATGGTCGCGTCCGAGGAGCTGTCGACCTGGCTTAGTGCAAGCCGCACTTCCCCGGAGGAGTAGCCCAGATTCTCGAGCGCCGAGCGCGCTTTTGTCAGCACGTCTCCGGTGCCGGGAGCCACCTCGAGCTCGGAGGTGCCGAGCTTGTCTTTGAGCTCGAGAAGGATCCTCTCCGCGGTCTTTTTGCCGATGCCGGGAACCGAAGCGATCGACGCCGTGTCCTGCGCTACGAGCGATCGGCGGAATGACTCGGCGGAGAAGGCCGAGCACACCTGCACGGCAACTTTGGGACCGACCCCCGCGACACCTAGAAGGGCCTCGAACATCCGCTGTTCGCTCTCGCTCTCGAAGCCGAACAGGGAGAGGGCGTCCTCACGGACATGAAGGTGTGTCCACAGGCGGCAGGTGTGGCCGTCCGGAGGGAGCGCCGCCATGGTGGTCGTAGAGCACGTGAGCCTGTAACCGACGCCTGCCACGTTCAGCAAGCACCCATCGGTGGTCTTTCCCGCGAGGCTGCCCTCCAGAAATCCGATCACCTGGCCGCCCGCCCGATCGCGGCGGTGAGACGGGCGCGCACCAGATGACAGATGGCTAGCGCACACGCGTCGGCAGCATCTGCGGGCGCGGGTGGGGACTCCAGGGCCAGCAACGAGGCCACCATCACAGCCACTTGATGCTTGCTCGCGTTGCCCACGCCGACCACGGATTGCTTCACCTCGAGTGGTGTGTACTCGAAGACCGACAGCCCATGCGCGGCCGCGGTAGCGAGGGCAACGCCCGAAGCCTGGCCGACGGCCATGGCCGTGCGAACGTTGACATTGAAGAAGAGGCGTTCGACGGTGACGGCGTCGGGGGCGTGACGGGCGAGCAGATCTGAGATCGCAACCTGGAGGCTGCCCAGCCGCTGGGCGTGGGGAGCATCCGCGGACGTGCGGATGGCGCCGTGGTCGATCGCCGCCAGCCGGCCCTCGCTACGCTCGACTACGCCGTAGCCAGTCGTGGCGAAGCCCGGGTCGATCCCGATAACTCGCACTGAGACACTCCTTTGGGGCGAACGCTTGTTCGAAGCCACAGTAGCGGAGCACACCGACACATCCGCGGCTTTCCCGGGCGCCGGGATATCCGCCGGAGCTGTCCTATTCTGCCGCCATGCTCCCGCCACCGGCTTCACCGCAGGTGGCTGCTGCCTCGGGTCTGCTCGTGGCGCTGCTGTTCCTCGCCGTCGGCTACCTGCTTGTGGACGGCTTCACCGGTGCCAGACACCTTGCCGTTGTGATTCGGGTGGGGCTCGCCTTCCCCGCTGCAGTTGCGATGGTCCTCGTATTGCTCGGGGTGCACGTTGCGACCGGGGGCCGAGTTTTCTCGGAGCCGTGGGTAACGCGTGGGCTAGTGGCCGCGCTCAGCGCCGGAGCGGTCGTCTGCACCATCATCCGGAGCCGGCGCAGCGTCGAACCTCTGGGAGCGGCCCCCGTGATCGCCATGGCGGTAGTGGCGGTCGCTGCCGTGCTGCTCTGGGGCTGGCCCACGTTGCACCTCCTGCCGCTCGACCACGCGTGGGACTCTGACTTCCACGCGGGGCTCGCGAACGAGCTCATAAACGGAGAGACCCTTCCGCACGGAACGGTTACAGGCGCCATCCCCAACGATTACCCATGGATGTACCACGCGCTGCTCGCGACAACCGCCTCGTTCATGCCCGGCGGGCGAGCTCAAGACGCGTTCGACTCCGTTTTCTTCCTCCAAGTGATCGGTGGCGTCCTAACCTTGTTCGCGCTCGGATGGGAGCTCACCCGCCGCTGGTATGGCGCCGCCGCTGCTGCGCTCTTCGGCGGACTATCCGGCGGCTTTGGCTACCTGGTCCACAAAGGTGCTGCGGTCGTGGTGAATCCTCGGGGAAAGGGAGGCGCCGCCGCGGTTCGCCGGTGGGGGGACATGTTGTTCGTGCGCTCCTACAGCATGTCTTTCAACAACCTCGCCCCCACATTTCCCCGCGACATCGGGTTCGCTCTTCTGCCGGCCTTCTTGCTGTTAACGATCATCGGATTCCGAAAGAGAAGCCTCTGGGCCCTGGCCGGGGCGGGGGCGGTGCTCGGGATGATCGGTCTCTCCACCGGCGAGTCGATGTTCGCGGGCCTCGGAACGGCCGGCCTGCTCGTGCTGCTCCCACCGATCACGCGCGCGCGACGGGCGGCGCGCAATAGACCTGAACCCGCACGCCCAACGGATGAGACCCCGCAAGGAGGTCACAGCCGGTGGGCGGTTGCAGCTGCGCTGCTGATCCCGAGTCTCGGACTGTGGAGCCTGTGGCTCGGGCCGCTCACTTACAACCTCTTCACTCTCGGCGGCATCACCGGCAGCGCCAACAGTCCGGTCATCCTTCCTGCCGCCGCCTTTCTCGGGGCATGGGGGCCCGCGGCGATCTTCGCGATCGTGGGATTGGTCGTGTGGCTGCCCGTCGTCCGCGGTGATGTGGGCGCACGTGTCGTTCTGTGCATGATGGTCGTCGTCGCGGGATTGCTCGCGCTTACCCACGTGGTGCCGCTGCTCTTGTCGAAAGGGTTCAGCACTCTGGGTCGGGAGCACAGATATTGGCCACTTATGTACCTGCCGATAGCGCTTCTGGCCGCCGTCGGGGCAACCCGGCTCGCCGGCTGGGTGATCGAACGATCGCGCATGGTGGCCGTCGTTCTTGCCGCGGTGGTCGTGGCTCTGTGCGTACCGTCGCCGCTTCTTGCAAGTGTCGCGTTACCGTCCGCGAAACAAGATCCCGAGGAGGTGACGCGCGCCCTCACCGGTCAGCGATCGATGCTCAACCTGCTGTCGCCGGCCCCCGGGATGCGGTGCGTTGCGGCAACGACGCCTGATTGGAGCCACCAGGTGTTCGCCTTCTCTGGCTACCGCCTCATCCTCTATCGGTGGACTAAGAAGGTGTGGGCGAACTCCGCGCACATCCGCTTCATCGGCATCTACCACCGCATCCCCACGACGAAACAGCGGGTCGCGGCGCTGAACGTGCTGCTGGCACCGCGAGGGCGGAAGCGCTGGGAAGCCGTGGCGCATCACTGGAAAGTGAACGTCGTGACCATCCCGGGAGGCTCGGTGCCGGCGTGGATGTCCAAGAACTACCGTGTCGAGAAGACGCGCTACAAAGGCGGACAAGTTTCTGTTGTCTGGGTGTCACCCTGCCCCTAGATGCCTGGGCACGGTGCTGCCGGCCCGGTTAAGGCCTCAGGACGCCACCGACGACAGAACCTCGTCCGAGATGTCGAAGTTCGCGTAGACCTCCTGCACGTCGTCGAGCTCTTCTAGCGTGTCGACGAGGTCGAGGATCTTCTTGGCGTCGGAGCCCTCGACCTCGATCGTCGATCTCGGGATGCGGGTGATGTCGTGCGATTCGGGCTGGATGCCGCCGTCCTTCAACGCCTCCACGACAGCTGCCAGCGACGCGGGGGGCGTCACCACCTCGATCGATTCCTCCGAAGGACGTATGTCCTCCGCTCCGGCATCTGCTGCGGCGAGAAATACAGAGTCTTCAGAGGCGGAGGCTGCGTCGATCAGGATCACGCCTTTCTGATCGAACATCCACGCCACCGCTCCGGGCTCAGCAAGCTTGCCGCCTTTGCCATTGAAGGTGCTGCGAACGTCCTGCGCGGTGCGATTCCGGTTGTTAGTCAGGCACTCGACGAGAACGGCGACACCACCCGGGCCGTAGCCCTCATAGGTGACCTCCTCGTAGGCCTCCCCCTCGAGGTCACCGGTACCCCGCTTGATGGCTCGCTGGATGTTGTCGTTGGGGACAGAGTTCGCTTTGGCCTTCTCGACCGCCGCAGCCAGGGTGGGATTGCCCTCGATATTCCCGCCGCCCTGCCTGGCCGCCACCTCGACGTAGCGAAGCAGCTTGGCCCACAGCTTCGAACGCTGAGTGTCCTGCGCGCCCTTCTTGCGCTTGATCGTCGCCCACTTCGAGTGACCGGACATCAGCCTCGCACCATGTCGACGAACATCTCGTGGATCCTAGGGTCACCCGTCATCTCGGGATGGAAGCTCGACGCCAGCAGCCGTCCCTGCGAAACGAGCACAGGATGGCCATCGCACGTGGCGATGACCGACACGTCGTCACCCGATCGTTCGATCACGGGGGCGCGGATGAAGACCGCCCGGAAAGGCGCGTCGAGGCCCGCGATGTCGAGGTCGGTTTCGAACGACTCGGTCTGACGCCCGTAACCGTTGCGGCGAACGTCGACGTCGAGCGCACCGATGCGGTGCGGAGCATCTTGCTTGCCGACCACTTTGTCGGCCATGAGGATCAATCCTGCGCAGGTGCCGTAGACCGGCATGCCTTTGGCGAGCCTTTCTTTCAAAGGATCGAGGAGCCCGAAGCGAACCAGAAGCTTTCCGATGGTTGTCGATTCACCGCCGGGGATGATCAGGCCGTCGACGGAGTCAAGCTCGCTCCGATCCCTCACCGCGACGGGGGCCGCGCCGGCAGCTTCGAGGGCTCGCGCGTGCTCGCGTACATCGCCTTGCAGAGCCAGAACGCCAACCTTCATGCAACCAACCCCACGAAGGTCACCAGCCGCGCGTGGCCAGACGCTGATCTTCCGGGATATCGGCAACGTTAATGCCGACCATCGCTTCGCCGAGCCCGTGTGAGACCTTCGAGATGATGTCGGGATCGTTGAAGTACGTGGTCGCCTCGACGATGGCACGCGCCCGCTCCGCGGGATCCCCCGACTTGAAGATGCCCGAGCCTACGAACACACCGTCGGCGCCAAGCTGCATCATGAGCGCAGCATCAGCGGGCGTTGCGATGCCACCTGCAGTGAACAGCACCACCGGCAGCGTTCCGGTCTGGGCCACTTCGCGCACCAGCTCATACGGTGCGCCGAGCTCTTTAGCGGCGGCCATCAACTCTTCGGCCCCCATCCCGGCCAAACGGCGCGTCGAAGAAGTGATCGACCGCATGTGACGGACCGCCTCAACGACATTGCCGGTGCCGGCCTCGCCTTTCGAGCGGATCATCGCAGCCCCCTCCCCGATCCGGCGAAGGGCTTCGCCCAGGTTCGTCGCGCCGCACACGAAGGGCACGTTGAAGTCCCACTTGTTGACATGATTCGCTTCATCCGCCGGGGTCAGAACCTCCGATTCATCGATGTAGTCGACGCCCAGGACCTGGAGCACTTGAGCCTCGACGAAGTGGCCGATGCGGCACTTCGCCATCACTGGGATCGATACGGTTTCGATGATCTCTGCCACCTTCTCGGGGTCGGCCATCCGGACGACACCACCCTCGGCGCGGATGTCCGCGGGGACGCGTTCGAGCGCCATGACTGCGACGGCACCCGCCTCTTCGGCGATCTTGGCCTGCTTTGCCGAGGTGACATCCATGATGACGCCGCCCTTGAGCATCTCGGCGAGGCCGCGCTTCACGCGCTGGCTTCCTGTTTCGTGCAACGAAGAGTCGGCCATGCGATCACTCCTTAAGTGGGGCCAGGGCTGACAGGCCCAGTGTAATTGGGCCGGAAGGGACCTCGGAGTCCGCTGCGGCCTGCTAGAAGCTGACGGTGCCTTTGATCGCACCCTTGCTGGACGGCACCAACTCGATCCAGATCGGTCCCCGTGCGAACCTCATGACCTTGCCGCCGGAGGTGAGGTAGATGAACCGGTGGTTGCGCCGCTTCCATTGCCCTTTCACAACTCCGCCATTGCGAAGCAGCAATGCGCGACCCTTACCTGAGAAAGTGATGCGCGGTGAGGGGTTCCCGGCAACATCTACCAACTGGGTGGACAGTTTGACGTTCACCCTCTGGATCAGCACGTTGGGGGCCGCGATCTGGTGTCCATCGGCAGACATGAACGGCTGTCCGCTCTCATAACGCTTCCAGATGCCCCCCCGCCACCGCCACCGGATGGGTTCGGCAACGCTGGAGTCTTCGAACTTCAGTCCAACGCTCGTCGCTTTCTTGGGAGGAGCGGAAGGGGGCCCGAAGTGGAACAGGTCGGTGGCGGGAGCTCGCACATGCTGCTGGGCTGCTTGCTTCAACAGCAGCTTGACGTTCGCGAACAGCGAGTGGTCGCTGGTGTTGCCCGGCGGTACACGGTAAAGGGCTTGTGAATCGTTGAAATCGGTGAACAGTTTCATGTGGTGCTTCGTCAGCGACTTTGTGACGATCGCATTTGCTCCGGCGAAGGCGAGGCCCTGCGTCACCGGTTTGATGAAGTCGGGATCATCGAATCGGGCGCTGCGAACGGGTCCCGCCTTCGTGACGCTGTCACACTGGAAGATCGCCGCGAAGCGAGTGATGCCACCTTCTACCAGCTCCTCGAAAACCACATCGGCGTGGTCGAGCCCGCTCTGTGGACGAGCTTCCGTCGAATTCTCGATCTTTACTGCGATCGCAGGCCGGCGAAGATCAACGCCCTTCTTGGGAGAGCGACCGGTCAGAGGGCATTTGGTCGGAACCCGCGCCGACTGACTGGCGCGGGGCGTGGGGGACACACCCGCCACCGGTTTGGTGCTCGAGCTGCATGCGGAGAGCAGCAGGACGGGCGCCAGTAGCGCGGTGATGAGACAGCGGCTACTTCGCAAAGCTGAACGATCCCTTCACGTCGCCCTTGCTGCCCGGCACCAGCTCGACCCAGACCGTCCCCGGCTTCAGTTGCATCTCGTCACCCGACTTCGTTGCGAAGTGCACCGGTTCGGCAACAGACTTGCGGGTCCATCTGCCCTTTATCGCTCTTCCATCACGGAACAGCACGGCCCGGCCAGAACCGATCACGTCGACGATCTTGGTGGATGGGTTCCCGAGAACGTCCACGATCTTCTTGGAGTAATCGACGCGGTGCTCTTCGATCAGCACGTTGTCCACGGCGATCTGGTGTCCTGACTCGGCCATCATCGGCGACCCTCCCTGCAAGCGTTGCCACCGCCCCTTGGCCCACTTGTATCCGGCAATGTTGCCGGTGCTGAAGTTGATGGTTATGGAGCTCGCCTTTTGAGACGCACCTTTCTGCAGATCACCGAACTTGAAGATGTTGTCTGGAGGAGGCCGGTCGAAGTGCTTCTTACCCAACTTGCGAAGGGCGATCGTGTTCGCGTACAGCGTGTGCTCGGAACTGATGCCCGGACGCGGAACGCGGCGCATCGCGCTTCCGGCAGTCAATTCGTCGATCACAGTCACGTTGGCTTTGGCGAGGATCTTGTCCACGATCGCGTTGCTGCCGGCGTCGGCCAGGATCCTGGTGACGGGCTTCATGATGTCCGGATCGACCTCGCGGGCGCTTCTCACGGGACCGACTTTGGTGGCGTCCGAGCAGTCGTAGATGGCCATGAATCGAGAAAGCCCGCCTTCAACTTCTTCTTCGAACACCAGATCCGCTTTCTCGAGGCCCGAGAGGGGGTACGCGAGAGGGTTGTTTTCTACCTTCACGGCGACAGCCGGCCGTGTGACCAGATCGGGACTCTTCGGCTTCCGTCCCGTAAGGGCGCAGGTCGCAGGCTTATGCACCAACCTCCCGATACCGGGAAGCCCGCTGATGGCCGCACGTCCGCCGATCAGCACGAAGATCGCAATCGCGAACACGACGACGCCGACCGCCATCGCTGTAACGACCTTTCCCCTCTGCGTCACTGGCGCGGCTCTCCTACTCGCAGGTCTCGATGGAAATGTCGGCCTTGCGCGCAACCGATCCCGAGCGCGCAGGCACCTCGTGGGGAGGCGAGATGACGTTAGCAGAGGTAGCTGAGAGAAACGCGGAATTGATCGCGCTCAGAGATCGAGCAGCATCTCGGCTCGCGACTGCGGATCCGCCTGTGCGGAGCGGCTTGAAACGAACCACAGAAGCGCGAAACGATCCGAGCGGGGCTGTGCCTTAGCGATCGCACTCGCGAGTGCAGGTGGGTAACGAGTCAGAGCGGCCGCCGCGGCATCCGCTGAAAGCCCATCAGAAGCCGCGATCGCGATCCCGAGGCGCCCGAGGGCGAGGGCTTCCGACCGAGCCGCGGAGTGGGGCAGCCGCACGAAGCAATGCGCCACGACGGCCTCCAGCTCCGTGCGGGTGTATCCGTCGAGCAAGCTCTGGCTCACTGCCAGGGCTGGGCCCCCGGCCCAGCAGACGAGTGCGTTCGGACCATCGCCGGGGATCAGCCACATGGCCGGAACCCGGCCGCCGGTACGGCCGGCCAGGCCCTCCGCGATATTGAACAGACGGGGCGCTTGCTCGGGACGAAGCCTGACCGCGTTTAGCGATCGCAGGACGAGCCTGCCCTGAAGGCGCACCCAACCCCACAGCGCTATCGCCACTGCCGCAGCTGCCGTCGTGCTCCACGCGAGCCCCCCGGCGATCCAACCCGCAGCTCCTGCGAGGATCACGGGGATCCCCCAGGCGATCCTCAGCAACGAAGCGGCGCTCGAGGAATCGGCCGCCGGCATCCACTCCGTAGCCTCAAACGGTTGCAGGTTCTGGGAGGTCATGAACGGCAGGATAGGCGCGGACCGCAACCGTAAGGATGCCCGGCCGCGATGAAGATCCTCGGCGTCAGTTCTCTTGCGGCACGACACCGCCGCGGCTCTGGTTATCGATGGGCGGCTCGTTGCGTTCGTGGAAGAAGAGCGGCTCAATCGCGACAAACACACCTGGTCGTTTCCAGATCTCGCTATCGGCTGGTGCCTGCAGGAGGCAAACCTCACCATCAACGACATGGACGTCGTTGCGTTCGACTACAGACCCGGGCTTGATTACTCGCGAGCGCTCGCCTACGGCGTGCTGCCGCGTTTGCCCCGCTCGTCATTTCATTGGGCCAAACAGACCTACGCCGATCTGCGCCACATCCTCAAGGTGCTTCGCTTCCGGCAACGATGGGGATACAGGGGTCGCATCCGTCTCGTTGAGCACCATCTCTGCCACGCAGCTTCGTCGTTCTTGACTTCCCCCTACGACCGAGCCATCACCCTTACGATCGACCGCGGTGGTGATTACCTGTCGACCGCGGTTTACAGGTCCGAAGGGTCGAAGCTGAAAACCAGTGCTTAAGGTGCACAATCCCCACTCGCTCGGCGAGCTCTACACCGCGGTCACGTGGTGGCTCGGGTTCACGCCGAATTGGGACGAGGGGAAAGTGATGGCGCTGGCCTCCTTCGGCCGCCCCACGCACCTCGAGGACTTCCGCAGGATGGTGCAGCTGCATGACGACGGGGGGTTCCGTATAGATCTCTCATGGGCTGGTTGGCGCATCGAGCGAAAGCCAGTGTCGAAACGATTCACCGACCGCTTCGGGGCGCCGCGTTCGGCCGGCGCTCCCCTAACCGAGGTCCACGAAGACATCGCCTTCGCCATCTAGGCCATAACCGAGGAAACCGTACTGCACGTGGCGTCGGCCGCTGGACGGAGATGGGGCCGGTCGGTCCCGATGTGTTTGAGCGGAGGCGTAGCCCTACATTCGGTCATGAACGCCCGCCTGCTCAAGGATGGCCCATTCGACGATGTCTTCATGCAACCGGCGGTGGGCGACGCGGGTAACGCGCTCGGTGCAGCGCTGCACGTCTGGCACGCAGCCACGGGCAAGCCACGCACATTCGAGATGGAGCACGCGGTCAGGTCCCCGCGGTGAACCACGTCGACGGTACCGGGCGCCTCCAGACGGTCGCGGAGGCGAACAATCCCGCGTACCGCAAGCTGATCGAGGGCTTCTTCAGACGAATGGGCGTCCCTATGGTCCTGAACACTTCGTTCAACGACAAAGGTGAGCCCATCGTGTGCTCTCCGGAAGACACGCTGCGCACTTATTTCGCCACGGGCATAGACGCTCTGGTGATCGGCTCTTACGTGTTGGAGAAGCAAACGGTCGCGTGAGAGGTTCCGCCTTGCTACAGAAGCGACGGTTCTGTAGCTCTCTTCGCAGTCACCGTCTCATCGCCGCGGCTCGTTCGTAGATCGCCTCGACCTCGGGAACGATGTGAACCCAGTCGAAGAGCGCGCCCCGAGCGCCCGCTCTGTCTTCCAGCTCTTCCGCCCGGCGGGGATCGGTCAACACCGAACGCAGCGCCTCGGCTACAGACCCGCTGTCGCCCACCCGGGCGAAAACCGCAGCATCTGCCGCAACCGCTCTGAATTCGTCCAGGTCCGAGCAGACGATGGCGCATCCGCTCGCCATCGCCTCGACCAACACGATGCCGAAGGATTCACCGCCCAGGTTGGGCGCGCAGAAGACGTCACACGAAGCGAGCAGCCTCGCCTTGTCCCCTTCCGAGACCACGCCCAGGAAGTTCACGTCCAAGCCCAGTTCCTCGGCCGTGGCCTGCAACTCGGTGCGCAGGCCCCCTTCTCCCGCGACGATGAGAAATGCACTGAGGTCTCCGATCGCGGCCATCGCGTGAAGCGCTACCTCGGCCCCCTTGCGGGGCTCGAGACGGCCGAGGAACAGAACGTGGCGCCCGGGGCCAAGGTCCATCGGTTGCGCCGCTGCGAAGAGCGCTGCATTGATGCCGTTAGGGGTCGAGTCGAGCTCTCCGGGAAAGTAGCGAGACACGAGCCGCGCGGCCGCGTCCGAGACTGCGGACCTCGCTGCGAGCCGCCGCATCAGGGGTGCCAGCGCCCGCCTGAAGATCCGGTAGAGAGGGTTGGAAGGCGCGGCCGCATGGAAGGTTCCGACCGCCGGCGCGCGGGTGGCCAAGAGCGCGAGTAACGACAGGCTGGGTATCAAAGGTTCGTGCAGGTGCACGACGTCAGGATCGAACTTCGCCAACTGTTTCCGGATCCTGTAGGCCGCGACGGGACCGAAGCAGATCGGCGCGATCGATCCGTTGGCAGGGATGCCCACGGCCCGGCCTACAAAGGCCACCTCGTGGGCGGCACCCGCGTCGATCCCGCCCCTCCCCCGCAGCGACCGGGGCGCGAACACTCCCACCTCGTGACCACGGCTCTCCAGCGTGTGGGCCAGCGAGCGGATGTGCGATTGGACTCCCCCCGGACGGTCCCAGGCATAGGGGCAAACGATCGCAACCCTCACGCCTCAACCCGGTCTTGGGGCCAGAACGGTTGGAAGACATGCCACTCTTCGGGTCGCATCGCGATGAAGTGCTCGAGCTCTACCGCGATCTGCTTGGTCAGCTGCGCGACCGCGTCTGCAGCGTCCACGTCGGGAAGCTCGATGATCTCGCCGATGTGCGCTTCCCAGCCGCGCCGGCCGTCCGCTCGCTTCACCCCATAGATACCTGCCACGATCAGCGGTACGCCGGCCCGCAGGGCGACAAACGCCGGACCCGCGGGAAGCGTCGCTGGCGCCCCGAAGAGCTCTACCTGCAAGCCCCTGCCGGTGAGATCACGGTCCCCCACGATGGCCACGATGGCGCCGTCCTCGACGGACGCGATGAGCTTGCGCGTGACCCCGGCTTCGGCAGGAAAAATGGTCATCCCGAGTTTGGCGCGGTGGGCGGCGAAGAAGTCGAACATCCGCCGCGGCCGTAGCACCTCGGCAACGGTTACCAGCCTCCTGCCGCTCGCCCCAACCCACGCTCCTCCCGCGTCCCAATTGCCGAGATGGCTCACGACCACAACGGCCCCCTTGCCGCGTCCGAGAACCTCGTCAAGCCGTTCTTCGCCGAACACATGGAACCTCTCGAGGAAGAACTCTCGGGTCTCTCTGACCAGCCGAAAAGTCTCGAGCCAATAGCGCGCATAACTTCGGTAGGCCTCGGTTACCGATCGATCGAGTCTTCTAGATCCGATCGCGGCACCGGTAACGCGCGCTAGGTTGCGTTCCACGCTCCGCCTTCGGTCGGTACGGCGCCTCGCCAAGAGCCCGCCGGCAAAGTGCGCCAGCCCGTAAGCCGGCCTTTCCGGGATGGCGCGGGCGATGAATGAGCCGGCGACGTACCCGTAATACACGAGCTGCAGCAGCTTGCCCTCTTTCTGAGGGCGGGTCTCCCTAGGCACTGATCGTCTGTTTATGAACGTGCACCAAACGCTGGACCGCCGTGACGAATGACACTGCCGCGAGGATCGCCGTGGCGAGCGGAAGGACGTCGAAAAACAGACCCAACACCATGAGGATCCACCGCTCCAATCGCTCCGCGATGCCGACATTGCACTCGTATCCGAGAGCTTCCGCGCGCGCCTTGATGTACGACACGAGGAATGCAGCGACGAGAGCCGCAAGAGCGAGGGCGGCGACCCAGTGTTGCTCGCGCCCCAACTTATCCGGCGTGACGGCATAGAGCCAGGCCACGGGGATGAAGAAGAGTGCATCCGAGAGCCTGTCGGTGGTGGAGTCCAAGAGCGCGCCGAACCTGCTGGTGACTCCCCGGGCCTTGGCGACGGCACCGTCCAGGATGTCGGCGGCACCGGATACAAGCGTGGCGATGGCGGCAGTAATGAGGTGGCCCCTCAGGATCTCCAGGGAGCCGAAAGCCTGGATGAGAACCCCGAGAACCGTGATGACGTTGGGGTCTATATGGGTGCGGGCAACTATTCGGCCCACAGGCCGCATCAGCTGATCCCACAGGCCTCGGATCTTTTGATTGATCACCGACCCAAGCCTACTGACGCGACGCGCGGGCTACCGGAGGCCACTACGATTGCCGCTCACCGGTCAGTCCCACCAAAGGAGCGACGGCGTGAAGAGCTACCCCACCGAGAACCTACGGAACATCGTCCTGGTCGGCCACGGTGGCTCGGGAAAGACGTCGTTGGCCGAGGCGCTCCTCTTTTGCTCCGGGGCGACCACGCGGCTGGGGAAGATCGGCGAAGGCAACACAGTGTGCGACTTCGACGAGGAGGAGATCCGCAAGGGCATCACGATATCGACGGCTCTGGCCCCCGTCGAGTGGGACGGGCACAAGATCAACATCCTCGATGCACCTGGCTACGCGGACTTCGTTGGCGAGATGCGGGCCGCCATGCGCGTCGCCGATCTTGCTGTGTTCGTCATCTCCGCTGTCGAAGGCGTCGAGGTGCAGACCCAGGTCGCGTGGCGGTATGCGGAAGAGCTGGACCTTCCGCGCATCATCTTCGTGAACAAGCTGGACAGGGAGAACGCTTCTTTCCGGCGCACCCTCGATCAACTCCGGGACATGTTCGGCATGGGCGTCGCTCCTCTGTCACTCCCATTGGGCCGGGAGCACGACTTCAAGGGCCTCATCTCAGTGATCGACGTTGGCGCGGTGTCTTACGACGCGGCAGGAAAGACGAACGAAGAGCCGATCCCGGCCGACCGCCAGGCTCGCGTGGACGAGGTTCGCACCTCGCTCCTCGACTCCGTTGCGGAGACGAACGACGAGCTGCTCGAGCGCTACCTGGAATCAGGCGAGATCGAGCGCACCGAGGTCATCCACGCCCTGCACGACGGACTGGCGCAAGCAAGGGTCTTCCCGGTTCTGGTAGGAGCAGCCACCAAGCTGATCGGCGTAGATCGCCTGGCCGACGCCATAGTTGCCGCAGGGCCCTCGCCGCTAGACCGGCCGCCGGTTGAGAGCGCTGAAGGCGAGGCTCGGGAGTCCAAGCCGGACGTACCGATGTCCGCGCTCATCTTCAAGACCATGACCGATCCCTATGTGGGACGCGTGAGCTTCTTTCGCGTTTACTCGGGCATCCTCAAAGGCGAAACCTCGCTGCACAATGCCAGCAAGAATGTCGACGAGCGCGTGGGCCACGTTTTCACCATGCGTGGCAAGACTCAAGAGCCGTTGAGCGAGATCGTCGCCGGGGACATCGGAGCCGTCGCCAAGCTGAACCACTCCGTCACTGGTGACACCCTCGCCGACAAGTCCACACCGATCGTGCTCGCCGGGATCGAGCCGCCGGAGCCTCTCCTTCCGAAGGCCATCGAACCGAAGACCAAGGGCGATGAGGACAAGCTCATGATCGGATTGCAAAAGATCATCGAGGAAGATCCGTCGCTTCGGCTTGCACGCAGCGACGAGACGCATCAGACGATCCTGTGGGGTATGGGGGACGCGCACTTGGACGCGGCCCTCGAACGCCTCAAGCGCAAGTCCGGGGTCGAGGTAACGGAGGTTCCGTTCAAGGTCCCCTACCGATCAACCTTCCGCGGCAAGGCGGAGGCCTTGGGTCGTCACGTGAAGCAATCGGGTGGTCACGGCCAATATGGCGTCTGCAGCGTGCGCGTCGAGCCGCTGCCCCGCGGAGAAGGCTTCGTCTTCGACAACAAGATCTTCGGCGGAGCGATCCCCAGCCAGTTCGTCGGCTCGGTCGAAAAGGGTGTCCACGCGGCGATGGAGAGTGGAGCCGGCACTGGTTTCCCGATGATCGACGTGAAGGTCGAGCTCTACGACGGCAAGTACCACACCGTTGACTCGTCCGACATGGCGTTCCAGCTGGCGGGGGCCGGGGCGATGAAGGACGCGATCGACAAGGCGGGGATCACGCTGCTCGAGCCCGTGTGGACACTCGAGGTGATGGTCCCCGAAGAGTTCACCGGAGACATCATGGGCGACCTGCAGAAGCGGCGGGGCATCCCCGAAGGCATCGAGACTTTGGGAGGGGGCCGTCAGATCGTGAAAGCAAAGGTGCCCTTCGCTGAAGTTACGCACTACGCCACCGACCTCAGATCGGTGACCGGCGGCAAAGGCACTTTTTCGTGGGAGTTCTCCCACTACCAAGAGGTGCCGCACGATGTCGCTCAGAAGGTGCTCGATGCAGCCAAGACCCCGGTGCACGCCTAGCGTCTAGCCGGCAACCTCCGTCGAACGAGCGCCGCCACCTCCCTCGATCGGCTTGCCGTAACGAAGCGCCAGGGCGTCGTACCCGAGGCGCTCGTAGAAGGCGCGGCCCCCTTCGTTCTCGACCACCACCTCCACCCGCATCCCGCCGGCCCCTCGGCGTGCTGCTCTTCTTTCACCGGCCGTCACGAGGCCAGCGCCCACGCCCCGGCCGCGCCCGCCAGCCGTCACGACGAGAGTTTCGATCTGGCAAGCCAGTCCCCACGGCTTGCCTTCGTAGCGAAGTACCGCACAGCCCACGACGCCGTGTTCGTCCTCTGCGATCAAGACTTCCCCGTCCGAATTCCGAAGGGCGTCGCGAGCTACCTCGAGCCACCGCTCCGCCGGCACCTGATACCTAGGATTACGAGGTTGCAGACGGAAGTGGTGCTCTTGCAACTCGAGGAGCAAAGCCCCCACCGCATCGGCATCAGAGGTGGTTCCCGCACGGACCACGAGCGACGCGTCACGGTCAGGCATCTGCATCTCCTCCTGTCGTCGAATCGGCGCCCCCCGGCATGATCCGAGCAGAGGAGGGCGTCAGCGCAAGCGCCCTTTCCCTGGGTGGATTGGGGCTGGGAACTGGGGCGGAGTCTCGCATCCGGTGCCGCCAGGGCCAGGGAAACGGAGGCGGAGTCCGCATCGCGGGTCAAGGAGGGCCCCCCAGCGACCGATGTGAAACCTATGGGTGTCAAGAGAAGGGGCGCGGCCGTGCCGGCGTTCCGGACGTCAGTTCTTGTGTTGCTTGCTGTGGCCGCGGCGGGCCTGTCGGTGGCATGCACGCCCAGCCAGGCTCGGGTGCCGGCCGCGGGCGAAAAAGTCCAGGTGACCGAACGAGATTTCCAGATCACTGCGCCGAAGTCCGTCTCCTCCGGGGATCTTGTACTGCACGTCAAGAATGAAGGGCCAGAGTGGCACGAGCTCATCGTCGTGCACAGAGGCAAGCGGCTGCCACTCAGGACCGACGGCATGACAGTGAACGAAGAAGCGTTGGCGGGCGCTATCGCCGGGATCCTCGAGCCCGCTGCAGCCGGCGTACGCGATCTCCGTCTCCACCTTGCCCCCGGCCACTACCAGTTCTTCTGCAACATGGCCGGACACTTCATGGCGGGTATGTCCGGCGACATCGTGGTGCGATAACTATGCACAAGGGCCCTGTCTTCAGCCCCCTGGAAGACCAGGGACGATGGATGATCGCAGCGATCTTCATCACCATCGCGTTGTTCTCGGCATTGAGCCTCGCGATCTCGATCGGCGTCACCGGCAGGTCGAGGAACCAAGCATCCGTCCTTGAGGTCTCGGCTCGGCAAAGGACGCTTGCTGAACGCTACGTGAAGGAAGTTTTGCTGGTTCGAACGGGCGATCCGGCGAGCCCCGGGCAAACCGGGATCGTTATGGCACACAGCGCGCATGCTCTGCTCTACGGAGGGACCGCACCCGCGATGTGGGGCGACGACGACACTACTGCGCTAAGCCCAGCTACGGGCACAGTGCTCCGTGCTCAATT
>JAXDJR010000178.1:0-12131 GCA_034667545.1 Actinomycetota bacterium
GCCCAGGTGCAGGACCAGCTGCGTAGCGCCGCGAAACAGAATGATTACCTCGCCCAGCAGGTCCGCCAGGGGACGCGCGCCCTAACGAATGCGGGAAGCGACTCCCAGAACGCAGAACAGAGGCTGCGGGCCGCACTCCGCCGAGAGCGCAAGGTGGCAGGCCGGATGAAGGCCAAACAGCAGAGGACCGCGGCGAAGCTGCATGGACTCTCGAGTGGGTTGAAGGGCTCCCTCGGAGCGGTTAGCTACGTCCCTCCGGCCTCGAACGGAGGGGCCGGTTCGATCCAGGGCAGCATGACCATCACCAATTCGGCCGGCACCGCCCTTGACGCCGTGTGCGTACTGCACGTGGGCAGCGTGAGATATGCAATCATGAGCACCGGCGTCCCCTCTAAAGGAAGCGTTGTGGAATCGTTCCATTTCCCATATGCAGGCCCCCAGCCCAGCGGAGCGACCTCGGGCGGGTGCGGCAGGCTGTGACCCCGCTGCTTCCCGATGCGAGAGGCAGATTGAGCGAATGGGTCATAGAGAGGCTGGAATCCTCTCCCGGCGACCCCGCGCCTCACGGTGCGCCGCCTTCTCTCGACGACGACCCGATGTTCGGTGATGACTTCCACCTCGCTCTTTACATCTGCTACGAGTTGCACTACCGAGGTTTCGAGGGGGTCGACGCAGGCTGGGAGTGGAATCCGGCCCTTCTGACCTTCCGCCGTTCGTTGGAGCAGGCCTTCGTAGCCTCACTCCACGAGACAGTCCCGGTGGCCGCCGTCATGCCCGACGAGGTCGTCAACCAGCTTCGGTCGCTCTCCGAGATGGAGACGTCGCCCTCGATCACGAGATATGTCGCCCGCCAGGCGACCAGGGACAACGTCAAGGAGCTCCTCATCCATCGCTCCATCTACCACCTGAAGGAAGCCGATCCTCATACCTGGGCCATCCCCCGCCTGAGCGGCAAGCCAAAAGTGGCGCTGGCCGAGATCCAGAGCGACGAGTACGGGTCGGGCCGCCCGGACCGTCTCCACGCCCAGCTCTTCGCCGATTCCATGGTTGCCCTGGGGCTCGATGCAACCTATGGCGCCTACGTGAACGCCGTCCCGGGGGTGACCCTTGGCGCCTTGAACCTGATCAGCATGTTCGGGCTCCAACGTCGCTGGAGGGGGGCGGTGGCCGGTCATCTTGCTCTCTTCGAGATGACCTCGTCGGAGCCCAACCGGCGGCTGGGTGACGGGCTCCGACGGCTCGGGTATGGACCCGACGCGACCGCATTCTTCGATGAGCACGTCGAGGCGGACTCCGTGCACGAAGTCATCGCCCTCCACGACCTCGCCGGAGCCCTGGCCCTCTCCGAGCCCGTGATCGCCGGCGACATCGTCTTCGGCGCGCGCTGTTTGCAGAGGTTCGACGAAGCCAGTGCCGCCCGTCTGGTGGGGGCATGGGCGAACGGAACATCGTCCCTCTTCGACAGCGCCAGGGTTGGCTCCGTACCAGCAGGGTGAGCCTCGAGCTTACTTACGTTCTTCCGCTCCGGTGGGACGACGAACGGGATCCAAGCGAGCTGACCACTTACCTGGAGCGCCTCTCGCAAACGGTCGAGCTGATCGTCGTGGATGGATCGCCACCGGAGGTGTTCGAGGTGCACCACTCGTTATGGCGACATCTCTGCAAGCACCTGCCTCCCGATCCTGACGTCTCCTTCCTCAACGGCAAAGTGGACGGAGTCTTCTCGGGCGTGCGCCGCGCTACCTGGGACGCGGTGGTGATCGCGGATGACGACGTTCGGTACGACGAGGCCGCCCTCGGCCGCATCGCCTGGCTGCTGCAGGATGCCGATCTCGTCCGCCCCCAGAACTACTTCGAACCGATGCCGTGGCATGGCCTCTGGGATTCGGCACGCTCGCTGCTCAATCGCGCCGCGGGAGGCGACTTCCCCGGGACCCTGGGGTTCCGGCGCTCGTTCTTCATGGCGATGGGCGGTTACGACGGCGACGTCATGTTCGAGAATCTCGAATTGATCCGCACTATCGCAGCGGCCGGAGGCAGAGAGATCGTGGCTCGTGACCTCTTCGTCGCCCGTGTTCCACCGTCGTCCGAGGGATTCCGGTCACAACGCGTACGTCAGGCTTTCGACGACCTTGCGATGCCCTTGCGGCTGATCACTTTCCTCGCTTTGATCCCGCTGACCCTGGTCGCTACGGCTGCCGGCAAGTGGAGATGGGTTGCGGGAGGAGCGCTGGTCTCGGTTGGTGTGGCCGAAGCCGGCCGTCGACGCGGTAAAGGGACTTCCGTGTTCCCGGCGCGGGCGGCCGCCTTCGCTCCGCTGTGGTTGCTCGAACGCGGCGTTTGCTCGTGGCTGGCACTGGGGTCGCGGATCTTCTATGGAGGCGTGCGCTACCGAAGAGGGATCATCAAGATGGCGGCGACGCCGGCGAGCCGTTTGGAGGCTCGCTTCGCGACAGGCGTACCTCCCTCCCACCCGGTGCCTTGAACCCGATCTTCTTGTGGGTGCCGTCGCAGAACGGCTTCAGCCGGGATCGGCCACAGCGGCACAAGGCGATCGTGTTTCGATATCGCTCTATGTCGTTGCCGTCCTGATCCCGCAGATCGAATGGCCCCCGCACGAGCAAGGGGCCGTTCTCGTACGCGGTGATCGTGCAGTCGGACACAGCCGCCGATTACCCCGGCCGGGGAGGGTACAAACCCTGGCCCATGGCCGTAGCGATTCTCCCGTTGCCGAGACCATGGAGAATCGTCGCGTGGATGCACCCGAGACCTCTCTGATCACCAGTACGGCCAACCCGATGCTCAAACGCATCAGGCGGCTGCGCTCGCGCAAGCATCGTGAACGAGAGGGAGCCTTCTTCGTGGAAGGCATCCAAAGCGTCTTCCAAGCCGTGCGTAACAAAGCGGAGATCGAGACCATCGTCATTGCCCCCGATCTCTTGAGGAGCGACCGCGCCGCTCGTATGGTCATCGAGCGCAAAGAGCGAGGCACACAAGTGGTCTCCGTAGGCCCCGATGCCTTCGCAAGCATCGCCGACCGTGACAATCCTTCCGGGTTGGGAGCGATCGTCAGGGCCCAGGCACCGACGCTCGAGCGCCTAGCGGTTGGTCCAGGCGCGATCTTCGTCGCGCTCGACCATGTGGAGAAGCCTGGGAACGTGGGATCGATCATCCGCTCGGTGGACGCAGCAGGCGCCGGCGGGGTCATAGTCATCGGAGATTCGACCGATCCGTACCACCCAACCGCAGTGAAGGCGAGCATGGGTACCTTGTTCAGCGTGCCGGTGACCTCCGTTGGGACCGTCGACGAGGTCCTCGTGTGGGCCGAGCACCGCGGACTGCACACCATCGGAACTTCGGCTCACGCAGAAACGACATGCTGGAGCACGAGTTACGAGCTTCCGACGTTGCTTCTGTTCGGCAACGAAGGCGCAGGATTGGACTCAAGCGTGCTCCGTCGTACAGCAGCGAGCGTGAGTATCCCCATGTACGGGACCGCCACATCACTCAACCTCGCAGTTGCCGTGGGCATCCTCCTGTATGAAGTACGCCGTCAACAGACACTGAGCTAGGGAGACACAGATGCGCGTGTTCATCATCAGCGATATGGAGGGCGTCGCCGGCATCACGAGGTGGGAGCAAGTTTCGGCAACAGCCAAAGGCTACGAGGAGGGTCGACTTCTCTACACCGAAGAGATCAACGCCGCAGTGCGCGGCGCTTACGACGGGGGTGCAACCGAGGTTGTGGTGATGGACTGTCACGGGGCTGGAGATGGATGGTCGTTCAATTCCCTGGTGCCGGAACGGCTCGATGATCGCTGCGAGTGGGTAGTGCAAACGGATTGGACGGAGTACACGGGCTTCCTCGAAGAGGGATGCGACGCGGCGTTATTCATAGCGATGCATGCGATGGCGGGGACCGCTGACGGTGTTCTGAGTCACACCGTCAGCGGGACGGAATGGCGGAACCTGCGCTTCAACGGAACGCTGGTGGGTGAGACGGGTATCAACGCTGCATTGTGCGGGATGTGGGATTGCCCGGTCTTACTTGTCACGGGCGATGACGCCACCTGCCGGGAGGCGACCGCACTATTGGGCGAGGGGCTCACCACTGCTCGCGTCAAGACTGGGCTCGGCCGGTTCAGCGCCCGTCATGTGCCCCCGCAGCGTGCTCGAACCCTTATCGAGGCGGGCGCGAAGCAAGCCTTAGCGGACATCAAGGCGGTGTCTCCATACCGGCTGGACTCGCCGTGCGAGATCGAAGTGGAGCTGGCTTCCTCCGACCTGACCGTCACATACAAGAACCGCGCCGGGATCGAGCTAAAGGACTCACGCACGATCGTTTCGCGCGCCGATGACTGGTGGACGGCATGGAAGCAGGTCTACCTGTGATCTAGAGGGCCGTCAGCGCGGGCATCACGTTGGTGACGAACTCTTCGACCCTGCTCTTCCCGTCGGCCGGCCAACTTGCGATCAGATAGGTAACCCCCGCCTCGCGCAGCCGCTCCGCGGCGGTCCGAACTGTGTCCCAATCCTCCGACAGCGAGAGGTTCGTGGAGCGCAAGATGTCGCCAGGGTCGCGGCCCGCCTTCTGCGCGTGCTCCTCGACGATCGCCCACCCGCCCTTGAGATGGGACGGGTCCCCGAAGGAGTGCCACACGTCGGCATGCCGTCCTACCAACGGCAGCATCCTTTTCGCTCCGCTCGCTCCGATCCATAACGGAGGATGGGGGTGTTGGATCGGCTTGGGGTTGTAAGTAGCCTCTTTGAGCTCGAAGTGGTTGCCGCGGAATGAGACTCTGTCCCCGGTCATGAGCAGCTTGAGGATCTGAACCGCGTCTTCGAAGCGGTCGATCCGCTCTGTAGTTTCCGGAAACTCAACCCCGAGCTGGATGTGCTCCTCTTTGAACCAGGCAGCTCCCATGCCGAGCTCGAGACGGCCCCCCGAGACGTGGTCGACGGTGACCGCTTCTGCGGCCAGGATTGAAGGATGCCGGTAAGTCGCGCCGGTCACCAGGGCGCCCAGCCGGATGCTGGTTGTGGCCGCACTGAGGGCCGCAAGAAGGGTCCAGCCCTCGAGACAGGGCCCGTTGGGATCTCCGTACAGAGGCTTGAAGTGGTCGAACACCCATGCTCCGTCGAATCCCGCCTCCTCTGCGAAGCCGACGCGCTCGAGCAGGTCGTCCCACGTCAGCTGGTGTTGCGACACGTCGATCCCTATGCGCATGTCACGCCTCCCTTTCAAGGGTCTCGTCCAAGAATCGTGTAACCGTCGATGCCAGGGCGTCGTACTTGCCCCAGAAGAAGTGGTTGGCGCCGGCCATCTCGACATACTGAGCGCCCTTTACGCACTGCGCCCACGAGCGACATTCTGCCGGCGAGATCTGATCGTCGTTGGCACCGGCAACAACGAGGAGCGGGCAGGAAGGGCTGCATCCTTCCGGAGGGGGCAACCCGACGGTGATCTCAGGCTTGGCAGCCACAGGTGGAGCGATCGCGAGGCATGCGATCAGCCTTTCCCCGGCACAGGCCATGCGCACCGCAACCGCGGCTCCGAAGGACCATCCGCCCACCGCCATCGGCAGCCCAGGGAAGCGCTCCTGGAGAAACGCCGCGCCCGCACGGGCATCTGCGGCTTCGGCCTCACCGGTCCCGGATTCTCCTTGTGACCCGCCGATGCCCCGGAAGTTGAATCGCAGTACTGCCCAATGCCGCGCTATCAATCCATCTCGAAGAGCGAGGAGCAAAGGCGCGTTCATCGTTCCTCCCATGCGAGGGTGGGGGTGGCACATCAATAGGACCGCACGTGCAGAGCCGGGTGAATCGAGAACCGCTTCCAGCGAAAGGCCGTCGCTCGACGCGAGGGACAATTCCTCCGAGATCATCCGTGACGCTCGAGCGCTGCCCGGATGCCCGCGGCCACCGATTCCGCGGAGGCCCCGTCGGGATAGGGCTTGCGAGGCCAGAGGAAACCACGCAACCCATCGCGGAACTTGCGCGGCACGATATGCAAGTGGAGATGGGGGACCGATTGGCTCACCTTGTTGTTGATAACCATGAGCGAGCCATCTGCGCCGGTTGCGGACTCGACTGCGCGCACCAATCGCCGGGCAGCCCCGAAGAGCGGCTCGACCGATCCTTCGGGAAGGTCCAGGAAGGTCTCGTGATGCTCTTTTGGCACCAGGAGGGTGTGGCCTGGGAACAGCGGCTTGATATCGAGAAAACCAAGCATCAGCTCTTCATCTAGGACCACGTGAGCCGGAATCTCACCGGCGACGATCTGACAGAAGACGCACACCGGCCAGAGACTAAGTGTGCGGATACGGTTCCCACGAGAGCAGGACAGAACCGCCCCAAGGCGGGTGAAACGAAAGGGAGAGCCATATGGAAGAGGGAACCGTCCGGGAGCACGCCGAGGCTCACGCTGTTGCCAACGTCGAAGGCGACATGGCGCGCGCCGCTTCCGACCTGACCGCCGAGGCGCGGGCGAACATCGGACCGGTCGTCCGGCGCCTGCCGAGGCCCATAACGTCAGGCGAGGTGACGAAGGTGGAGGAGGCAGATCCCGACCGGTTCGTCGTGGAGATCGAGTACTTGGGAACGGACGGCTCGGCGGTGGTCCAGTCGGTCTGGATCGAACAAGACGGCAGACCGATGATCGCAGAGACCCGCATCGTCTAGCGGCGCCTGGATATCCTGACGGGTATGGAAGCAGACGTCGGAGGGCTCCAGCGCAAGGTGGTGTTCAGCCGGGTCTACCCCGCGCGGGTCAGTAACGGCGACTCGGGCATCGCGTTGAAGGACGGGCGGACACTCCCGTTCGTGGTGACCCGGTCGTGGAGTGCGCCTGCCGGTCACTACGACGAGGCGTGGTATCTGGTGGATCCCTCGACACGGGAGGTCTTATACGAGCACTCCTCCGGGGAAGTGCGCGTATGGGGGCTGCAGTCAGAGACCGAGTTCAGCGACACGGCGACCAAAGCGATACCGCTGGCGCCTGGAAAGTACTTGATAGTTTTCGCTCTTGCGGGTGTAAAAGGGGGAGAGACGACGGTCTCCGCCGTACCGGCGATGGGATCGGCTGCCTGATCGGTCTGCTTGACTGTCGTTTCGCGCCGTCCCAGACTTGGATCGCCGGTCTCTGAGGAACAGCCGAGCTTCCCCCATGGCATCCGCAGGAGCCGGCTTTTAACATCCAGCGGCGTCTCGCCCTCGTATCCTCTAGTCATGCGCCGTTCCCTTCTTCTCCTGCTCTGCGCCGTCATGTTCATGGCCGCCGGCTGTGGAGTGGATCTCGGCTCGCATTTCGCCACTCCGGCCCCCGTCTCCTCCGTCACTCTCAAGCAAGCCACCGCGGTCGTCCGGCACTCGTCAGTTGCCCACGTCGTTCAAAGGGTTCTGCCCTCGGTGGTGAACATCCGGGTCACCCAGTTCGGGCTCGGCGGGATCCTGGGAGGCTCGCAGACCGGAAGGGCTGAAGGCTCCGGGGTCATCATCAGCAGAAACGGCACGATCTTGACCAACAACCATGTGATCGAGGGCGCGGTGAAGGTCACCGTCGTCTTCAACGACGGCATCCATAACTCATCAATGGACGGTCACGTAGTCGGCGCCGACCCCGAGCACGACCTTGCCGTGGTGAAGGTGGATGCCACGGATCTCAAGCCCATCACGATCGGGCAGTCGGGTCATCTCGAGCTGGGTGACGAGGTTGTCGCCCTTGGTTTTCCCTTGGGACTGGGGGGTCCGACCGTCACGAAAGGCATCGTCTCCGGGGTGAACCGAACGATCACCGTTCGCCGCGACAGCGGAGCCACCGAGCACCTGGTCGGTCTGCTCCAAACCGATGCCGCTATCAACCCGGGGAACTCCGGCGGGGCGCTGGTCAACGCCGGCGGGCAGCTTGTGGGGATCAATACGGCGGCCGCCAACGCCGGTTCCGCAGAGAACGTCGGCTTCGCCATCTCTATCGACCATGCCCTTCCCGTGGTGCGACAGATCTTGGCCGAACCTCCCCAGAAACGAGCGTGGCTGGGAGTGTCGGTCCGCGATGTCGATCCGACGATCGCACTACAGTTGGGGCTGAAGTCAAACGCCACTGGAGCTCTCGTCGCAGGCGTCATCCCGGGGAGCCCTGCGGCGGGCGCTGGGATCCAAACGGGTGATGTGATCGTCGCGATAGCCGGCCACACCATCACTTCTGCGAACGGCCTAACGAACGCGCTCACAGATCTAAACCCCGGACAACAGGTCACCGTCAAGCTCATCAGGAGCCACGGCACACGAGATATCGACGTGACGCTCTCGAACCGTCCGGCTACCTTCCAACCCAACGGCTGATCCACCACCAGTATCGGTGACGGCCGACCGCGCCCCCGGTGACGGTTCTGCGCACCTACCGGGTCCCGGGAATGGACCTTTCGGGCCCGGTGACCGTGTCCTGGTGGTCGATCCGCGCGCCAGGCGCTACCTCGTAACGCTCCGGCCGGGCGGCGAGTTTCATACCCACCTCGGCGCGCTGAAGCACGACGATCTGATCGGGCGGCCTGAAGGGTGTCTGGTGGCGGCCTCGCGGGGCACCAAGCTGCTCGTCTTCCGCCCCTCACTTGCCGACTTCGTGTTGAAGATGCAGCGCGGTGCCCAGGTCGTGTATCCGAAAGATCTTGGACTCATCCTGGTGTACGCGGACATCTTCCCCGGCGCCCGCGTGCTCGAGGCGGGAGCCGGATCGGGCTCGCTGACACTTGCTCTCTTACGCGCGGTAGGTGCCGGCGGTTCGGTGGTGTCTTTTGAGCTTCGAGAGGATCACGCCAAGCAGGCGAAAGCGAACATCGACGCGTGGCAGCTCGCGTTCGGCGCCAAAACTGACAACTTCGAACTGGTTCTGGGTGACGTCTTCGACACCGATGCGGTCACATCGCACGGCAACTTCGACCGCATCGTGCTGGATCTTCCCGAGCCGTGGCACGGCGTCGGAACGACCACCGAAATGCTGATTGATGGGGGAACCTTGTGTTGCTATCTGCCGACAGTTCCGCAGGTGATGCGCATAGTCGAGGCGATGACCCCCGGATTCGCTTTGATCACCACCTTCGAAGCCCTGGTGCGAACCTGGAACGTTTCCGGGCAGTCGGTCCGTCCCGATCACCGGATGGTTGGACACACGGGGTTCATCGTCACCGGTCGCAAGCTTGCCGCGGGAGCTCAGACATCGTAAAGATGCGCCTGGGAAGAGACCCAGGGGGTAGGCTTTTTCTCCTAGGGAGGTGGTTGCGATCTCCGCCAGCGATTTCGAGCGCTACGACCGAGAGATCCAAGAGCTCAGGGGTCAAGTAAAGCTCCTCGAGGACGAGCTTGGCATCGCGCGCAGGCAACTCGAGGCCGCGCCCAGGCAGATCCACAATCTCGAGAAACGCTTGGCGGAAGCCGCCGCGGAGATGGCGGGCACCCGCGATACCAACGCGCGGCTCGATGGACTGCTGCGTGAGGCGCGCGAGCAACTCGCGACGCTTCGGGAAGAGGTCGAGAGACTTGCCAAGCCACCGTCCAGCTACGGTGTCTTCCTGCGCCTCTACGAGGAAGATGGCACCGCCGACGTTTTCACGAACGGGCGCAAGCTGCGCGTGAACCTCTTGCCCGGGAGCATAGAGATCGAACAGCTGGAACGGGGGCGCGAGGTGATCCTCAACGATGCCCTGAACATCATCGGCGTGTGTGAGTTCGAGAGCCAGGGCGAGGTCGTAACGCTCAAGGAGGTGCTCGAGGGTGGGAAGCGCGCTCTGGTGCTCGGGCGTACCGATGAGGAACGTGTGGTCGAGTTAGCGGAGCCGTTGAAGGGGACCCGTCTGAACGCCGGTGACACACTGCTTCTTGATGCAAGGTCCGGACATGTCCTCGAGAAGCTTCCGAAGCCGGAGGTCGAGGAGTTGATCTTGGAAGAGGTTCCCGACATCTCCTACGAGGACATCGGTGGTCTCGGGGAACAGCTCGAAGAGATCAGAGATGCGGTCGAGCTGCCGTATCTCCACGCAGAGCTGTTCAGAGAACATCAGCTCGAGCCACCCAAGGGCATCTTGTTGTACGGACCGCCGGGCTGCGGAAAGACCCTTGTCGCCAAAGCAGTGGCCAACTCACTCGCCAAGAAGGTGGCGGCGAAGTCGGGCCGGGACGATCGACGCTCGTACTTCCTCAACATCAAGGGACCCGAGCTTCTGAATAAGTACGTCGGCGAAACCGAGCGCCAGATCCGCATGATCTTCCAGAGAGCGAAAGAGAAATCCGAAGAAGGCGTGCCGGTCATCGTGTTCTTCGACGAGATGGACTCACTGTTCCGCACCCGTGGATCTGGCATCTCGAGTGACATCGAGTCGACCATCGTTCCGCAACTTCTGGCCGAGATCGACGGCGTGGAAACGCTGAAGAACGTCATCGTCGTCGGCGCGTCGAACCGCGAGGACCTGATCGATCCTGCGATTCTTCGTCCGGGCCGTCTTGACGTGAAGATCAAGATCGAGCGCCCCGATCAAGCCGCGTCGCGCGACATCTTCTCGAAGTACCTGACCACCGAGATTCCTCTGTCCCAGGCGGAGATCGCCCGTCACGGCTCCCCGGAGGAGGCCGTCTCCGCGATCATCGCTGAAACCGTCGAGAAGATGTACTCGGAGGACGACGACAACCGGTTTCTCGAGGTCACTTATGCCAACGGTGACAAAGAAACCTTGTTCTTCAAAGACTTCGCTTCGGGCGCAATGATCGAGAACATCGTCCGCCGAGCGAAGAAGACTGCCATCAAAAGAGCTATCAAGGGTGAGCCCAAGGGAGTCAACCAGCAGGATCTCTTGAACGCCATCCATCAGGAGTACAAAGAGAACGAAGACCTTCCCAACACCACAAATCCCGATGACTGGGCCAAGATCTCGGGCAAGAAGGGTGAACGGATCGTTTACATCCGCACCTTGGTCGGCGAGCACAAAGATGGGGAGGGCAACCGTCAGGTCGAGCGTGTCTCGACCGGCCAATACCTCTAAAGAGGTCCGCCGCGTGCGTCCCTGAGTCGTAACCTCTTTCTATGGCGATACCCAAGATCTGCGGCATCGAGACCGAGTACGGCATCGTCCTTCAGGAAGCTGCCGACTTCAACCCCATCCTTACCTCGTCGCTGCTGATCAACGCGTACGCGAAGCCGATCTTCAAGCGTGTCAAATGGGACTATGACGAGGAGAGGCCTCTGCGTGATGCCCGGGGCTTCGAGCACGCGATGGGCGAGGGCGGCCTCGAGGAAGAGACGGGCTTGGTCAATGTCATCCTGCCCAACGGCTCTCGCTACTACGTAGACCATGCGCACCCTGAGTATTCGAGCCCTGAATGCTCCAACCCGCGCGACGCCGTGATCTGGGACAAGGCAGGAGAGAGGATCCTCGAGCAATCGATGGATGCGGTCAGACAGATCACCCCTGCCGGGCAGCGCTTGTTCATCTGCAAGAACAACTCAGACGGCAAGGGCAATTCGTATGGGTGCCACGAGAACTATCTCGTTGACCGAAGGACACCCTTCCCCGATCTTGTGAAGCATCTGATCCCCTTCTTCGTGACCCGTCAAATCTTTACCGGCGCGGGCAAGGTGGGAACCGAGAACTCGACAGAGAAGGCCGACTATCAGATCTCCCAGCGAGCCGACTTCTTCGAGGTCGAGGTGGGGTTAGAAACCACATTCAAACGACCGATCATCAACACGCGGGACGAGCCGCACGCCGACCCCGAACGCTACCGACGACTCCATGTGATCGTTGGTGATGCCAACATGGCGGAGCTCCCGGTCTTCCTAAAGATGGGCGCAACCTCGGTGTTGTTGCAGATGATCGAGGATGATTTCATCGCCGACGACATGACCCTGTGCGACCCCATACGAGCGATGCGGTCGGTGTCTCATGACCCGACCTGCCGTGCAACCATCGAATTGAATGAAGGATCGTCCATCACGGCGATCGATGTGCAATGGGAGTATCTGAAACTCGCCAAGAAGTACGTTGCCGAGAACGAAAGCGGGCCAGTCACCGACCGAGTGCTCGAGGAATGGGAGCGTGTACTGGAAGGCCTCGAGCGTGACCCCAGTTCGCTATCGGCCGATCTCG
>JAXDJR010000179.1:0-4688 GCA_034667545.1 Actinomycetota bacterium
CTTTTCGGAGCGCTCGCGCGCTCTCGAAAATCGCCGAAAATGGCCCTTGGTCACCAAAAGGTCACCATGCCGAGCGCGCTGTGCCTGAGAGACAAAGAATTTCGGGGGTGCAAAGTACGCAAATCGCCATGGCCGCGCTGATGTTCCACGGGTCAAAACAGGGTGATGATTTAGCAAGAAGTGCGGCCCGAAACGCGCGATAGATCGTTTTGTTTGGGGTGGGTTCAGGTCGAAGATGATGCAGGGCATCCACACACGGCTAGCGCGCTCACTTGAGCCGCCAAGGATGCTTAAGAGGAGGCCCGACGATTGCGTCAACGCGGGGGAACCCATCGGGAGCATTTAGGCCAGCATTTCCACTGCCGGTATGCGATGCCCGTCGGGTCTGTCAAAGTCCTGCGAGCCCATCGGCATACGATCTTTCCTTTGGTGGTGTCGTTGGCAGTGCTGACGGCGTCCTGTCATTCCTCGCCTTCGGCAACTAGCTCGAAGGCATCTGTCACGACTCGAGCTTCTACGCCATCTCCAAGACCAACGTCCCGCCAGGTCAAAGGCGGTTGCGACGGAACGCCTCTGAAGATCGGACGCTTACCTCGTTGGACGCTGGCGGCAAAACCCCCCACGGGATTACCGTTTGCCATTTCGCGTCACCGCGATGTCGTCGGGATCCTGTTCGGTTATCCGCTCCGGGCAGGGCATCGCAGCAATCCAGCCAACAAGGTTCTTTGGATCGTGAACCTTGCGCGCCACGCCCGCCCTCTCGTGCTCGTGGGCCGAATTGAAGGAGGCCACCGTGTGGTTCATCTTCTAGAGCCAGCCGACTCCGGGCCAGGTCCGATATACCCGTCGAACGTAGATGTCCCCGTCGCGGGATGCTGGAACTTCTCGATTTCGTGGGGCCGCCACACTGATGGAATCAGTCTGCTTTTCCGACGACCATGAGGATTGTTCAGCGTTCGATCCGCGCCGGGAGTATTTCCACTCGTTCTTGGAGTTTCAGCTGCATGCTTTGCCGGAACCAAAATGGAGGATGGGCTCACCGAGGGATGTTTGACCCGTGCTCGAGGGATGGCGATGAGTCCACCGTACGTCGTCCGGTGATCTTCGTAGCGCCACATGCGGGTGACTTACTCATGCGTGCCCGACTGTGGTGCCTCAAGGGTTGAACTAAGTTCACCACCGAATAACTTTCCATGTAGAACGCATCCCGGAGGACGGACGCTGTGGAGATCCGACAGAACGCTTTGAACATCGGAATCTGCATTGCCTGCTGATTTGTGGCTGAGCCTGTTCCTGGCCAAAGCGGTGAATGCCCTCACGAGGTTCCCGGTTAGACGAAGGCCCGCAACGTGCTTAGCTATGTAGGTCCGTAGACTTGAAGGTCAACACCTGATAGCGATTTGTTGTTGTGCTGTCTTAAGTGGGACGGAAGTCAAATCTTCCGGATGGGAGGCCTCGGTGGAGCGCGGTAGCTCGGTCTTAGCTGCCTTGCTTCTGGCCAGCCTTCTGGGGGCGTGTGGCTCTCCTTCTACGTCACAAGCTCACGATAGAGGTCGAACAGAGTCCGGCAAAGGGATAACTACGTCTAAGCAGTGCCCCCGCTCGGCGCTATCGCTTCCGGGTGACGCGGTTGCTCGTGCGGCGGATCAAGCCCTCGTTGAAGCTCCCGCCTTGTACAGCGGCCTCAAAACAGGCAAGCGGAGAGTCATCGCCTCCCAGAGGGCGGCGTTTGCCGGTGTTCGAGGCAAGCAGATCCTGAACGAATGTGGTCGACGGGCCTATCGGAAGACGGTAGTCGTGGACTTCCGCTTCCCTCTGATGCTTCCTAGTGCGAGCCTTTCCCAGGGCACCGTCTTCATATCTCGTTTCCCGCACGGATATCGGGTATAGGAGGTTGCGCACTAGTCCCGACTGTTTCAGCAGAGTGTTGAACAACGCCTCAGGGGCTCAGGGCCTAGGAGTGTCTAGCTTCATTTCCCACGAGGCTTTGCGCCAGGACCGTATTCGAGTGGAAGCTGGGGAGCGAAGCGGCGGACCAGGCTTGCCAACTCTTCGAGTTCCATCGGTAGCTGCGCATAGGTCGCCACTGGAACCAGCCCGTTGATCCGGCGCATCCGGCCCGCGTTCTCTTTATCGAAGCCAGATCCTGGGACCGGGATGAAACCGAGGAATCTCAGTGGTCGCCTCAGCCACCAAGTGGGAAAGATGTAGCGCACCCAGCGGTCAGGGGGAAAGACGCCCGTCCAAAAAGTGATCTTCATGCCAGCTACTTCAGCCCAGGGAATCGCTGGCCGACGGGGGACACGCACGCCGCTGTCATCGATCTCTACGACCGTCGCGGGACGTATCACGAGGAAGGCGAGTAGGAGAGTCAGCGGACCGCAGATTGCCAGGGCGGTAAGTCGGAAGGCGTGATCGAAGCCTGAAGAATGCCATCCAAACGCACCCCAGGTGGCGACCAGGCCCATGATGATCATTGATACCGCCGACTTCTTCCGGCTTAGTTTGATCACCACCGGGTTTCCTTCCCTCGCAACCTCTCCCGGAGTAGCGATCACGGCAGGGACCCAGACCCGCGCTTGGCACCATCGACCGAGTCCCGTCCGTCATTCCCAAGACCAGATCGAACCGGCGGAGCTGAGGTGCCGGCCGCAACGGTGCGCTCACGATCAGCTCGTTGCCATCGCAGGTTCAGGAGGATGGCAAGAGGCCAGCAAATGGCAGTAGGTATCGCGGCGGCAAGGATGAGGGCCAGCCTCGAGTCACCGAGCAGGCTCACGAGGAGCCCTGCACCCACTACGGGAGCACCCAGCAATAGAAACCCATAGATCAGATACCGGCGTCTCGGTACATGATCGCTTCCCCCTCGGACAGTTTCGGAGACGATGTAAAGGGTGATGCTCCAAAGCATCGCCGACCCCAGGATCCTGGCGAACACTGTCACCGCTGCTACCTCCTTCGCCTAACACAAGCATGGACTCGGTTAGGGAGGAGTCAGAACCTCCTCTGACTATTGGGGAGAGGCGTCGATAATCGGCGCCGGTACTGGCTCTCCACTGTGACAGCCATCTCTCCGAAATCTCTCTTTTCTCTCTTCCTCCTACTCGGAAAGCGGTGGGGATCCTCCGGCTGTACCTAGATGACCGCCCCTGTGCCAAGCCATTCAACGCCCTCGAGGATCAGCGTCCACTACCACCGCTTATCGCATGGACGAACGTGGCTAGCTCCAGCAAAACAGAGAAGACGGCTGCGGCCGATGTCATCCGTGAGCTTGCTTGGCGAGAAGCCATCCGGCTACCCCTTTTCACGACCTGGGTGATTCAGCCTCTCCTCGGGAGGTAGCACGCCCGCACCTCCGCCGGGAATTTCCACCTCCAAACCCCAGTGTGACACCCATCTCTCGGATATCTCTCCGAAATCTCTCCGAAATCTCTCCACCGGGCAGGAACGCCGGCGGCGCTCTAGACGGAGTACCTCAGGTGTCGCGGCGAAGCCCTACAAACCCTGTCTGGTGGCCGTTTTGGTACTAGGGAGTGGGCCATCTCTCCGATATCTCTCCGAAATCTCTCCGAAATCTCTCCGCTCATGTGGATGGTGTGGACCATGGACGCCGTCACCGCGTTGCACAAGATCCCTAGACCGACGCGGCTGCCCCGCGAGCCCGCACACCTCGTGCGTTGGATGCTGGATTGCCTAACGCTCCTCATCGGCGGTGTCCGGCAGCGCGAGGAACGTCGGCTGCATCGGAGCCGAGGTGATTCCACACCAGGGATACGTAGACCTCCCGCGAACCTCGCTACCAGGATCTCGCCTACCTCGCGCGCCAGTCGAAGCCCAATATCTCGGCGGCGATCGCGACCGCTTTGTCGCGTCTCAATGAGTGTCACAGTCGGTGTCACAATCGGTGCCTCAATCGGTGTCACACTCATGATTGAGGCACCCCCGGGAAGACAAAGGCGCAGGTGGAAGCGCTGATCGGTGCCTCAATGCACCCCAGGACCCTTATGGGTATACGAACGCAAAGACGTTCGAAGACCCAAAGGTCATCCCTTCTAGCCGTCGTCGGCGCCCTTACCGGTAGGGATCGTTTCTTCTTTCAGAGCTTCTTCGAGCATCGGATCTCTACCGACCATCAGGCAAGGGAGTCGTACTTCCTTCGCTTTCACGCCGCGCAGACAGGACTGCTGGGATCCTTCCGACTAGCCGTCCTTGACCGAGATCCCTGTCGATCATCACTTCGCTCCTCAGGGCCGGTGAGCACCCGCCGCTCCGCTCCCGCCGATCGCGATGTCACCTGCTCTTGCCACACTGCCGCTCCGCTCTGTCGCGTCGCCCCGTGGGCCAAGACGATGTGGCGGGGCAGGGCTGTTTGGGACCAGGCGGGATGAAGGCGATATGAGCAGACGCGTGCGCAAGGTCGAGCCAGGGATCTGGAGGATGGACGACGCCCGTTACCAGGTCGGCTACTACGACCCCTACGGCAGACGCCGCTACAAGCACCTTCACCGACTGGACGACGCCCGCAACTTCAAGGCCAAGATCAGAGACGACCGGCGGCGGGGCGACTACGTCGACCCCAAGCGATCCCGGCAGCGCTTCGAGGAGTTCGCCGCCAAGTGGCTCCAGACCAAAATCGATAAGAAGCCCAAGACCTACGCCTCCTACGAATCGGCGCTGCGGGTCCACGT
>JAXDJR010000180.1:0-13888 GCA_034667545.1 Actinomycetota bacterium
AAGGCTGCGGGACGAACTGGCCGATCCGATCGCCGACCGCGTTGTCGCCGCGCTCGCCCTGACCTACGAAGTTGGTGGGACAGAGTTGATCAGAGTGCTTCGGTCACTTTCTGATTTCGTTCGGGAAGACCTCAGGGTTCGCAGGGAGATCGAGGCCCGGTGGTCATGGACCGTGACGGCTGCCCGAACGGCGGCGGCCGCCCCGTGGATCGTGCTGTTGTTGATGGCAACCCGTCCCGAGGCCGCAGCCGCGTACAACTCGAGCGCCGGGGCGGTAGTGATCGGCGCGGGAGGTGTCGCGACGATCGTCGGTTACCGGCTGATGCTGCGCGCCGCCAGACTGCCAGATGAGAGGCGGTTGACGAGTTGAGAGCGCTGATCGACGTGCTGGCGGCAAGCGGTCTCCTCCTATTCGCATCCGGGGTCCCTTGGATGCGGAGTGGACAGCTGAGCCGGCGAGTTGTGCCCTACCTGAGCGGCCTTGAAGGAAGGCCGAGCAGCCTTCTGGCACGACCTGCTTCCTCTCGTAAGGCAACTGTGGGGCGATGGCTCGAGGATCAACTACGGGGTAGATGGGGGGAGGCAAAGCTCGAGAGCCTGCTTTCAGCGGCCGGGATGGAGATGAGTCCGCAGGCTTTTCGTGTGGACCAACTCACTTCCGGCGTGGCGTCCATGGTGCTTCTGTGGCTGGTGGCGACAGCCGGTTACTTCGGCTCCGTGCGACTGAATGCGGTGGCGCTACCGGCCCTGTCGATCCTCGCTCTGGCGATGGGCTTCTTGGGCCGCGAGTGGTTGCTCGGCCGCCGCGCGTCCGCTCGTCGGGATGCTTTGGTCGAGGAGCTTCCCATAGCGATCGACCTGGTGACGCTCGCGATCATGGCGGGCGAATCGGTGCCGGCCGCCTTTGAGCGGGCAGGCAGGATCCTCGGCGACAACCTGGGAGCGCAGCTGCGCCGCGTGGTTGCAGATATCCGAGCCGGTGCATCTTCAGTCGAGGCGCTCGAGGCACTGACTCTTCGAGTTCCTGTGTCGGGCATCACTCGGTTCGTGGATGCCCTGTGCACCGGTATCGAGAAGGGTGCTCCGCTGGCCGATGTTCTTCGAGCCCAAGCCGAAGATGGACGTGAAGCGCGACGCCGCTCTCTGCTCGAGATGGGTGGGCGCCGAGAAGTATTGATGCTCGTCCCGGTCGTCTTCTTGATCATGCCGGTTGTCGTGGTTTTTTCGTTGTTCCCAGGTTTGGTGTCGCTGAATCTGTTTGTCGCCTGACAGGGAGGTCGTGATGGCTGAGCGGTTGTGGCTGTGGGTCATGTCCAAAGTGACGGATGAACGCGGTGATGTTCCGGGCTGGGTCCTGATCGTTCTAATGACGAGCGCGCTCGTCATTGCGATCTGGGGAGTTGCACATGACCGGCTTATCGCCATTGTTCAAACGGCGCTGTCCAGTGTTTGTGGCCGGGTGGGCTGCTAGCTGTTCCGCGGCGTGACTCAACGCGGTTCGGCGCCCCTAGAGACGGTTCTGTCGATCGTGTTTCTGATGCTGCTCGTTCTCGGCACCATCGAGGTCTCATTAGCCCTTTATGGACGAAACGTGGTAGCGGAAGCAGCGCACGAGGGTGCTCGGGCGGCTCTGGAGCTTGGCCGCGGCTCGGATTCCGCGGCCGAGATCGCCCGGAGCACCGTGCGGCGATCCTCCGGGGCATTGGTGCGCGACCTCAAAGTCGAGGTGCTTCCGCAAACCGTCGGATCGATGTCCTACGTACAGGTGCGGGTGGCCGGCTGGTTGCGGTTGGCAGGACCGGTCCCTGTTCCCGTTCCCGTAACGGCCACTGCGACCGTTTCCAAAGAAGTAGCTCCACGATGAGATCTAGAGATAGCGGCCAAGCTGTGATCGAGACGCTCTTAGTGTCTTTGATCCTGCTCGTTCCCCTCATGTGGATGCTCGGCGTTCTGTCCGATCTTCACCGGGGAGCGCTGGGAACCACCGCAGCCGCGCGTGAAGCGGGTTCGGATGCGGCTTCGTCCTCCGGTCTTGCCAACGCGTCTGTTGCAGTGGAGCGAGCAGTGCGTCAGGCGTTCGTAGATGACGGGCTCGACCCCAGACGGGCCGTTGTCTCATGGGTTGCGACACCGGGATTCGAGCGAGGGGGAACGGTAAAGGTGAGCGTCACGTATCCCGTCACGATCGTCCAGTTCCCATTCCTTGGCCGAGTCGCAGGGCCGTCGATCGGAGTCAAAGCCATCGATCTCGCTCGGATCGATCCTTACCGCAGCCGTCCATGAATCGCGTGCGGGGCGAGCCCGGTCAAACAACCGTCCTGGTTGTTGGTTTGGTATTGGTGGTATTCGCAGTCACGGGCCTCGCGGTGGACGCCACTCGAGCTTTCTTGTTTCGGAGAACCCTTCAGAATGTCGCGGATGGGTCTGCAGTAGCTGCGGCAGGTGAGATAAGTCGAGCCACTTATTACGCCAGTGGCGGCCGGGATCTGCGGCTTGATCCGCAACAGGCAGATGACACTGCACGGCGGTGGTTATCGAGGCGCGGCCTCGATCTCGATGTCGATGTTCATACCGATGGAAATCAGGTACATGTGATCGCGCGCGGCTGGGTGTCATCTACCTTCTTATCGCTGGTCGGGGTGCACCGGATTCCTGTTGCAGCTGAGGCCGTTGCTCGTCCCGTTGGCGGCGCCGCGCCGTAAGGAAACGTTGGTGAGATCACATCGATGCGTCAGGATGAAGAGATGGTTGGGCATCCTGACGAACCCAAGATGTATCGAGAGTTCGCTCCTTGGTTCCATCTCTTGACCAGCCCGGAGGACTACGCGTTCGAGGCGGATCTGTACAGCCGGCTGTTGACGGAAAGCGCGGAAATCCCAGTCAGGACCGTCCTGGAGCTCGGTAGCGGGGGAGGGAACAACGCGTCTCATATGAAGAGGCAGTTCCAGCTCACGCTTACGGAGCTATCCGACGACATGCTCAAATTGAGCCGCTCGATCAATCCCGAGTGCGAGCACATCCAGGGCGACATGCGCGGCCTTCGTCTCGGGCGACAGTTCGATGGCGTCTTCGTGCACGACGCGGTCTCGTACATGACTACGGAGGACGATCTGAGGGAGACCATCGTTACCGCGTGGGATCACTGCAAACCCGGCGCAGCAGCAGTTTTTGCACCCGACGAGATCACCGAATCGTTTCGCGAGAAGACGGGTCATGGAGGACACGACGGCGCTGACCGCTATCTCCGCTATCTCGAGTGGACGTGGGACCCCGACCCCGGAGACACGACCTACATCACCGATTACGCCTACCTGCTCAGGGATGAGAACGGTGATGTTCGGGCCGAACACGACCGTCACATCTGTGGGCTTTTTTCGCGTGTTACCTGGTTAAACCTCCTGGAAGAGACCGGTTTCCGGGCCCAGCTGCGGCAGGGTGTGGAGGGCGAAACGGCCCTGGATATCTTCGTAGGGGTCAAGCCTCTCTAGGAAATTCCGAGGCGGCGGAGGGCCGAGGCTTTAGGGTGTGTCGTCATCTCTTAGAGGCTTCACCAAGGAGGAGTGGTTTTGAACAAGCAGGAACTGATCGATTCGATCACGAACGCCACCGGCGAGTCGAAGAAGGCAGTCTCCGAGGTTCTCAACTCGACTATCGACACTATCAAGACCCAAGTGTCGAAGGGGGAGCGTGTCAGCCTTCCCGGCTTTGGAACGTTCGAGCGGCGCGACCGTAACGCTCGCACTGCCCGTAACCCGCAGACCGGTGACCCCATCGACATCCCTGCCACGCAGGTGCCCGCGTTCAAAGCGGGCTCGGAGTTCAAGAGCTCTGTCGCCGGCAAGAGAAAGAAGAAGTGAGCTAGCGCAAGTTTGGAAGAGGCCCCGGGAAACCGGGGCTTTTTTCTTTGCCGTCCTAAGTGACGAGGCGCTGCCTGAAGATGTTCTGCGGGACCGGCCAGAGGATGGCGCTGAGTCCCAGCAACCACACGAAGTGACCGAGCGCGGCAACGATATTGGTTCCGAAAGTGCCGAAGAGCTCCCGGAAGAGGGCCGCGCTGTGGAACAGCGGCGAGAACCATGCAAGCGATTGTGCCCACCCGGGCATGCTGTCGATCGGAAAGAAGATGCTCGAGAAAAGGAACATCGGAACCAGGAACAGTGTCCAGTAAAAGCTGAAGAAATCCGACGTCGGTATCAACGAGCTGAAGGTCAAGCCCATCACCGAGAAGCAGAGGCCTACTGCCGCGCCGGCGACGGGCGTCAGTAGCACCCACCACGAATGAACGAGTCCGAAGAAGGCCGAGATCAGCACGAACGGCAGCGAGTACATGAGGCTCCGGGTGATGCCCCACATCATCTCACCCACCACGACGTCTTCAGGATCGATCGGTGTCACGGTCACAGCGTCGTAGAGCTTGGCGAAGTGAAGTTTGAAGAAGACGTTCCAACTGACCTCGAATGATGCGCCGTACATGCCGGAGACCGCGGCTAATCCCGGCGCGATATAGCGCGCATAGTCAACGCCCTTGATCGTCTCGACGAACTTGCCGAGGCCGAAGCCGATCGCCAATAGGTAGAAGAAGGGTTCGAAGAAGTTGGGCACCAGGTTGATGTGCCAGCGGTGGGAATAGCTCAGCAGGTTGCGTTCCCACATCCGATAGGCCATGCGGAAACTCGGACGCGGCCAGCGCCACACGCTGGTGAACGTCACGCCGGGCGGTAGAGAGCCCGGCCCCCGGATGCTCACTCCTCCAACGTCCTTCCGGTCAGCTTGAGGAACACGTCTTCGAGAGATGCGGGACGAAATGCAGCGGTCTCGTAACCCAGCCCAGAATCGTTGACCGTCCTGAGCATCGCTTCGCCGTCATCGACGTGAAGGATCAACCGGTCGCCGGCCACCTCGTGGTCGGCAGCCCGATCGGCTACTCCAACCACAAGCCGCGCCAGCTCCGGCTGATCGGTGGCGGTCAGCTCCACGACCTCCGGGGCGACGTGATCGCGTATCAGCTCCCGTGGCGAACCTTCGACCAGGATCTTCCCCTGGTGCATGACTACAAGGCGGTCGCACAGCTGCGCCGCTTCCTCCATGTAATGGGTGGTGATCACGAGGGTCACGCCCTGGCGCTTCAGTTCCCGCAACCGATCCCACACGAGATGGCGCGCCTGCGGATCAAGACCGGTCGTAGGCTCGTCCAGTATCAGCATTTGGGGACGGTTGATAAGGGCCCGGGCGATCAGAAGCCGCCGCTTCATGCCGCCCGAGAGGTGCTCGACGTCCCATTCGCTCCGGTCCTCCAGCTGGACGAATTTCAGCGCCTCGAGCGCCCGGGATCTGGCTTCCTTCTTGGGGATCCCGAAATAGCGGGCGTGGGCAAACAGGTTCTCGCCCACACGGATCACCGTGTCGAGATTCGTCTCCTGTGGAACGACCCCGATGTGCTCTTTGATCCTGCGCTGGTCGCGAGAGGGATCGAGTCCCATGACCTCCAGAACGCCGCCCGAGCGCCGCGCCCGGCACGACACCATTCTCATAGTCGTGGTCTTGCCGGCGCCGTTCGGGCCCAAAAAGCCAAAGCATTGCCGTTCCTGCACTTCGAAGTCGATGCCGTCGACGGCAGGCATGGGGCTGTCTGCGTAAGTCTTGATCAATCCGGCCGCGCGCACGATGGGTTGCATGACGAAGGAGGTTAACTGCGCGGGAGTTAGATTCTCGTCAGTGAAGCGAAGCATGGGCGGCGGCAACTACCGGGGGCCCGTTGGAATCGTTAGGCAACGCCGGACCATCCGGTTCGTGCAGATCTGTCTCGTGATCGTCGCCGCAGCATTGCTGATGCTCGCGGGCTACTCGCAAGGACGGGCGACGGGCTTCCAGCAAGGCCGTGCTGCAAGTCAGGTTGGCGCTCCCGCGTCTCCGTCTTCCAGCAAGACGGTAGTGATCGTGATCCTTGGCTTCGGTGCGCTGGGGGCTGCCGTACTGCTCCAGGGCCAGGCCGGCGTCCGGTTGCCGGTGCCGGCCCGCCTCGAGGAGTTGACCGGCCGCGCCGAGTCCGTGGCCATAGAGCGCGCGGAAGCGCCCTCGGAGAATCCCACCTAGTGGGTGGCCGGCGCTGCGGGCCGAAGCTGCTCGAGCAGCCGTTGGGTGGCGCTGGAGGCAGCCTTGGGGCGAGCCAGGTAAGCATCCACGTCGGCGACGGTGTCGATGTCGAGAGCTAGGCGGGGTAGCGTCAGGATCGAGCAGCGGAGCCCTCCGGATTCCGCGGCCGAGAGATAAGCCTGCAGGCTCGCCGGGCCGAATCGGGGAGCCATGAGGTCCGGCGGATCCATGTACAAGGCGTTGGTCCCCCCACCGCGCGCGGCAGGGACAACGACGGTGTCCGAGGTTGCACCGGTATCGAGAAGGTCGTGGAGGTCCCCAGCCCATGCGAGCGGCACATCGGCGGGGACGACCGTTATCGACGTGGCCCCGGCCCCCGCCACGACGGCAACCGCTTGGCTCACAGCGTCGTTCAGGCCCGTCCCCGCTTCGTTGATCGTGCTCAGCCCTTGCCCGCGCGCCATGCCAAGCACCTCCGGGTCCCGGCTTATCACCCACCACGTCAGGAATGAAGCGGACGCACACAGCGCCAGAGCGTCTTGGAGCAGCGCGCGGGCGATCGCGAACCTGGCCGGCGCGTCGAACGCCGGCCCGAGGCGAGTCTTCGCCTCGGCCAGTGGCTTGACCGGCAGCACTCCCGCATCCATCTCTCCAGGGTAGTGGCATGGCCCGCGAGGAAGTGACGAGTACCCTGCAATCGCATGGAAGAGCGCAAACATTGGAAACATCTCTACGAAGAGATAGTTGCTACGGAGATCTGCTGCGGGTGTGCAGCCTGCGTCGTCGCTTGTCCTCACAAAGTGCTCGACTTCCGTGACTTCGATCCCATCCAGACCGACGGCAGGTCCCCGTTCGACAACTGCATCCACGGTGAAGAGGGGTGCTCGCTCTGCGCTATGGCCTGTCTGCGGCTAGACCCCTCCCTCGATGTCATCGAGAACATGGTGTTCGGCGAGCGCCGCAAGGCAGAACAACCAGAAGGGTCTTACCGAAGGAAGCTGCTGGCGAGGGCGACCGATCCCGCTATCCGGGCCCGCGGTCAGGATGGGGCGGCAGTGACCGCCCTGCTCGCCTGGGGGCTCGCCAATGGCGAGCTGGATGGGGCGGTGCTGGCGGCGCCCTCGGAAGAGGTTCCGTGGCTCGACGAGCCCAAGCTCGTACGGAGCCCAGATGAATTGCTTGCCACGGCTGGCTCGCGCTACACCTATTGCTCGACGCCCCTTGGGCTGAAGAAGGCTGCCGAAGCGAGGTGCAAGAACGTGGCGCTTGTGGGGGTTTCGTGCGAAGCGACTGCCGTCCGCCAGCTGACTGCGGAGGGCATCAAGCGCTGGACTCGGTCCCTGAAGCTGGTCATCGGGCTGATGTGTTGTGAGACTTTCGACTACGACGCCTTCATGGTGGGCAAGGTCGAACGCGAGCTGAGCATCCCGCTCACCGACATCACCAAGGTGAACGTCAAGGGCCGGGTGATCGTCACCCTGGAGGATGGGCGGGACATCGATATTCCCCTCAAGCAAGCGAGGCCCTTCGCTAACGAGTGGTGCCATCACTGTCCCGATTTCGCGGCAGAGCACGCGGACCTCTCTTGTGGAGGTCTTGGCATGGAGGGGTGGACGATGATCCTCGTTCGCTCCGAGCGCGGCGAGCGCTATCTGGAGGCTGCGATCGCCGCCGGGATGCTCGAGACCCGAGCCGCCGAGGAGGAACCGGGTGCCCTCCAGGTGATGGATCGCCTCGCCCGCAAACAAAGAGAGCGCGTAAAGCCGACGGATCCACATGCCGCAACTCGGTGGCCCACCGAGGAATTGCTAGCGGCAGCGCGCGCCGACGCCTCCGGGACTAGCTGAATTGGCTGCTCTCGGTTCTATCGCGAGCGAGCTGAACGACCTGGTCACCGGGAGCCTGAAACAGAACCACGTGCCCGGCGCCGTCGTTGGCATCTTTTTTGATGGCGACGAGCGTGCCGAGGGATACGGTTTCACCAGCATCGAGAACCCCCTTCCGGTTACGACCCACACGCTGTTCCAGATCGGCTCGACCACCAAGACCTTTGTCGCAACCGCGGTGATGCGGCTCGTAGAGCAGGGTGTCATCGATCTGAACCAGCCGGTTCGCACCTATCTGCCGGAGCTCAAGCTCGAAAACGAGCATGTCGCTCGCCGGGTAACGATGTGGCACCTGCTCACGCACACGGGCGGCTGGGTCGGCGACTATTTCGGCGACACCGGCGACGGGACCGACGCTCTCGAACGAACGATCGCCGAGATGGCCAAGCTGCAGCAGTTAACGCCCCTCGAGGAGGTGTGGTCTTACAACAACTCAGGCTTCTACATAGCTGGGCGCATCGTGTCCGTGGTGACCGGCAAGGAGTTTGAAGACGCGATCACCGACTTGGTCTTGGATCCCCTCGATATGACCGAGTCCTTCTTCTTTGCCAACGATGTGATCACTCGACGGTTCGCGGTTGGCCACATAACGATCGACGGCACGCCGACGATCGCACGGCCTTGGTACTTGCCGCGCGGCAATCATCCTGCCGGCGGGATCAATTCCAGCGTCATCGATCAGCTCAAGTACGCGCAATTCCATCTCAGCGACGGAACCGCACCTGACGGCAACAGATTGCTATCGGTCGCCAGCATGCAGGCGATGCAGGGCGAGGAATCCCAGGCAGGCGGAGCTATCGATTGGGTAGGGCTGTCCTGGTTATTGCGGGATGTAGGTGGTGCGCGTCTCGTGACGCACGGGGGTGCCACCAATGGGCAGAAGTCTTCCTTCGTACTGGTGCCGGCGCGGCGGTTCGCGTTCACGATGATGACCAATTCGGACTCAGGCGACGCGGTGCTTGATGAGACCGAGCGGTGGGTTCTGGAGCGCGTCCTGGGAGTTTCGGAACCAGAGCTTCCGAAACTCCAACTCTCTGCCGAGCAGCTCGAGACGTACGCTGGCTGTTACGAATCACCGTACGGCCTGCTCGAGGTGGACCTCAAGCACAGAGATCTCGAGCTTCAGCTCACTCCCAAACCGTTCCTCGAGAACATGGATCCGGAACCGCCGGCTCCTTCGCCCACGCGGCTCTCGTTCTACGGCACCGATCGGGTAGTGGCTCTGGATGGCGAGCTCAAAGGGTCGCGCGGAGACTTCCTTCGCAACGACGACGGCAAGTTGGCGTGGTTGAGGATCTTTAGCCGGATAGCCCGGCGGGTGGAGCCGGAAAGCTAGGCGGCGCTCTCGTCCCTGCAGCTGCCGCAGCGAAAGACTCGCGAAGGACCCGTTCCGGGGATCCTGATCGCCAGGAACTCTCCGTCGTTGGCAGGTTGAACGGTTCCGCACCACGAGCAGCGGGCCGTCATTCCCTCGGGGAAGCGTCCTTCGATGATGGCCATCCGGCCTCTATGGGCTTCAGGTTCGCTTAGTCGACGCATGTTGTCTCCAGTGTATCGAACGCGTGTTCGTTAAACAAGGTCTGTCATTGGGGAACAACATTCGAACCCCTGAGGCCATTCCCGCAAGTATGGCCCAACCTCTTTTTTATCGGCCGGATATCGCCGGCACTTAGTACTTTTTAGCCGGGTTGGTCGAAGTGGCGCACTATCGGCGTTCTCTGGAATAACTGCCTTAGCCCGGCCATCGCCCGGTCGTACTGGGGTGTCGAGATCGCTTTGTCTATAGCTTCCAGAGAATCCCATCTGGACAGGGCCAGGACATCGACCAGGTCCCCGGAGCGCTCCTCGACGCCAACCATCATCTCGATCTCCCGGCAACCGGCCAAGCTCTCAAGGGTGGGCTTCACCTGTGTGCGGAACAACTCGATCGCCTGAGGTACGTCGGTGGGATCTACCGCGGTGTCGAATGCTCGCACGATCATGGCAGCTCTCGGCTCACAGGTTCCACGATCCGCGGTTGAACATACCGACGAGCTGTGGGTTCAGGTCCAGCCTTCGGTCGTCGCGGTAGTAGTTCGCAGCAACCAGCTCGCCGAGGCCGGGATAGCGCTGAACAACGCGCACGCGGTCGTCGTAGACGTCGATCACGTTGTAGGAGGGCCGGGTGTAGCCCCGCACTCGGTGGGTCGTTGCGGTGCCCGAGTTGACCAGCAGCATGGTCCCGAACTGCCACACGTTGGGGACGTGCTTGTGACCGCAAAGGACGAGATCGATCCTCAGCTCACTGAGCAGCGCGAGGACGTCGCCAGCGTCCCAGACGATGTTGCGCTCGCGTCCGGTTCCCGGGACCGACACGAGGTGATGGTGAAGAACGAAGACGCGGAAGTCGTCGGGAGCCTCGAACGAGCTTCGGATCCAGTCGTAGTGGCTGTAGCCGACCTCTCCATCCGCCAGGTCCGGCTTAGCGGAGTTGATCGCGACGATGCTTGCGAACCTGAGGGACTCGCCACCTTCCTTGTTCCGGAAGGGAACCCGAACGATCTGATCGCTGTCGCCGAACGCGTCACGGAAATGGAGGAAGCCGACGTTCATCAGATCGTGGTTGCCCGGTATCACGATCATGTCGAGGTGGGCAAGCCGGTCGAGATACTTCTTGGCCTCGCGAAACTCGGGCGCGTACCCCTCCGAGGTGAGATCTCCGGCAACCACGACCAGATCCGGGTCTAGATCGACGATCTCCTTGAGGGCTCGTTCCATGAGTTCTCGATCGAAGGTGGCCGTGCCACAGTGGATGTCGGATATCTGAGCGATGGTCAATTGATGGGCTGCCACGGTGTCTCCGTATGATAGGTGCCGGTGGCGGCTGCGATCGTGGAGGCTGAGGCTCGATGAGCGATTGGACCTACTCCTTGGCCAAGGCGGTCTTGAAGCCCTGGCTCACGGTGTGGTTCCACTGGAAGATCGAAGGGTTGGAAAACATCCCCTCGCAGGGTGCCGCCATCCTCGCCGTGAATCACATCGCCTATCTGGACCCCTTTGCTGCCGCGTTCATCGTTGACAAAGCGCGACGCCGCGCTCGATTTCTAGCCAAGTCAGAGCTGTTCCAAGACAAACGCATCGGTTGGGTCCTGAAGGGGGCCGATCAGATCGAAGTGAAACGCGGCACCAAGGATGCACCGGTAGCGTTAGACGAGGCCTACGCGGCTCTGGATCGCGGTGAGCTAGTCGTCGTCTTTCCCGAAGGGACGGTGACCAAAGAACCCGACTTGAGACCGATGGCTGCCAAGAGCGGAGCCGCGCGCCTTGCGCTCAAGACCGGGGCGCCGCTGGTTCCCTGCGCTCTTTGGGGAACCGCAAACGTATGGCCAAAGGGGTTCAGGAAGCGATGGCGCCCCGGCCAACGGATCGTCGTTCGCATCGGGCCCGCGATCGCGCTGCCTGTAGCCGGTGACTCACCCGAGGTGTGGAGAGAGCTCGGGACCAGGTTGATGGCTGCCATCACGGAGTTGCTCTCCGAGATACGTGCGGAGGTTCCCGACCGGCGTCGCCCAAAGCGAGCGGCCGCATGACGACGAAGGTTGCCTTCGTTGGCGCGGGGTCGTGGGGGACCGCCATCGCATCTCTCGTCGCGGGCAAGGAGCAGCACGAGACGGTGATCTGGGCGCGCCGCGCGGAGCTGGCCGAAACGATGAACCTGTATCACGAGAATCCGGAATACCTCCCGGAGTTGATGCTGCCCGAGAACCTCGTCGCCACTCACATGATCGAGGAGGCCGTAGGCGATGCCGCGATCGTGATCATGGCAGTTCCTTCACATGGCTTCCGCAGCGTTCTGCGCGAAGTCGCTCTCCATGCAGAAGACGGCGCGACCTACGTGAGCCTCACCAAAGGCCTCGAAGTGTCGACCCGGAAACGCATGTCCCAGGTGTTAGCCGAAGAGGTGGACCGGATCTCTCCCTCCTCGATCGCGGTTCTGACCGGACCGAACCTCGCAAAGGAGGTGGCACAAGGATTCCCTGCCGCGTCCACCATCGCCTGCGCGGATGGTGCCACCGCGGAGATGCTTCAAGGGCTCTTTCACACCGCCGAGTTCAGTTGCTATACGAACAACGACGTGGTCGGCTCGGAGCTCGGCGGCGCGTTTAAGAACGTCATCGCTATCGCTGCGGGGATCGCGGACGGACTGGGGTATGGCGATAACACGAAATCGACAGTGATGACGCGCGGCCTGGCCGAGATGGCCCGCTTCAGCGTTTGTTTCGGTGCGCAACCCCTCACGTTCCTCGGGCTTGCTGGGGTGGGCGATCTTATGGCTACATGCGCCAGCGCGCAGTCCCGCAACCATTCGGTAGGGATCGAGCTCGGGCGCGGCCGCAAGATCGACGAGATCATCGGCTCGATGAGGATGGTCGCCGAGGGGGTCAAGAGCTGCAAACCGATCTTCGAGCTGGGTCAGGAAGCCGGCGTGCGGATGCCCATTACCGAAAACGTGGTGCGGATATGCCACCAGAATGCTCCCGTACGCGACGTCGTTCGCGACCTCCTCAACCGCGAGGATCATTCAGAGTTCGAGGGCGTCGTCGACCCGCTCGTACTACAGACTTAGAAGCCAGGCTCGCGCGCGGACAGCTGATGGCTTCCCAGTAATCGTTCTCAAAAGGATTAGCTTCCTCTGCTCTGGGGTAGTCAAAGTGAGTCACCGGACCACCCCACGATGGAAGGAGCGCGAATGGCCACGGATCAGACTTTGGATCCATACCGCACAGACTCATCCACTACCGAGCAGGTGCAGCAACAGGCGCAGCAGGTTGCGCAGCAGGCCAAAGAGGCGACCCAGAAGGCAACAAGTAAGGCTCAGGAGCGCATGCGCAGCGAGCTCGACACCCGGACCGCTCGGGCGGGCGGCCAGATCCAGTCGACCGCCGAGGATCTCAGGTCGGTGGGCGAGGAGTTGCGCAAGCAGGGCAAAGACACGCCGGCGAGGCTGGCAGACCAGGGCGCCGACAGGATCGAGCAGATCGCTCGCTACCTGACCGACTCCGACGCCGACAAGATGCTGTCGGACATCGAGGACTTTGGCCGCAGGCAGCCGTGGGCCGTAGTAGCAGGCGGGATGGCTCTCGGATTCCTCGCGTCACGCTTCCTCAAGGCATCGAGCACTCGGCGCTACAACTCCATGTACGAGTGGCGCGTCCCGGCATCCGACGTCCGTTACTCGAGTGGGCAGCTTCCTGCCTACACCACGTCCGAGGCGGCTTCCCCGATGTCACCGGCCGGGCGGCCTGTTGACGGCTACGAGGAGACCTACACCGAGACTGTCCTTACGGAAAGCGGTTACGACGATGGCACGGGAGCGACTTACTCCGGGGGTGTCTGATGGCACAACGGCAAGACCCGACGCAGGATGACCTGCGCGACCGCTCGATAGCGGAACTGCTACGGCAGCTGTCTCAGGAGACCGCCACGCTGGTCCGCCAGGAGATGGAGCTGGCCAAGGCCGAGGTAGCCCAGAAGGGCAAGAAGGCCGGGGTCGGTGCTGCGATGTTCGGAGGGGCGGGCGCTGCCGGGCTCGGCACTCTAGGGGCTTTCACGGCTTTCCTGATCTTGGTGCTTAACACTTTTATGGCGGCATGGCTGGCCGCGTTGATAGTGACGCTTGTGTACGGCGCAGTAACGGCCGTCCTGGTCATGAGAGGCAAGGAAAAGGTGCAGGAAGCGGGATCGCCCGTTCCTGAGCAGACTGCGGAAACGATAAAGGAGGACATTGAGTGGGCAAAGAACCCGAAGACATCCGCAACGAGATAGAAGAGACGCGCGCCCGTATGGGCGACACTGTCGAAGCGCTCGGTTACAAGACCGACGTCAAGTCCAGAACCAAGGATTCCATCTCGAGCGCGAAGGAGAGTGTC
>JAXDJR010000181.1:0-15149 GCA_034667545.1 Actinomycetota bacterium
GATCCTGGCCAACGTTGTGCCGGGGGAGCGCTGGGTCGAAGTGATGCTGCACGAGTCCGGTCATGCTGCCTACGACGTAATGATCAGCCCACAGCTTCCCTATCTGCTGCGCCGCGCCGCCCACACCTTCGTTACGGAAGCCGTCGCGCTGCTGTGCGGCCGGTTGCTGCGAGATCCCTCATGGCTCGTCGACGTCGCCGGCCTCGACCAAGGCCGCGTCGGCGAGATCACTCCTCGGCTCCACCGCGCCAACGCGGCCCAAAGCCTGATGTTCGCCCGCTGGGTCCTGGTGATGTCCCACTTCGAACGGCAGCTCTACGCGGATCCCGAAGCCGACCTCGACGCGGGATGGTGGTCCTTGGTCGAGCGGTTCCAGCTCGTCACTCCACCTCCGGGCCGCTCCGCCCCCGACTGGGCCGCCAAGATCCATGTGGCGGTGGCACCCGTCTACTACCACAACTATCTGCTCGGCGAGATCCTGGCTTCGCAACTGACGTCGGCTATCACTAAGCAATGTGGGGGCCTGGTAGGAGTGCCCGAAGCCGGCAAGATGCTCGTCGATCGCGTCTTCCGCCCCGGGTCGCTGCTCCGGTGGGACGCGTTGATCGAAGAGGCTATCGGCGCTCCGCTGTCACCTCGGGCTTTCGTTGCTGGCCTGACCGTCTGACCGCGCTCGTGGGGGCGGTCAGAAGTGGGCCTTTTTCTTGAACGACGCGTAGATCGAGCTCGCCTGGGGCGAGATGAAGACCACGCTTTGGGCCCCCTCGAAACCGAACGAGACGGGCAGCGTCTTGTTCCCGACGTCCTTTGGCGAAAGCTCGGATGCAACGATCCCCAGCCGGAACAGCTCGCCGAGGGAGATGTCCAATCGGGTGTAACGGCGTGCGATCGCCATCCACTTCAATAGCGAGGCAGGGTTGTTCGTCACTTCCTTCCGGAGCTTCTTGAGCAATGCCAGGAGGAACGTCGCCTGGTTCGCGGTGCGAGAGACGTCCCCATTGGGAAAGTCGTGACGGTCGCGGACGAATGAAAGAGCCTGGAGCGGCGCGAGTTTGTGGACGCCGGCGGACATGACAGCCCCCGAGCCGCTGGGGTCGTTCAGGTTGCGCGGCACGCGGACCTTTACGCCTCCGAGGCGCTTCACGATCCCGTAGAACCCGCCGAACCCAGTCATCACCCAGTAGGCGATGCGGATGCCGGTGAGCGACTCAACGGTTTTTGCAACAAGCTCAGGACCCCCGTCGATCAACGATGCATTGATCTTGTTGGTTCCGTGGCCGGGGATGGAGACCCAAGAGTCTCGCGGGAAGTTCAAGATCCCTGCCTTCATCGACCTCGTGTCGATACCGACGAGGTGGATCGCATCCGCAAGCGCTCCGTTGGGGTTGCCCTGCCGAGCGTCGTTCCCGATCACGAGGATGAACAACTTTCCGGTCGTTGGCTGGTAACCGGCGTGGACGCGTCCGATGGTGATAGCGGCCTCACTTCTTGGAACGCGTCCCATGATCGGAAGCAGCGCCGCCAGCAAAGCCAATGCGAGCACGAACGACACGAGGATGGATGCTCTCTTCATCGGCGGGGGCCTTGTTGTGCGCGCCACGCGAGCACTTTCCATGAGCGATGCTTATGTTCGAGCCACAGTGTCGACTTGATGCGGAGCCTTACTCTCCGCGAGTTGCGCTCCGCCTTGAACGAGACCAACACTGTCGCGATCGCTTTACGCGCGCTCTTTGCGTCGATCCCGATCTGCAATCTTCTGAGCGTCGTCCGCACGTGATGGATCCGGCCTGAAAGCCGAGCGCGCGCACGCAGGAAAACCGGCGCGGCGCCTTGTTCGAAATGGGCCCGAGTCACACGCGCAACGTCCGCTGGGTCAAGCAAGAGCGCGTCGTACACGTTTTCAACCGCGTGGGAGGCCCGGACTCCCTGTATCCGTACGGCTTTGAGGTCCTTCTTCGTCACGTGTCCGACAACGCCGGCGGGAAAGGCGCGCACCTGCCACTTCGCCTGGGGCAGGAGAGTAGGGCTCGGGCTGGGGGTAGGCGTGAAGGTGGCTCCTGCCGCGGACGGCGCAGTGGGATGGGCGTCCCGATGGGCTAACAAGAATGCCGCTAGCGCTCCGACCAGCAGCACCGCCACGACGATGGCGGCGATCAGTGTCCTGCTCGTTCCGGCATCGGCAGGGCTCAGAAAGCATCCTTTCGGCGGGAGGGTGCGATGAGGGTAGCGAATGGGCGGCCAATCACGCGGATTCCCACGGAGGCGGCTGATGGCTGCTCGTATACGATGCCGCTTTCGGCAGGGGGCTCACGAAAGGGGGGACCGATCATGGAGTTAGCGCTCGATGTAAGTAAGACCGGCTCTCTTTCTGTGGTGGATGTAAAGGGCGAGATCGATGTTTATACCGCGCCGAAACTGCGTGAGAAATTGATCGAGCTCGTTTCGGAGGGTTCTTACAACGTCGTAGTAAACCTCGAGGGTGTCGACTTCCTGGACTCGACGGGTCTCGGTGTTCTGGTTGGCGCGTTGAAGAGGGTCAAAGCGCACGATGGCACGCTCAAGCTGGTGTGCACACAAGAGAAGATCCTCAAGATCTTCAAGATCACGGGTCTCACCAAAGTTTTTCCCATTTTCGACTCTGTAGATAGTGCTGTCGCTTCTGGTGACAAGGACCAGTAAGCAGCATGCCCTCGGTTGGGGAGTCAAGCGTCGTTGAGCTTGAGATTCCACCGGGTTCCGCTTACGTAGCCATCGTCAGACTTGCGATCGCAGCGCTCGCTCGTGGCGCCGGCCTCGGCGAAGAAGCGGTAGAAGAGTTCAAGATCGCTCTATCGGAAGCCTGTACGAACGCGGTGCTGGTCCACGAGGAGTCCTCGATACATGAGCCCGTCGAGGTGAGATGGATCGAAGAGGCAGATCGCTTGATAGTTGAGGTATCCGATCGCGGCCCGGCGCCGGAGCTCGTAAAGGAAGCGGACCAGTTCGACAGTCAAGGGTTCTCTTCGAGGATGTTGATGTCCAGAGTTCTGCTCTCGGCGCTGGCCGATGGGTGCGAGTTTCTACCGAGGGCTGGCGGGGGCACAGTGGCTCGTTTGGTGCTCGACAGGCAGCGGCCCTCGGGCTAGAACCCCGCAGATTCGACGGGCGCTCGGCCACTATCTGAGCTGGCCGCCTCAAGCCATCTAGGGGTACGGGGTGCGCCCACGGGGCGGACTCGATGCTCCGTCGCGGGCTTCACAGCCGGCTCAGCCTTCGGCGGAGACGGCTGCTGCAGAGGCTTCCTCCGCATCGGTCCGCCCCTTCGGCTCCGCCTGTGGCCCTCGGGGGCCACCCAGCGGCCGGGGTCAGGGTTTCGTCGAGACGAAATCTGGGTTATCATCCCTCGAAATATGGATGAGCATCTATCGAAATCAGAACGAGAGATCCTCAAAGCCGTTTACAGGGTGACCAAGGGCGGCAGCGGCGCCCACACCGGCGCTCTGGCGGGCGCCCTGGCGGTTTCTCCAGCAACGGTCACTGCAGCGGTCAAGCGGCTGGCGGAGCGCGGCCTCCTCATGCACGAGCCCTACCACGGTGTGAACCTGACAGGCCCGGGCCGGCGCAGCGCCATCGCCGCAATACGGCGTCACCGGATAGTCGAACGATTCCTGTCCGACATGCTCGGCTACCCATGGAACGAGGCCGACCGTTTGGCGGGAACATTCGAGCATGACCTCCCGCAAGAGGTAGAGGACCGTCTCTTCATCGCCTTAGACCGTCCCCAAACCTGTCCTCACGGGTTTCCGATCCCCGACCGCGACGTGGCCGATATCCCCGACATGCCCCCGTTGTACGCGCTCGAAGCAGGCGACGTAGCTGTGGTCGCGGTCCCCGGATCTACCGAGGCGGATGTCGTCGAGTTCCTCGACACTCTCGGTCTGCGTCCCGGCGTCGAGATAGAGGTCCGCGAGAAGCACCCCTTCGGCGGGCCTCTGGTGCTGCGCGTCGCCGGGAAGGACAGAACAGTGGGCGAAAAGGTTGCCAATCAGATCTATGTGAAAAAGCTAGAAAGAAGGGAGAGCGCATGAGTCATCTGGTACTGGCAAGCGAAGGGGGGTATCAGAGCTTCAAGCTGGGGGGTCCAGAGTTCTTCTGGCTGTTCTTCGCAATGGGGACTGCGATCGCCGCGATCCTCGTTGGGTTCTCGTTGATGCGCGGAGTTCTCGCCGCCGACCAGGGCACGCCCAAGATGAAGGAGATCGCTGGGGCGATCCAGGAAGGGGCCCTCGCCTACCTCCAGCGACAGTTCAAGACCATCGGAATCATCCTGATCCCGCTCGTCGTCGTGGTCTTCCTGACCGCGACCAAGGTTGCTCGCCCCGACGGGAGTCAGGCCCTGAGCTTCGTTCAATCCGGCGTCTTCCGGGCAGCTGCATTCGTCGCCGGCTGCCTCATGTCGGGGCTGACAGGGTTCATCGGTATGAGCCTTGCCGTGCGCGGGAACGTGCGTACCGCCGCGGCCGCCAAATCGGGTTCGCTCCCGGCTGCCCTCAAGGTTGCGTTCCGCACAGGTGGGGTTGCCGGCATGTTCACCGTCGGTCTGGGGCTGCTCGGCGCCAGCATCATCATCTTGATCTTCCAGAACACCTCCTCGGCGATCCTGATCGGGTTCGGGTTCGGGGGATCTCTCCTGGCTCTGTTCCTGAGGGTCGGCGGAGGGATCTTCACCAAGGCCGCCGATGTCGGCGCAGACCTGGTCGGCAAGATCGAAGCGGGAATCCCAGAGGATGACCCGCGCAACCCAGCCACGATCGCCGACAACGTTGGCGACAACGTGGGTGACTGCGCCGGTATGGCTGCAGACCTCTTCGAGAGCTACGAGGTGACGCTCGTTGCCTCCATCATCCTTGGGGTTGCCGCCTTTCACTCGATCGGTCTCAACCCGGCCCTTGGTCTCATCTTCCCGGTGGTCGCCCGCGCCATCGGCGTTCTTGCGTCGATCGTGGGTGTCTATGCAGTCCGCGCTACGGACAAGGACAAGAGCGCCATGGCTCCGATCAACCGCGGCTTCTTGACCGCGGGTCTGCTAACCGTTGTCGGCACTTACCTCGTGGCGCAGTTCTACGTGCACAACCTGCGCGTGTTCTGGGCAGTCGTGTCCGGTCTTGTGCTCGCCCAGATCGCGAGTCGCCTCACGGAGTACTTCACATCGACGGAGAATCGGCCGGTGCGCGAGATCGCGATCGCAGCCCGCACCGGCCCCGCCACTACCGTGCTTTCGGGCATCAGCTCGGGCCTAGAGTCCTCGGTTTACGCGATTATCGCTATCGCCGGCGCGTTGGCGGTGGCGCTCGCACTTGGTGGCGGGAACCTTCAGTTCTCGCTGTACTTGGTTGCCCTCACAGGGATGGGCATGCTGGCGACGACGGGCGTGGTCGTGTCGGAAGACACGTTCGGCCCGGTAGCCGATAACGCGGCAGGCATCGCAGAGATGTCTGGAGAGTTCAGCGGCGATGCCGAACGGATCATGGTCAACCTCGACGCGGTCGGCAACACAACCAAAGCAGTCACGAAGGGTTTCGCGATCGGTTCCGCAGTCATCGCGGCGGTGGCGCTGTTTGCGTCGTTCATAGACACGATCGGTGCCCAGTTGAACATCAAGGCCACCGGCAGCGCCTTGTTCCGCGCGCCTCTCACCCAGATCAATGTGGCCAACCCGAAGACATTTATCGGCCTGCTGATCGGCGGTTCGGTTGCGTTCATGTTCAGTTCGCTCGCCATCCGCGCGGTGGGCCGCACTGCAGCAGTCGTGGTTCAGGAGGTCCGCCGTCAGTTCCGTGAGAAGAAGATCATGGAAGGGATCGACAAGCCCGACTACGGAGCAGTCATCGATATCTGCACTGCTGCTTCGTTGCGTGAGCTCGCTACTCCGGCGTTACTTGCAGTCTTGACTCCGGTCATCGTCGGATTCGGCATCAACTACTTGGCTCTCGGCGCGTTTCTTGCCGCCGTCATCCTCACCGGTCAGCTGATGGCTAACTTCCTATCGAACTCAGGCGGCGCGTGGGACAACGCTAAGAAATTCATCGAAGACGGCAACGAGGGAGGTAAGGGATCTGACGCGCACAAGGCGGCAGTTATCGGTGACACGGTGGGGGATCCCTTCAAGGACACCGCAGGGCCGTCATTGAACCCGCTGATCAAAGTCATGAACCTTGTGTCACTGTTGATCCTTCCTGCAGTGATCAATCTGCGCGACAACGACTTCGCTCGCTTCACCATCGCTGGACTGGCGCTGGTGATCCTCGCAGCTGCGATCGCGTTCTCGAAGAGGAAGACCGAGAGCATCTCGGACATCAATGAAGCGGCCGTGGGCGCGTCCACCCCCGAACCAGAGGTGGTTGCCTAGCCCCGTTGCGCTTACGAGCGGACTCGATGCTCCGTCGCGGGCTTCCCAGCCGGCCCCGCCTTCGGGCGGGACCGGCTGCTGCCGAGGATTCTTCGCCGCATCGGTCCGCCCTTCGGCTCCACTGGTCGGCCGCGGGCGGTCGCACCAGAGGCGACACTGTGGGTGTCGGCGCGGACGGGGAGCTTAGGTGGACGCGCCGGGCCCCTCAGCTCTCGGACAGGTGGTAGGGCACGCTGACGGTGACGATCCCGGGCTCGAACAAGAGCCTGCGTTTGACCAGCAACGCGGTCTGATTGTGCAGGATCTGGTGCCGCCGCTTGGTCACGACGAACTCAGGCAACACGACCGTGACGACCTTGTCGAGCCCATCCGGGCGGAACTGTCTCAAGTACTGGAGAAGCGATAGTGCGATATCCCGGAACGGAGAATCTTCGATCTCGAGCGGATGAGGGATGCGGTCGCGCAGCCAGTTGTCCCCCAACCGCTGGGTAGCGTCGGGATCCAAGCCGAACGAGACGGCTCGGAGGTCGGTCGGCCGGAGGGTTTCTGCGTACTCCAATGCCTGCAGGGTGGCATTGTGCACACCTGAGACCAGCACAAAGGCGTAATTGCGCGCAGGTTCGTGAGCCTGATCGATGGTGGGGTCGATCTGCTTCCTGAGCAGCGGGATGTCGAGAACCTGCACGCCTCGCTGGCGCAGCAGCGTTGACTTCAGCCGGTACGTCCTCGGGTGTCGAAAGACCTCGACGAGATGTTGTGATTCGAGGATCTCGGGAATCATCACCGTGAGGAAGTCATCCTCCGTCAGGTCGGCTCGCTTCTGCTGTACGACCTGTAGCACGTTGTCGATCTCCGACCGGCCCGTCGCCACTCGCAAAGGGATCTCGGGGGCCAGTCGGTGCCAGGGAGCTGAGTCGGCGGGGTCGAGGACGATGCCGGTTACATCGGCGGCGCGCATCGCTCGCGCGTAGCCGACCGCGCGCGAGGTCGCAGCATCCACATTGGACACGACGATGATCACATGATGGTTTCCGGGGCGCCGGTCCAGAGGCCGCCGTTGCGGATGCGCCAGTTCAGTCCTTACGTTTTCGTAATGCTTGTTGATCGATCGCATCATCGTGATCAATATCGGGATGGCGCACACGACGATCCAGGCACCCCCTGCGAACTTCGTGATGACCACCACCGTCAGCACGACTGCCGTCATCGCAGCGCCGAACCCATTGATGATGGCGCTGCGCTGCCAGCCGCGCTCGTGGGTTTTCTTCCAATGCATGACCATCCCGCTCTGGGACAGGGTGAAAGAGATGAAGACGCCGACGAGGTAAAGCTGGATGAGATGGTTCAGGTTGGCTTTGAAGACGGCGACCAGAAGAGAGGCCAAGGTCGCGAGGATGATGATCCCGTTCGAGAAGACAAGCCGGTCTCCCCGGTTCATGAACTGACGGGGCATGAAGCGATCGCGGGCCAAGATCGATGCAAGCCGTGGAAAGTCGGCGAAGGCGGTGTTGGCGGCGAGGATCAAGATGGCTGCCGTCATGATCTGTATGAAGTAGAAGATCGGGCCCCCGTGGAACACGCCGTAGGCGATCTGTGCGATGACACTCCGCTCTGCGTGCCCGGTGAGAGCCAGAAACTTGGCCGTGTCCAGGTACCTGACCTTCATGACATGCGACAACCACGAGATGCCTAAGAACATCGAGATCGAGATCGTCCCCAGGATCGCCAGCGTCGTGGCGGCGTTCTTTGATTGCGGATAGCGGAACGCGGGAACGCCATTCGAGATCGCTTCGACGCCCGTCAGAGCAGTCGTCCCGGCCGCGAATGCCTTCAAAAGGATGAAGAGCCCAAGGGCGCTGACCTCGGGTTTGAGGGCAAGATGCGCGCTCTCCGCAGTCGGGCAACCACCAAGGCACTTCACAAAGCCGGTAACGATCAAGAGATACATCGAGAAGATGAACCCGTAGGTTGGGATGGCGAAGAGGGTTCCGGACTCCCGTACCCCACGAAGGTTCGCGATGGCGACGAATGCCACGAATCCCACGGATATCTCGACGCTGTACCGTTCCAGTCCCGGAGAGGCCGACACGATGGCATCGACGCCTGCAACCACCGAAACGGCGACAGTCAGCACATAGTCGATCAATAGCGACGAGGCCGCGAGGAGTCCCGGAAAGACCCCAAGGTTCTCGTGCGCCACGATGTAGGCGCCGCCGCCGCTTGGATATGCGCGCACGGTCTGTCGGTATGAGATGACCACTATCGAAAGCAACGACCCCACGGCGAGGGCGATGGGAAGCACGTGAGCAAGTGCACTGATGCCGACGAGGCCGAGAACAAGCAGGATCTCCTGGGTCGCATAGGCCACCGACGACAGAGCGTCCGAGGAAAAGATTGGAAGTGCGATCACTTTGGGCAGCAGCGTGTGTTCGAGCTCACCCGAAGACATCGGGCGGCCCAGCACCAGACGCTTGAAGGCAGCCTGGGCGTTGCTCACGCTGGCAACCGGCTCAACCGTGTTCGGGGCCGGGAACCAGCACGTACTCGGGGTTGAGCATCACCAGCATCCCGTCGGGCCCGGCCCCCGGAACCCCCTCCATGATCAGCCCCATCCCCAGCTGTATCCCCGACAGAGAGGCCCGCCCCAACCATTTCGCCACCATTCGGTCGGTCCCATCGATGATGGTTGCTTCGATGGCATCCCGGCCGTTTCGGGGATCGATCCTGATGTTTTGGATGACCCCGGCCACACGGGTGCGTTCCCGCGCTTTGACATCCTTGATCGTGGTCACTTCGTTGATCGAGGTGACCCAGCGCCGGAGGTTCTCTGCACGGATGTCCTCAGGGGAGCGACCAAGCTTTTCGATGACGTTGCTGACAGACACGACGGGCAAGTATGGCAGTATCGCAGCGCTGCTCGGGAGATTTAAGGAGCGTTCTGTAGGTGCACGTCATCATTGCGGGCTCCGGCCGGGTGGGTTCTGACTTGGCCACCAACCTGGAAGCTCGCAATCATTCCGTCGTGGTCGTAGACAAAGATGGGCGCGCTTTCGAGCGGCTCAAGCCCACCTTCGCCGGCAAGAAGGTTGTCGGGTTTGTTTTCGACCGTGAGGTCCTGGAAGAGGCCGGCATCAAGGATGCCTCCGCCTTCGCCGCGGTTACCAGCGGCGACAACTCGAACATCGTCTCGGCTCGCGTCGCCAAGGAGTTTTACCGGATCCCCTACGTAGTCGCTCGTATCTACGATCCCCGCCGCGCCCAGATCTACCAACGGCTTGGTATCCAGACGGTGGCTACCGTCCGATGGACCACCGATCAGATACTGCGCGGATTGCTTCCGGCTGAGGAACCTGTCGAGTACACCGTCGACAACGGTGAGGTCGTGATCACCGCTTTCGTCACTCCGACCGAGACCGTGGGCAAGAGCGCTGCGACGCTTGACAAGGACGGAATGTGGCGTGTCGTTGCAGTGAGCCGTTTCGGCGTTCCCCGGGTGCCGCAGCGAAACATGACGATCCAGGAGGGTGACATCCTGCACGTCTCTGTAACCAGAGGCGCGTCTGCCACCCTTGCCGACGAGATCAAGAAGATGGGTGAACCGGAGTGAAGCCACGAGCCATCCGAGTCGCGATAGCCGGAGCTGGAAACGTCGGAACCTACGTTGCCGAAGACCTCAAGTCGAAGGGCCACGACATCGTCCTGATCGAACAGAACAAGGATCTGGTAGATAGTTTGCGGCCCGAGCTCAACGTCAACTGGGTCCCGGGGGACGCGTGCGAGCTCGTCACTCTCGAGCAGGCAGTCCTGTCTGCATGCGACGTGATGGTTGCCGCCACGGGGGACGATGAAGACAACCTCGTCATCTCCCTGCTGGCAAAACAGGAATTCGCAGTGCCCAGCGTGATCTCCCGGGTCAACCACCCCGACAACCTGTGGTTGTTCACTGAGACGTGGGGCGTGGATATCGCCATGAGCATGCCCCACCTGCTTGCTTCCCATGTTGAAGAAGCGGTATCTATCGGTGACGCCGTCAAGCTGATGGAGCTCGAGCAGGGGAAGGTGAGCCTTTTCGAGGTCACGTTGGCGGATGGATCTCCGGCTGCAAGCAAGACTTGTAACGACCTTCGGCTACCACCGGATTGTGCGCTGGTCGCCGTCGTGCGCGAAGGGCATGTGTTTCCCCCGAGTGGAGAGACTCCGCTCAGCACCGGTGATGAGGTCCTCGCCCTCGCGTCGCCCGAGGCGGAGGCCGACCTCAGACGAGCCCTCATCGGAGAGCCGTGATCGAGCGGGGGGCCGCGGTCGACATCGTTCGCAACTACGCCGAGAAAGACATCACGATCCGCCATCTCATCTCGGTGGAAGGGGTCATGCGCGCGCTCGCCAACCACTTCGGAGAAGACGAGGCCCGCTGGGGGCTGGCGGGACTCTTCCACGACCTCGACCAAGATCAGACCCACGACACGCCAGAGCGCCACGGTCACCAATCGGTGGAGTGGCTCCGAGCCGAGGGATTCGACGACGACCAGATACTGAACGCGGTTCTGGCGCATATGTGGCAGGACTGTCAGACGGATCTCATGTCGCGCTCGATAGTTCACGCCGACGGGGTCGCCGGTCTCCTCGTCGCGTGCGCGCTGGTTCGTCCCGACAAGGCGACCGGTATGAAGGTGTCCTCGGTCAAGAAGAAGCTGAAAGAAAGGTCCTTTGCGCCTGGTGTCGAACGCGACAAGATCAAAGGCGTAGAGGAATCGATCGGCATCCCCATGGACGAGTTCATCGCGATCTCTATCGATGGGTTGCAGAGAGTCGCCCCGGAGATAGGCCTCGCCTAGGCGACGCGTTCCCTGCGATGGCGCAGATACCACCACACGGCCCCCCCAACCAACGCCGCAGCGATGATCAGCGTGGGTAGCTTGAACCAAGTTGTCACTCGTTCCCAGTGATTCCCGAGGACGTCACCCAGGTATGCGAAGGCGAAGCTCCATATCGCTACCCCCAACAGAGTGAAGGAGGTGAACTTCCAGAACCGCATCCTGGCGATCCCAGCGGGCAGCGAGATAAAGGTCCGCACCACGGGCAATAACCGGCCGAAAAAGACCGCGGCTTCACCGTGGTCGTCCCACCACGCTTGCACCCGATCCATCTCGTGCGCCCGGATCATGACGAACCGCCCGTAACGCTCGATGAAGCCCCGGCCGGCGGTGGCGCCGACGCCGTAGGCGAGCCATGAGCCCGCCAGGCTTCCCAGGGTCCCCAGAAGCGCCACGAGGACGACATCCAGCCGGCCCTGGGACGCGTACCACCCACCCACAAGCATCGTGACTTCGCTGGGAAACGGAACGCAGGCGGCATCCAGCAGCATCAGGACGAAGACGGCGGCGTATCCATAGTGGGCCACCCACGTCTGGATCGTTCCCGACAGGCTGCCCACTCAGTCGATGGTAGCCGCCGCCGGTGAGACGAAGATGGGAACAACCTCCACGAGCCCGATGTTGCCCCATGGCGGCTCAGAACGGCCCGGAACATCCCTCGGCTCGCTGCCCACAAACAAGCCGAGCTCATCCCCTGAAGAGGTATCTACCTTGAACCATCCGATATAAGGAGTCTCGTGAGCAGACCGCTGGTCATCGTGGAATCGCCGGCCAAGGCCAAGACCATCGCCGGCATCTTGGGGCGCGACTTCCTCGTCGAGTCATCGGTGGGTCACGTTCGTGACCTCCCCGCGGCGGCCGCAGAGATCCCCGCGGCCTATAAGGGCGAATCCTGGGCCCACCTCGGCGTGGACGTCGACAACGACTTCAAGCCCCTCTACGTCGTATCCAGCCGGAAGAAAAGTCAGGTCAAGAAGCTCAAGAGCTTGATGAAAGAGGCCAGCGAGCTCTATCTGGCCACCGACGAAGATCGCGAAGGCGAATCCATCGCCTGGCATCTGCTCGAGGTGCTATCGCCGCGGATCCCCGTGAAGCGCATGGTGTTCCACGAGATCACAAAGGAAGCTATCCACCAGGCCGTCGAGCATCCCCGCGACCTCGATCGCCGCTTGGTGGATGCGCAAGAGGCGCGGCGCATCCTCGATCGGTTGTTTGGTTATGAGGTGTCCCCGGTCCTGTGGAAGAAGGTAGCTCCGAAACTCTCCGCGGGCCGGGTCCAAAGTGTCGCAACCCGCATCCTCGTCGAGCGGGAACGTGCACGCATGCGTTTCACGTCCGCGAGCTTCTGGAACCTCGAAGCCACGCTGGCCCCGCAAGAAGCGTCTCGCGCCGATGCATCGAAGGCTCCCTTTGTCTCGCTGATGGTTTCGGCCGACGGCAGACGAGTGGCCACCAGCCGCGACTTCGATGAATCCGGCCAGCTGACGCGCGACGTCCTGGTTCTCGATGAAGGCGCTGCCACCCAACTCGCCGTCAAGCTCAGGGCCGCTCATTTCAAAGTCGATTCGGTCGAGAAGAAACCCTTCACGAGATCGCCCTACGCGCCCTTCATCACCTCCACGCTCCAGCAGGAGGCAAGCCGCAAGCTGCACTTCGGCTCGCAGAGGACCATGCAGGTCGCCCAACGTCTCTACGAGAACGGTTACATCACCTATATGCGTACCGACAGTGTGGTCCTGTCCCAGACTGCGATCGACGCTGCCCGCCAGCAGGCATCACAGTTATACGGATCCGAGTACGTGCCCGCGCAGCCCCGCCGTTACAAAAGTAAAGTGCGCAACGCTCAAGAAGCCCACGAGGCCATACGGCCCGCCGGCACCACTTTTCGTATGCCCGACGAAGTCGCAAGAGAGCTGTCCGGCGATGAGATCCGTCTTTACGACCTGATCTGGAAACGGACCGTAGCGTCTCAGATGAACGATGCACGTGGGCAAAGCGTGCAGGTCCGGATCGTCGCGGAGACCTCTTCCGAACAGGGAGAGTTTGTAGCGCGCGGCAACACAATCACATTCCCGGGCTTCCGGCGTGCCTACGTGGAGGGCGCCGATGATCCCGAGGCCGCGCTGGAAGATCAGGAAGTGCTGCTGCCTCCTTTGACGGCCGGCCAGGTGCTGACGCCGACTGCGGTTGACGCCAAAGGCCATTCCACCGTTCCGCCCGCCCGATTCAGCGAAGCCTCGCTCGTCAAGAAGCTTGAAGAGCTCGGAGTGGGCCGGCCTTCCACCTACGCCAGCATCATCGCAACGATCCAGGACCGCGGTTACGTGTGGAAGAAGGGCACCGCGCTAGTTCCTTCGTTCCTGGCGTTTGCCGTGGTCGGTCTTCTCGAGAAGCACTTTTCCGAGTTCATCGACTATGGCTTTACCGCGGACATGGAAGAGGATCTCGATGAGATCGCGGGTGGTGACCAGGAGCACATCCCTTGGCTGAGCCATTTCTATTTCGGGAACGGAAACCGGGGGCTAAAGGACATGGTCGGTCGTCTAGACGAGATCGATCCAGTCGCGATCAACTCGATCCCTGTGGGCAAGGATGGTGAAGGGCGCGAGATCGTTGTGCGCGTCGGTCGTTACGGTCCTTACCTGCAACGCGGCGACGAGAGAGTTTCCGTGCCCGATGACATGGCCCCTGACGAGATCACGCCCCAGCGGGCAGAGGAGCTGCTGAGCGCCCCCTCGGAGGACCGTAGCCTTGGAGAGGACCCCAAGAGCGGTCGTCCTGTCTATGTCCGCGCGGGACGGTTCGGTCCGTACGTTCAACTCGGGGAGCCCGAGAACGACAGTGGCAAACCTCCCAGAGCGTCACTGTTCTCATCCATGGAGCCCGCGTCGGTCACGCTCGAGCAGGCGCTGAAGCTCCTTAGCTTGCCGCGCCCTGTTGGAAGCGATCCGTCCGACGGTACGGAGATCGTCGCCTTGAATGGACGTTACGGGCCCTATCTGAAGAAGGGCGCCGACACGCGGACGCTGGCGAGTGAAGATCAGATCTTCACCGTCACCCTGGATGAAGCCCTCGCACTCTTCGCTCAACCGAAGACCGGGCGCCGGCGTGGCGGCAGCGCAGCCCTCAAAGAGATGGGTCCGGACCCCGAAAGTGGCAAGCCGATACTGCTGAAAGAAGGCAGGTTCGGACCGTACGTCACCGATGGCACCACCAATGCTTCGTTGCCGCGTGGCGAGGCCGTCGACTCGATAAACCTCGAACGCTCGATCGAGCTGTTGGCCGAGAAACGCGCCAATCCCCCGAAGAAGAAGACGACTCGGCGTAAGACTGCGAGACGCAAGACCAAGACCTAGCCCGTGAGGTGCCGCGGTCCTAACTAGGGTAACGATATACTTGACTCACCTTAGGGGTACTCTCTCACGGTGCCCGATGAGCCGCTTCGAGACGACGCTCTCGTGGTTCGATTCGGGCTGATGGAACTCGATCAGTTGGCCCGGTCTGTAGAAAAGTGCCAACGGCTCTGGCACTTCTATGGGCTGTCGTTTTACGGGGATAACGACCTTTCCGAAGAGGAGATAGCTGAACAGGCGAAAAGGCCGCATGGCTACATGCGGGTAAGCACTGTGGGACGTTTACGAGGGCTGGGCTTCGAACCTCAGCGGACCGGGATACCGCCGCATCTGTCGCTCAGATTCTCAGCATCTCCGGCTCTCCCCGACCTAGAGATGCTGACTAGTTTGTTTGGTGAACCTGTAGACAACCCCTATTCTGGATAGATAAGGGAGGAGGTAGGTCGTGGTTCTGATGGTCGATTTCAATATGCAAGATGAGCAGGGCCGCGTCCCTGCCCTGGTGGAAGGGTCACTACCCTGGACCGTGCAAGT
>JAXDJR010000182.1:0-4313 GCA_034667545.1 Actinomycetota bacterium
TGGTTCCGCTAGTCCTGGTTCGAATCCAGGCGCCCCAGCTCGTACGGCCCGGTAGTCTAGTTGGCCGAGGACGCCGCCCTCTCAAGGCGGAGACCACGGGTTCGAATCCCGTCCGGGCTACGAAGCAGTTGAGGTCGCTCGCCGACGCGAGGGCCTCGCGACGAGGAAGGAGCAGCACGTTGAACCCGACCGACCTCGCCGAGCGTCCCTATCTGAAGGCCGACATGCCGGACTTTGGACCTGGGGACACGGTTCGCGTGCATGTCCGAGTTGTCGAAGGCGAGCGCGAGCGCATCCAGGTCTTCGAAGGCATCGTCATCCGTATCCGCGGCAGCCAGCTGTCGCGCACCTTCACCGTCAGAAAGATCTCTTTCGGTGTCGGCGTCGAACGAACCTTTCCGCTGCACTCCCCGATGATTGCGAAGGTTGAGGTGGCAACCCTGGGCGACGTGCGCAGGGCAAAGCTCTATTACCTCCGCTCGCGAGTCGGCAAGAAGGCGAAGGTCAAAGAACGGCGCGTGCGCTGAGCGACACCGCGAGCGCCCCTCCAGATGCTCCGGCTTCACCGCCCGAGATAACCGAGGCGCCACCACCCAAGAAGAAGGGCTCGTTCTTTCGCGAGCTGCCGGTTCTCATCGTCATCGCGTTCGTCATCGCACTGCTGATCAAGACGTTCTTGCTCCAGGCGTTCTACATCCCATCAGCGTCGATGGAACCCACGTTGATGGTGGGGGACCGGGTACTGGTAGAGAAGGTCAGCTACCACTTTGGCGGCCCGTCGCGCGGTGACGTGGTGGTATTCGAGAAGAACCTCGGCGTGCAGCCGCAAGCGGGCAACAATGACCCCGTATGGACCGACGTCGTCAACGCGTTCAAAGGTCTTTTCGGCTTCCCCACCGGCGGACGTGAGGACCTCATCAAGAGGGTCATGGCCGTGGGCGGTGACAAGATCGAGGGCCGGGGTGGGCATGTCTACGTGAACGGCAAGAGAGTCTCGGAGCCCTACCTCCCGGCGGGCGTGAAGACTTCGACCTTCGGTCCCATAACGGTGCCCCGGGGCAAGCTTTTCGTGATGGGGGATAACCGGGGCAACTCGGATGACTCCCGGTCCTTCGGTGCTGTCCCTGCCGACAAGGTCGTGGGCCACGCATTCGTGCTGATCTGGCCTCCAGGACGTTTCTCCTCGCTGTAGACGAGCTTTCGCTAATCTCGTCCGCCATGGCACTTCCCTCCAGCCCTGATGCCAGTGGAGTCCTCGAAGCTCGCCTCGCGAGCGTCGGTTTCCGCTACGTTGCCGGGGCGGACGAGGTAGGCAGAGGAGCGCTAGCCGGCCCCCTCGTGGCGGCGGCCGTGATCTTGCCGCCCGATGCCGAGATCAGTGGCCTGAGGGATTCGAAGTTGTGCACCAGGGTGCAGCGCGAGCGTCTGGCTGAGCAGATCAGGGACGTTGCCATCGCTACGTGCACGGTGCGGGTGCGGCCGGAGCGGATCGACAGGGACGGCTTGCAGCGGTGCAACCTCCAGGCTCTTCGGAGAGCCCTCAAGGGGCTGGGCGTCCCGCCTGACTACGTGCTTCTCGACGCCTTCCGCATGAAACGCCTGAAGTGGCCGGGCCTTGCAGTGAAGAAAGCAGACGTGATCTCCAAGAACGTGGCCGCCGCGTCGATCATCGCCAAAGTGACGAGAGATCGGTCCATGAGGCGTCTGCACCACAGGCATCCCGAGTACGGATTTGCTACAAATGTCGGATATGGGACAAGGGATCACTGGAACGCCCTGAAGCAGTACGGGCCCTCTCCCGTGCACCGCCGCTCCTTCTTTGGGGTGCTCGGATTCCCGGGAGAAGATGGCACTCTGATTCCTCATGGAGTGCAACACTTGGACGGTCCGAGCGAGCCTGAAGGGGAGTGGGAATGAGCGTCGAGGACCTCGAGAAGTATGAGGCCGAGATGGAGCTCCAGCTCTACAAGGAGTACCGCGACGTCCTCCCGATGTTCAAGTACGTCGTGGAGACGGAGCGCCGCTTCTATCTCGCCAACGAGGTAAGCGTCGACACTCGTCATCTCGGTCCCAAGGTGTGGTTCGAAGTCGAGCTGACCGACGCGTGGGTGTGGGATATGCACCGGCCGGCCCGCTTCGTCTCCCACGTCAAAGTGGTGACTTTCAGGGATCTGAACGTCGAGGAGCTGTCGCAGCTCGCCGAGCGCGACATGCTGCCCGAACCTCCCGGCATGGAGCGCTGAGCCTCCCCGGTACTCTGCCCGGCCTCAACCTTCTCGGCTTCGGCTTCACACCCGACGATCACTCCATGACGAAGGGTTTTGTCGCAGGTATTCCCTAGCCTGTCGCGTATGGACACCCGCACCAGCTTCGGACGTGCGGGCGAAGTTCTCGCTGCCAAGCACCTCAGGAACCAAGGGTTCACCGTTCTGGAGCAGAACTATCGGTGCCGTCTCGGCGAGATCGATATCGTGGCCACGCGGGGGCCGTTGGTGGTCTTCTGTGAGGTCAAGTCGCGCCATACATCGCGGTGGGGAGAGCCCTCGGAGGCGGTTGGCTGGCGCAAGCAGCAGCGGTTGCATCGTCTGGCCGCCGCGTGGCTAGCCGACCGCCGCCCGCGATTCAGCGAACTTCGCTTCGACGTGGTGTCCGTGGTCATGCGCGACGGCGCTCCGGAAGTAACTCATATCCCCGACGCCTTCTGAACTGATCCTGAACTGTCGCACCCCCCCGCTAGCTTCCTCTTAAGCCGCGTTTCCTAAGGGCCGGGATCGGAGTGGTCCTTGCTCGCAACAACCGAATGTTTCACGCTGGTCGGTACCGAAGCCCGACTCGTCCAGGTGGAAGTGGACGTCGACTCCGGTATCCCCGGTTTCTCGATAGTCGGCCTCCCTGCGAAATCTGTTCGCGAGGCCGAGCAGCGCACGCGGTCTGCCATCAACTCGACCCCGGGCGAGCGGTGGCCTCGTGAGCGCATCGTTGCCAATCTCGCACCCGGCGCGCTCCGAAAGGAAGGAACGCACTTCGATCTCGCTATCGCACTGGGCGTTCTTGCCGCCAAGGCCCGAGTGTCAGAGGAGTCGTTGGCCGGATGGATCTGCCTGGGCGAGCTCGCTTTGGACGGCGAGGTGAGGCGAGTGCCGGGAACGCTCGCGGCCGCGATCGCGTGCCAGGAATTCGGGCGCAGGGGTCTGATCTGTCCCGCTGCGAACGCCGCCGAAGCTGCTCTCCTCGAAGGAGTTGAAGTGATCCCCGTTGCTTCCCTGGGGGAATGTCTGGACTTCCTCCACACGGGAAGGACGCCGGACCACGTCCTGTCGCCTCGGCCCCCTGCCGCGACGCCGATGGACGACCTCACCGAAGTGAGGGGTCAGGAAGAGGCGAAGCGCGCCCTAGAGGTTGCCGCTGCGGGAGGTCACAATCTGCTTCTCGAGGGGCCTCCCGGATCCGGAAAGACGATGCTCGCACGAAGGCTTCCGGGGATCTTTCCGGCCATGTCGTTCGGGGAATCACTCGAGGTGACTCGCATCCGGTCTGTCGCCGGACTGCTTGATGAAGGCTCGGGCTTGGTCGCCACCCGGCCCTTCAGATCTCCGCATCACCACATCTCAGTTGCCGGTCTGATCGGTGGCGGCGCGCACCTCGCGAGGCCCGGCGAGGTGAGTCTTGCGAATCTTGGAGTGCTCTTCTTGGACGAGATCAGCCTTTACCGCCGTGACGTCCTCGAGTCTCTGAGGGGTCCACTGGAGGACGGAGTGGTGCGCATAGCAAGGAGCGGCGGTGTCATCTCGTATCCATGCCGCTTCTCGTTGATCGGAGCGATGAATCCTTGTCCCTGTGGGTTCCGCGGCGACGAATCACGGCCCTGTGATTGCACCGTGCCAGAGATCCAGCGCTACCGCAGCCGCCTCTCGGGACCGTTACTAGACCGGCTCGACATGCAGGTAGTGATGACGCGGCTTACCAAGAAAGAGTTGCTGGGCCCCCCCGAAGGCGAGAGCTCTGCAACCGTCCGAGCGCGCGTTGAGCGTGCCCGAGCCAGGCAGGCGCAGAGGTACGGGTCATCAGTCGTCACGAACGCCTCGGCTCCGCGGGGCGAGTTCGACGCCAAGCTGCACCTGGACCAACACGCCCGCACGGACCTCGGCGCGGCGATCGATGCCTTGGCGTTGTCGGGCCGGGGCGTGGACCGTTTGTTGAGAGTGGCGCGCACTGTTTCCGACCTCGGAGGCAACGACGAGGTGTCCCGAACTGACCTTTTCAGTGCCCTCAGCTTCCGCTTGCTGCCTCCTGACGAACGGGCGGCAGCATGA
>JAXDJR010000183.1:0-9398 GCA_034667545.1 Actinomycetota bacterium
GCCTCGACGCCGGTTTGGATGTCTTCGCCCTGCGCAAGATGAGGATCGAAGCACTTCCCTTCTACGTCTGGGCGTCGGTGATGTCGGACGGGGTGTCGCGCCACCCCGACGCCTTCTATGCAAGCGATCTCGACTGGTTTGAGGTGGTAGCGGAAAGACCGTTCGCGCGTCACGTCGACGGCGAACCGCTTCCCGCGTCTCAACGCGCTCGGTTTACCCTCGTTCGAGACGCGCTACGGGTCCACGTGTGAGCATCCTTGTGCTCCATCCTTCTCTCGAAATGGGCGCCGCCCTGATCGAGCGTCTCACCGCGCAGGGCGATGAGGTACGCGTTATCGAGCGCGATCCGCAGCTGGTCGATCACTGGAGAGCGCTGGGAGCGTTCGTCGCCCACGGTTCTGCAGATGATCCCGACCTCGTTGAGCGGGCCGCTCACAGTTGCCGCACGATGGTTCTCTTGGATGTCGAGGATGGCCTTACTTCAACCGTAGAAAGTGCCATCGCGGGCGCGCGTTCCACCACCATCGACCGTGTCGTGATGATCGCCGGTGCGGCGGCGCCTCGATGCCTGGGCCTGCTTCGTGCTGGGAGCCTCGACTACGTATTCGTGCGCGCTGCACCGCAACGGTCTCTCTTCGGCCGGCGTTCCCTCGATCTCGGATTCATGGCGGAAGTCGTCGATGCGGCCGATGATCTCGCCGGCGATCCCCGGCTTGAGCTGGATCTATCCGATCCGGCCGCCCGACGCGCTCTTGGGCTCGGCCCCTGAAAGGGCGCCTTCAAGCGACAGGAGGGCCTTCTTCCGCTCGAGACCGCCGGCGTATCCGACCAGCGAGCCGTTTCCCCCGATCACGCGGTGGCAGGGGATAACTATCGCGATGGGATTGGCTCCGTTGGCTCGTCCCACGGCCCGAACCGCGGTGGGCTTGCCGATCCTCTGGGCCAGCTCTCCGTAACTGATGGTGTGACCGTAGGGGATGTCACGCAGCGCCCGCCATACGCGTATCTGGAACGGTGTGCCACTCGGGGCAACGGGAATGTCGAAGCTCACCGCCTCGCCCTTCCAGTAGTCGTCGAGTTGCTCGCCCAGTCTGCAAAATACCGTCTCACTGCGCGCCTTGATGGACTCCGCCCGTTCAGGAACGGTCTCGCTTTCGTAGAGCGCAGTCAGCGCGCCGTTCTCTGCCGTAGCAACGAGTTGTCCTATGAGCGTTGGAAAGGTCGTGTAGATCATCGAGCTCCTCCTTACCTAGGCGACTGTCCACAGATGCTGAAGGGCGTAGGAACGCCACGGACGCCAACGAGCGTCTGCATTGGTGCCGTTGTGGGTGATCGCGATGCGTTGCATCGCGCGGCGTGCTCCGAGATCGGTGTCGAGGAACACATCTGGATCCCGGAGCGCTCGCATCCTGATGTAGGAAGCGGTCCACGGCCCGACCCCCTTGATCGCCAGGAGCCGGCTCTCGCTCTCGTCCCTGTCTGCGCCGGCGTCCAGCTTGATGTCTCCGCCAGCTACCGCTTCGGCCACTCGTGTGAGCGTGGCCGCTCTGCGGGGCGCGATGCCCAGCCCCCCAAGGTCCGCGGCCGCCAGCGTTGCTGCGGCCGGCCACGTGCGTTCGAGTCCGTCATCGGGGCGAGCAAGCGCGGTGCCGTGAGCCGCGGCCAGCCGGCCGGCCAGCGTACGTGCGCCGCCGATCGAGATCTGCTGGCCCAATATCGCCCGGCATGCCAGCTCGAAACCGTCGACCGAGCCGGGCACGCGCCGGCCTGGCGTTGCTCGTACAAGTTGCCGTAGCGAGCGGTCCCTAGTCAAGGTCTCGTCGATGGCCTCGGGATCGGCATCGAGATCGAGCAGAGCCCGACAGCGGCCGACCGCGGCGGCGAGATCGCGCACGTCGTCGAGGCACAGCGTGCAAGTGACATGATCGGACCGAAGGTTGAACGCGGCAGTGCCTGTGCCGTGAGGAAGGCTGAGAGTCCGCCGATACCTGTGTCCATCTAGCTTCTCGATCCCTGGCACCGTCCGGCGACCCAAGAAGGCGAAGAGACCATCGCCGTCAAAGGGTTCTCTGCGAGCAAGGCGCAGGGTGAGCCGGCCGTTGCGGGCCTCTGCCTGAGAGCCTGCCTTGCGTCGAAGTTCCGAGGGGGTACTCGCAAAGACATCACGGATAGTGTCGTTGAACTGCCGGATGCTGCCGAACCCAGCGGCGAACGCGACCGCACCGAAGTCGAGGTTCGTAGTTTCCACCAATGTGCGCGCGGCTTGAGCGCGGTGAGCCCGAGCTATCGCTTGCGGTCCGGCTCCAAGTTCGGTCAGCATCTCGCGGTGCAGGTGCCGCTGACTGAAATGCAGCCGCTGTGCGAGTCCCGCGACGCCCTCACGTTCGACGACTCCGTCCGCGATCAAACGCATGGCTCGCGCGACGAGGTCTTCGCGGATGTTCCATTCCGGAGATCCCGGGCTTGCATCGGGACGGCACCGCTTACAGGCTCGAAATCCTGCCGCCTGCGCCGCCGCCGGGGTGGCGAAGAACCTAACGTTGCTTCGCTTGGGGGTGAGGGCAGGGCAACTGGGGCGGCAGTAGATGTGGGTGGAGGTCACGGCGACGATGAACCAGCCGTCGAACCGCGCGTCTCGGGCTGCTGCAGCGCGATAGCAGCGCTCGAAGTCTTCGATCATGGCGCCATCGTGACAGGCCGGTGGGGGCGAAGCTAGCGGTTATCGGACATCACCCTTGGAACGGTGCCGATGGAGCTCGCCGTTTATGACAGAGAGTGAAAGACGAGTCCAGTTATCGCTTTGGGCCAGAAGTAGCTGGCTTTTTGGGGCATCCTCTCGCCGGACGCGGCGACATCGACGATCTGACTGGGCGCCACCGCTTCGAGGAGAACGCCGGCAGTCCAGGATCCCCCTTCGACCGACGCCTCCACCTCGGCGGCATCCCTCATGAAAGCCAGCTCGTCGATGCCATCGGGGAAGAGCTGCGGCAACACCACCTCATGCAGCGCTACTACTGAAAGGCGGCGCCAAGCCTCGGCCCGCGGCCCAAGGTGCTTGGCCACGTCTGCATCCGAGACTTCGATCAGCAAAGTCTCGTCCGCGAGCACGAGGGCGAAGGCATGGTCCGCTCTCGACTCGCCCAGCTGCTCCGTCGCGTGTGCCTGTGGGACTGCGCGCGCCCCGAAGAGCTCACGCACGAGCCTTGCGACATCATCCGGATCGGTTCGCGACAGGACCACGCGGTGATAGGGGAGGACCACCAACTCTTCGTGGTCCGCATCGACGCAGAAGCACATGATGGAGCCGGCACCCGAAAGATCGGGTCTCTCGTGGTGGAAGGCCAGGGCGGTTTCATAGCGATGATGGCCGTCGGCGATCACGAGTGGGCCGGCTTTCAGAGCGTCCCGCAACATCTCTACTTCGGCCGGTGCGTCGATGACCCAAAAGCGGTGGAGGATCTCTTCTGGTCCAACGAACCGTGCGGTCGGCGGGCGGTTCTCGAGCGAATCGAGATAGGGAGCTAAGCCGCCCCCACCCCTGTAGATGGCATAGATAGGCGAGAAGTTGACCGGACACGCCCGCATAAGGGCGAGGCGATCCTCCTTGGGTCCAGGCATGGTGCGTTCGTGGGGCAGGACCCCTGAACCTGTCCCGAAAGGTTCGAGCTCCAGCGCTCCGATAACTCCCGCCACGCGTCGCCGGGTTCCCCGTGCATCCGTGAAATCCTGTCGGTAGATGTACAAAGAGTCGACGGGATCGTCGCGCAAGACACCTTCCTGCAGCCAGCGCTGGAAGGTGACGGCGACACCCTGGTATCCGTCTCCGGTCCCGCTGTTCTCGGCGAGCTCGAGACGGATCGCGTTGTGGGGGCTGCGCCCGTACAGCCGCTGTTGTTCGGTTTGGGATATCACGTCGAAGGGAGGGCAAACAACATCTGCAAGATCGGAGGTGGAGGAGTAGCGGATGCCTCGGAAGGCTCTCAGATCCGGCATGAACCTGGGATGATAAGCGCGGACATCTCGAGCTTGGTCTGCGATATGGACGGCGTGCTCTACCGCGGCGCCGAGACGATCCCCGGCGCCCCCGAGGCGGTCACGCGGCTTCGCGCCAACGGCGTCAGGGTGCTCTTCTGCACGAACAACTCCAGCCAGACGGTCGAGCAATACGCCGAAAAGCTGTCCGGTATGGGCCTCGAGACGACCACCGATGACATCCTCACTTCGGCCGTTGTGACGACAGAGGTGCTGAGAGATCGAGGGCTAGTGCGCAAACGCGCCTTGATTGTAGGCGGAGCCGGCCTGCGGGCTGTCGCACGTGACGCGGATCTGGAGGTGGCAACCACCGACATCGACATTGTCCTCGTCGGATGGGACAGGGATTTCGATTACGACAAGATGAAGCTAGCTGCCGACGCGGTTCGCGACGGTGCTCTCTTCATCGCCAGCAACGCCGACGCAACCTTTCCGGCCCCCGACGGTCCGCTGCCGGGGGCCGGGGCCATCCTGGCGTCGATCGAGGTAGCGGGGGGGCGCCGTGCAGAGATTCTCGGCAAGCCGCACCAGCCGATGACCGACGCGATCGTAAAGCGGTTGGGAACGAACGGTCGGATCGCGGCAGTTGGCGACCGTCCCGACACAGACCTTGCCGGTGCTTTCGAGATGGGATGGATGACCATCCTCGTTCTCTCCGGTGTGACCTCACGCGATCAGGCCGCGTCGCTGCAGCCGAAGCCGGACCTGATCCTCGAGTCGCTAGCCGACCTCGTCTAGCGCCAGCGGGGCGGGATCAACGCCGGCTGCGCCTGCGGCCGCCCTCCCATGAGGTAGATCGCCACCACACCGAAAATGAAGCCGCCCACGTGGGCCATCCATGCCACGCCGCTGTTAGCTCCCGTGAAGAACTGGAACACGAACCACAATCCAAGGACAACGAAGGCGGACAATCGCACCATGGTGAACACGATGAAGATCGGCACCAAGACCCTGATCCGCGCTTTGGGAAATAGGACCAGATAGGCGCCCATGACGGCAGCGATCGCCCCCGAAGCGCCCACTGCCGGGATCAACCGATCTATCCCGTGGAGATGCGTCAGTACTTGCGTCAGCCCGGCTGCGAGCCCGCCGACAAGATAGAAGATCACGAACTTGATCCTGCCGAGGAAGTCTTCGATGTTGTTGCCGAAGATCCAGAAGAACAGCATGTTTCCTGCAATGTGAAGGAAGCCGGCATGCAGGAAGGTGGCGAACAGCATGGCCTCGAGGAACGCAAGCGTGCCTTTCGGCGGTATGTGGACCGCTGTCGAGCCCTGGCAGTACTGGACCGGGATGGTCGGGCAGGATTCCACCTGACATGGGACTGCGGCATGCATCGCGAAATAATTCTCGGCCTGACAGCTCTGGCCGAAATCGGGTTCCACGAGGAAGAAGACGAGGACATTGAGGATGATGATGGCCACGGTCATGACCGGGAAGCGGCGGGTGGGATTGGAGTCCGAGATCGGTATCAGGCTCAGCACGGCGCCGAGTATAGGTTCAGGCCTGACGACCGAATAAGAAGGGAGGCGGCGTGCGCGACGAGATCCGCAGGATCGCACTGTTCGCGTCGGGGGTTGGCGATCTAACGCGTAACCGCGCCGAGCAGATCGCAAAGGAGTTGGTGAAGTCGGGCGAGGTTCATCGCGATCAAGCTGCAGGATGGGCCAAAACGCTGTTCGACGCTAGCGCGGAGAACCGGCAAGAGATCATCCGTTTCATCCGTTCCGAGATGCAACGACAGGTTCAAGCTCTGGGACTTGCAACCACTCAGGACCTCGAGCGGCTCGAGCGCCGGCTGGACCGGGTTGAGGCTACGTCGAGACGGATTAATGTAAAGACCACGGCAGCGAAGAAGACCGCAGCCAAGAAAGCCGTGGGGAAAAAGACCACGGCCGGAAAGACACCGGGCGAACGCCGCTCTGTTTCTCCGAGAACGTCGGAGCCGCCTTCACCGTCGGCGGGTGAACGACCGCCTCCCCCTCCTTCATCAGGAGAGGGCGGACCGGCTGGGAACTCCGGGCCGGCGGACCGATGACCGACGACTCAACGGCCGGCATGCAGGACAACGCGGCAGAACAAGCTCTTGTCGAGGTGGAGAAGCGCGCGACAGCGGACGACGAGGACCACGCGGGTCGTTTGGATGCGCTCGAGCGGCTGCATGGAGAGCTGGAAGCCGAGCTGGACGAGCGCGACTCGGAGCCGCGCCCCGGCCATTAGTACGGTCGGTTGGCCCCCAAGACGCGGCTCGACAGCGAACTCGTTCGCCGCGGCCTGGTGCGGTCTCGCTCGGAGGCAGCGCGGGCCATCGACAGCGGTCGGGTGATGGTTAAGGGGATGCCTGCGCAGCGCGCTGCAGCCCTGGTCGATCCCGCGGCCCCCATCACGATCGCCGGGGCCCCGTCCCGCTTCGTCTCTCGCGGAGGAGACAAGTTGGACTCAGCGCTCGATCGCCTAGACGTGACGGTCGCAGGCCGCAGGTGGCTCGACGCGGGCGCATCGACGGGGGGATTCACGGACTGCCTTCTCCAACGCGAAGCTTCTGCCGTGATCGCGCTGGACGTTGGCTATGGACAGCTCGACTGGCGGCTGCGCGGCGATCCGCGAGTGCACGTGCTCGAACGCGTCAACGTACGCTCTGTGGATCATGGTGTGCTCCCGTGGCGCGCCGAGGCCGTGGTCGCCGACCTCTCCTTCATCTCGTTGACGCTCGTGCTTGCGAACCTCATCAGCCTTGCAAAGCCTGGCGCAGATTTCGTCCTGCTGGTGAAGCCCCAGTTCGAGCTGGATCCGGACTCGGTGGGCAAAGGCGGAGTGGTGCGGGACCCGGATTTGTGGCGACGATCGATGCAGCGTGTGATCGCGGCAGCCCATGCGGTCGGGCTCGGAGTGGCGGGAGCAACCGCGTCCCAGCTTCCCGGCCCTGCAGGGAACCGCGAGTTCTTCCTGCACCTTCGTTCGGATGGCATGGAGTCACCCGAAGATGCGGTTGAGAGGGCAATCTCGGGGGCCCCGCAATGAGCATCGAGCGAGTCGCGGTCGTCGTTCACGATGGCAAGGCCGAAGCAATCGCGCTGCGTAGCGACCTACAGGCGTTCCTCGCCGATAGGGCGATAGAGGTTACGGATCGGGCGCCGGATCTAGTCGTCTCTCTTGGAGGCGACGGAACGATGCTGCGCGCCGCGCAGCTCGCCCACTCTGCGGACGTGCCGTTGCTCGGGGTCAACCTGGGAACTCTCGGATATCTGACCGAGGTCGAAGGTGACGAAGCGCGCCAGGCTCTGGACGCGATCGTCGCGGGCAACTACCAGACCGAAGAACGCATGATGCTGGAATGCGAGACGACAGGCAGTGAGCGGCGCTCCTATACGGGACTGAACGAGGTTCTGGTCGAGCGCTCATCCCAGCACCGGCTCGTCAGGCTTGGCGTGCGTATCGGGGGCGAGAGCTTGGCCGCCTTCAACGCCGACGGCATCATCGTGGCTACTCCGACGGGATCCACCGCTTATGCCCTGAGCGCGGGCGGCCCTATCGTGTCACCACGTGCCAAGTGCCTGGTGGTGGTCCCCGTGGCCGCGCACATGATCTTCTCCAGACCCTTCGTTTTGGCCCCCGACGAGATCGTCGAGATCACCCTGGAAGGTTCCGACCAACAGGCTTCGATGTCCCTGGATGGCGCAGGTGGGTGCGATCTTGCACCTGGCTCCAGCGTCGTCGTGAGGCGTCACGGGCGCCCACTTCGGCTGATCCGCCTTTCCGGTCCCGGCTTCCTCGAGCGCCTGCGAAGCAAACTCGGGCTGCCAGGCTGATCGAACAAGGACGGAGAGGGCCCGCGCAGTGGCCCGAAACAACCCGCCAACGGGGAGTGCCCACTTAGGATTTGGTCCAGATGCTGACTGACCTTGTCGTCGAGAACCTAGGGGTTTTCGAGACCGCCGCCCTGGAATTGGAACCCGGCTGCAGCGCGCTCACGGGGGAAACGGGGGCCGGAAAGACCTTGATAGTGACCGCCGTTAGCCTTCTCGCGGGAGGCCGGGCCGATCAGGCTTCCATCCGTCCCGGGGCGGACAGTGCCCGGGTCGAGGGCCGCTTTCAGCTGTCTCCGTCCGATCCCGCTGCCGCGATCCTGGTTCGCAACGGCATCGTTGACGCACCGGCAGCTTCAGACGGTGAGCTGCAGGAACTGGAAGTGGTGATCTCTCGGTCGGTGTCGGCTTCGGCGAGCAAGGCAAGGATCAACGGTCGGATGGTCACCGTGGGGGTCTTGAGTGAGGTGGGGCGTGCCCTGGTAGACGTCGTGGGCCAGCACGAGCACCAGAGATTGTTCTCGCCCTCGTGGCATCGGTCGTGCTTGGACGCCTTCTGCGGAGCAGATGCCGTGGCTTTGGCGCGCGAGGTTGCAGAAGTTGCCCGATCGATCTCTCGCCAGCGGCGGGCGCTCGAAGAGCTTTTCACCGGCGACCAAGAGCGCGTCCGGGAGCTTGACGTCCTGCAGTACGAGATCGGCGAGATCGAATCCGCTGCTCTTCAACAAGGAGAACGCGAGCGCCTCGGAGTTGAAGCCACGCGCCTCGAGTCGTCGGAGACCATAGCGACTGCCGTCGGTCGTGCGGTTGATGCCTTGAGCTCAGAAGGGGGCGGGGAGGATCGCGTCGAAGAGGCGCGGTCCGCCTTGGAACAAGTGGCAGACTGGGATCGCTCCCTCGCAGGTCTTCGCGACAGGATGGCGTCGGCCCTCCACGAATTGGCGGACGTCGCACTCGAGCTGCGTGCCGCCGCGGTCGAGCCCGATCCCGAGGCTTTGGAGCGAACCCACGAACGGCTTGCGATCATCAACCGCCTGTGCAGGAAGTACGGCCGCGACGAAGGCGAGGTGCTGGCATATCTTGAGGCTTGCCGTGTCCGCGCCGACGCGCTGGCCGACGCTCCGGGGCGCCGGGCGGAGCTGGAGGAGGCACTAGGTCGGGCGATGGCAGAAGCCGAGCTGAAAGCCGGGCGGTTGTCCCAGATCCGGCGGAAAGGGGCAGCCGGCCTAGCTCGCGCGACCGAGGAAGTGCTTGCCGAGCTCGCTCTCGCCGGGGCGCGGATCGAGGTCCGGCTGCAAGAGTGCGATCTGTACGAAGGAGGCGCAGAGACCGTCGAACTACTCGTGGATCTGAATCGGACAGCTGATCCTCGCCCGATCAAGAGGGTGGCGTCGGGAGGAGAACTCTCCCGGCTCGCGCTGGCGCTTCACCTCGTAGCCACCAGCAGCGGAGCTTCGACGATGGTTTTCGATGAGGTTGATGCCGGTGTCGGGGGAGAGGCGGCGCGTGCGTTGGGAGGTTGTCTTGCCAGTCTTGCCAGGTCGTCCGGTGGTCAGGTGC
>JAXDJR010000184.1:0-10762 GCA_034667545.1 Actinomycetota bacterium
GTCTATTGTCTGATCGAAGCTCTTCGTGCCGCGAAAACAACCGCCGAGATACACGCCGTAGTCAGCGTGCAGGAGGAGGTCGGAGTTCGTGGTGCAACCACGAGCGCGTTCGACCTCGAGCCCGACATCGGTATCGCTCTAGATGTCAGCATCGCCGGCGATCTTCCAGGGACCGAGGGTCACCAGAGAGGGCTCGTCCAAGGGGAAGGCGTCGCAGTGAGCGTCATGGACTCCATGACAATCTCTGACTCGCGTTTGGTCAAACGCTTTCAAGAGCTCGCTGACGAGAAAGGGATCAAGTACCAACTGGACATCCTTTTAGGCGGGGGCACGGATGCGGGAGGGATACAGCTGACGAAGGCCGGCGTTCCGGTCATCACCATCGGCCCACCAGTGCGGTACGTGCACACCGTGAACGAGATGGCACTGATCTCCGACATCGATTGCACGGTTCAGCTCCTGAGCACCTTCCTCGAGAGCGTCCACGAGCTCTCCTTGGAGTGGTAGCAAGCCTCCATTACAGGAACTCGAGCGTCCTATCGGCGAGAGTGGCGGAATTGGCAGACGCGCCAGCCTTAGGAGCTGGTGCCCGAAAGGGTGTGGGGGTTCGAGTCCCCCCTCTCGCACTGACCTCCGGGCTTATTCTGGTGTGGGCTAGCGGTCGGTGATCGAATCTAGAAGGAGAGCGATGCCGATCGCGAGCAACCATGAGTCCTTCGAGACGCCGATACCTTGCTCGGTGGGTCGCAAGCTGCCTTCCTCGCGCAGCCCAGGAGCCTTGAGGTAGAGGCGCATCAAGCCTGCCGAGAATGCCGTCAGACCGGCCCCGGCTAGCCACTCGGGAACCACAGGCAGCAGGAGCGCAGCGCCCAGGGCAATCTCCGCAGATGACAGCAACTTGACGAACGTTTGAGGATCGAGCGACTGGAACTCCGGGTGAGCGGTCGTGGCGAAACCATGGAGCCCGGCAGCCCTCTCTGCGGGGACCGACCGCTTGCCCCAACCAGCGTTGAGAAAGAAAGCCCCGGTGGCAACGCGTACCGGCACCTGCCACGTCTTTGACATCTTCAAGCGCCAACCCTCCTGTTCGAGATCGATCCGATAAGGCAAAGGAACGCCGCCTCGCGTCATCATGTTCCCGCCCGACAGATATGCACTTGCACTGCTTGGGAATCGGATGGAAACTTGAAGTAATGGCCCACCTTGGGGGTAGGTGAGGAGCTACAGGGCCCCGCAGGAACGGCCCCGGCCGATCGCTGCCCGGCCCCGTTAGTCGCCCGTCTCCCGACGGTGAGCGTTATGTGGAAGAGATGGCCGGGAATCCACCGGCCCGAGAAAAGGAGGCTCCAATGGCAGAACGTGAACGTGTTGCCCCGCCCGCAGCTCGCGAAGCCGCAACAACGCCCGGCATCCAGACTCCAGCCATCGCCGACCCCGGCCCCCTCGGACTGGCGGCGTTCGCGTTGACCACGTTCGTGCTGAGCATGATCAATTCCGGTCTCGTATCGGATACGGCCTTGCCGATAGTCTTCGGGCTTGCCCTCGCCTATGGCGGCGTCGGCCAACTCCTTGCCGGGATGTGGGAATTTCGCAAAGGAAACACCTTCGGAGCCACTGCGTTCAGCTCCTTCGGGGCGTTCTGGATCTCGTACTGGGCGTTCGTCACGTTCTTTGCTAAAGATGTTCCCGCCAGCGAAGTGGGAGCCGCAGTGGGGCTCTACCTCATCGCGTGGGGGATCTTCACCGCATACATGTTCGTCGCGTCCCTACGGACGACCGCGGCGATCGCTACCGTGTTCATCCTGCTTGCGCTGACCTTCCTAATACTCGGGTACGGCAATGCTCATGGCAGCACCGGCATCATCAAGTTCGGCGGATACGTGGGGCTCCTCACCGCAATCGCGGCGTGGTATGCCTCTTTCGCAGGTGTTACGAACTCCACTTTCGGAAGGGTAGTGCTGCCGGTCAAACCGTTGGCAAGGTAGGGGTCGTTATCGAGGTAAGGATCAAGTGGTTGGGAGGGTCCCATGGTTGAGAAAGAGATCGAAAAGACCATCGAAGCTCTGCTCCAAGAGCGGAGGACGTTCGAGCCGCCAGAAGAGTTCGCGAAGCAGGCCAACGCGAACGATGCATCGATTTACGAACGGGCCGAGAAGGATCCCGATGCATGGTGGGCGGAACAGGCGGAACGGTTGGATTGGTTCGAGAAGTGGGATCAAGTTCTCGAGTGGGATCCTCCTCACCACAAGTGGTTCATCGGTGGAAAGCTCAACGCCTCCTATAACTGTTTGGACCGCCACCTCGCAGAGAACGGCGACCGGGTGGCGTACTACTGGGAAGGGGAACCAGGCGAGAAGCGAGCGATCACGTATCGCGAGCTGTACGAAGAGACGTGCCGCTTCGCCAATGCCCTCAAGAAATTAGGCGTGGAGAAGGGGGATCCGGTCGCGATCTACCTCCCGATGATCCCGGAGCTCCCCGTGGCGATGCTTGCCTGCGCGCGGATCGGAGCCCCGCACTCAGTGGTATTCGGTGGGTTCTCATCCGAGTCGCTGAAGGACCGCATCAACGACGCCGAATGCAAAGTGTTGGTCACAGCCGATGGCGGCTACCGTCGCGGGCAACTTGTTCCCCTCAAGGTCAACGCGGATGAAGCCGTCAACGAGTGTCCCTCTATCCAGAGCGTCGTGGTGGTCAAGCGCACCGAAGAGAACATCGACTTCAACGACGGAAAGGACCTCTGGTACCACGACCTCGTCAAGGACGAGCCCGCCGAATGCGAGCCGGAGGTCATGGACGCTGAGGACATCCTCTACATCCTCTACACCTCCGGAACCACCGGTAAGCCCAAAGGCATCGTGCACACGACCGGCGGTTATATGACTGGCGTTTCGTCAACTCATCACAACGTCTTCGATATCAAGCCGGCAAGCGACGTTTACTGGTGCGCGGCCGACATCGGTTGGGTGACGGGCCACTCCTACATCGTTTATGGCCCTCTTTCCAACGGGGCCACTTCGATCCTGTACGAGGGGGCTCCCGACCACCCAGACAAGGACCGGTGGTGGTCGATCATCGAGGAGCACAAGGCCACGATCCTGTATTGCGCCCCCACCGGCATCAGGACGTTCATGAAGTGGGGCACCGACTACCCTGCCAAGCACGATCTTTCTTCGCTGCGGCTGCTCGGCAGCGTCGGTGAGCCGATCAACCCCGAGGCGTGGATCTGGTATCAGCAGTTCATAGGCGGGGGCCGGGTGCCGGTGGTCGACACGTGGTGGCAGACCGAGACCGGCGCGATCATGATCACGCCGCTTCCCGGGTTGACCACGCTGAAACCGGGCTCAGCTACCCATCCTTATCCCGGCGTGTCGGCGGACGTGGTCGACGAGCAGGGCCAGAGTGTAGGACGGGGCGGGGGCGGCTACCTAGTCCTGAAGCGACCCGTCCCCTCGATGTTCCGCACGATCTACAAGGACGACCAGCGCTATATCGACACCTATTACTCGAAGTTCAAGGACAACCTCTACTTCGCCGGCGACGGCTGCAAGCTCGATGAGGAGGGTTACTACTGGCTCCTCGGGCGCGTCGACGACGTCATGAACGTGGCCGGCCATCGCATCTCGACCTATGAAGTCGAATCCGCGCTGGTCGATCATCCTTCAGTGGCGGAGGCTGCGGTCGTGGGCCGTAAGGATCCGAGAGAGGGCGAGGCGATAGTCGCCTACGTCACCCCGAAGGGGAATGTCACCGGGGACGAGGCGCTGATCCAAGAGCTACGCGGTCATGTGAGCAAAGTCATTGGCAAGATCGCGCGTCCGCAATCGATCATCTTCACCGACGACCTGCCCAAGACACGCTCGGGCAAGATCATGCGGCGGTTGCTGCGAGACGTAGCCGAAGAACGGGACCTCGGTGACGTGACCACTTTGCTCAACGCACCGATCCTTGACGAGATCCGTGAGAAAGCCGCAGCCCAGAAAGCTCAAGACGAGGGCTGAGCCAAAGCACGAGGACGGCCCGCTAGATCAGCCTCCGCTCCTGCAAGCGGGCACGCAGAGCCCGGAACGCGTGCCCGCGGTGACTGAAGGCAAGCTTCTCCTCCAGCGGGATCTCGCCCATGGTGCGGGAGTCGCCGGCGGGCACCACCAGGGGGTCGTAGCCGAACCCGAGATCACCCCTGCCCTCCCTTACGACGCGTCCCTCACACGCGCCTTCGGTCACGACGGAGGTGCCATCGGTGCCCAGGAACACGGCGACGCATCGGTAGCGGCAGATCCGCCTATCGTCGGGCACCGCAGCCAGAGCTTCGACCAGCTTGGTGTTGTTCTCCCGGTCGGTCGCCATCTCACCCGCGTAGCGGGCTGACCAGACGCCGGGCCCGCCACCGAGCGCATCCACCTCGAGACCGGAGTCATCGGCGACCGCCGGCAGTCGCGTGGCCGCCACCACCGCGCGCGCCTTGGCCAAAGCGTTTTCTTCGAAAGTGTGAAAGGGCTCCTCGAGCTCCAGATCGGGAGCTACCTCGTCAAGCGGGATCAGATCGAGCTCCGGCAAAAGGATCCTCACCTGCTCAGACTTGTGCCGGTTACGCGATGCGAAGACTGCCTTCACTAGCCGCGTGCAGACGCTTGCAGTGCTTCGATCTGACGAGCGGTGAGCTCCTTGATCCCCTTCGTTGCCAGATCTATGAGCAGGTCGAGCTCCGACCTGTCGAACGCGCCCTGCTCGGCCGTGCCCTGAACCTCCACCAACTTCCCCGCGCCCGTCATCACGACGTTCATGTCGACTTGCGCAGACGAGTCTTCGTCGTAATCGAGATCGAGACACGGAGTTCCTTCAATGATGCCGACACTTACCGCAGAAACCGTGTCGAGCAAGGGTGATTCCTTCATGCCGTCGACAGCCATCAGGCAATCAACTGCTTGAGCCAGCGCCACGTAGGCCCCTGTGACCGAAGCAGTTCGGGTGCCGGCATCTGCCTGCAAGACGTCACAGTCAAGCCACAGGGTCCGTTCCCCCAACAAGCTCATGTCGATGATGGCGCGTAGCGACCTTCCGATGAGTCGTTGGATCTCCTGCGTGCGGCCCGAGGGACGGCCCTTGTTCACTTCTCGGGGGATGCGTGTGGGACTCGATCGCGGGAGCATCGAGTATTCCGCCGTGACCCAGCCCTTGCCCCGGCCTTGCATCCAGCGCGGCACGCCTTCTTCGAGGGTCGCCGAACAGATCACTCGCGTCGAACCCGTTTCCACGAGGCACGAACCCTCCGCATAGGGCATGAACCCCGGGGTCACCTTTATCGCGCGCATCTCATCGGGGGCCCTATTGTTCGCCCGCGTCATCCTTCGATCTCCATCTTCAAACCATCGTGAGCCAATTGCACACGGACGTCGGCCGCCGCTCTCGTCGCATCGGATAGGGAGACACCTAGATCCCGACTTGGGGGCAGGTGCGTGAGCACGAGCTCGCTCGCCCCCGCACCGGCGGCCGCGGTGGCCGCCTGGGTAGCGCTTAGATGGCCCTCCCACAACCGATCGCCGTCCTGATACGTCGCCTCGCATAGAAAGACATCGGCATCACCCGCCAGACCCATTGCGTCGAACTCTGGGCCCGTATCGGCCGAGTAGGCAAAGACGCCGCCGTCACGCTCGATGCGCACCCCGAGGGTCTCTGGAGGATGAGCCATATCAAAGAACGAGACCTGCGCGCCGGCGATGTCGACTTTGTCGTCGGGCTCTACGCACTGCAGATCGAAGGCTTCGTCCACCTGAGAAGTGAAAGCAAGGATCCGGTCGATCGTTTCCGGCGGTGCCCACAACGGGATCGGATCCATCGGCTCCGGCCCCCCATATTGCCTGGCGTGAAAGAGCTGGAACAGGTCGATCGTGTGATCGGGGTGGCGGTGCGTCAGCATCACACCATCCACCTCTCTGAAGTCGACGGTCTCTAGGAGTCGTACCCACGTGCCCCCGCCGGCGTCGAGCCACAGCCGCATGCTGCCGAAGTCCACCAAGTATCCGGACGCGGCGCGCTCGGGCGTCGCGTACCAGGCCGAGCTGCCTAGCACCGTCACCGAGAAGCTCACGGGCGCGCGGGTTCCTGCAGCCAGGGCCGGTGCTCCACCTGGGTGAAGGCAGATCCAAGCAGCCGCGCAGCGAGGTCGCCCAGCATCGCTTGCCCTCCTGTCGCGATGAAGCGATGGGTGCCCGGTTCGTTGCCGGAGTTCAGCAAGGCGCCCCCCTTGAGTCGCACGTATACCTCGTCTGCGGTCACCTCAGCGCTGGATACCAACACGACGTCGTTCCCCAGGACATAACGGATCACTCCTGAGAGGAGAGGGTAGTGGGTGCAGCCGAGTATCACCGTATCGACACTCGAGCCTTTCAAGGGAGCGAGGTATTCCTCGGCGACCCGCAAGAGCTGGTTTGAGGTGGAGTCGCCACTCTCTACGAATTCCACGAAACGCGGACAAGCCTGGGAGATCAACGTGACGCCTGACTTCGAGCGACGAACCGCCTCATCGTAGGAGCGCGACGAGATCGTGACCTCCGTGCCGATGAGGCCGATCCGGCCGTTCCGGCTAGCAGCGATAGCGGCTCGTACGCCCGGCTCGATCACGCTCAGGACAGGGATGTCGTATCGGTCTTGCGCCTCAGACAGCGCCGCCGATGCCGCCGCGTTGCATGCGACGACCAGCAGCTTTACGTCTTCCCGGACGAGCGTGTCCATGATTTCGAGAGCAAAGCGCCGCACCTGCTCGACCGGCCGGGGGCCGTAGGGACATCGGGCTGTGTCACCCAGATAGATGACGTCCTCGTTGGGCAATACATCGATCACGGCGCGCGCCACAGTCAATCCCCCAACGCCCGAATCGAACATCCCGATCGGCTGGTCCGACCGGGGAGCGCCTACCACCACAACACTTCCTCCACCTTCGATTCTGCGATGTCCATCTCTTGGGTCCACGCCTCGGTGGAAAGGTACTTCCAGCCGCCGTCGGGGAGCAGGCATACGACATCCCCGCCGCCGTCGTCAGCAAGGCGATCGGCTATCCGTTGGGCCACCCAGATGACTGCACCCGAGGAGATGCCTGCGAAGATTCCTTCCCGCTGAAGAAGCTCGCGTGTCCACAGGATCGATTCTCGTGCGCGCACTTTGACCTTGCCGTCGAGCATGTCGGGATCGAACAACGGTGGGATGTATCCGTCGTCGAGCGAACGCAATCCGTAGACCAGCTCGCCCAATTCAGGTTCCGCTGCGACCACTCTGATACTCGGATCGTGCTCTTTCAGCCGCTTGCCCACACCCATCAGGGTTCCACCGGTTCCCAACCCAGCGACGAAGGCCTTGATGGCCGGCACGTCGTCAATGATCTCCTGGCCCGTGCCCTCGTAGTGCGCCAGGAGATTGGCCCCGTTGCCGTATTGGAACGGCATGTAGTACTTGTCCTCGCTCGCCAGCTCTTGCGCCAGCGCGACTGAGCCGTTGGTTCCTTTGGCGCCGTCCGAGAAGATGATGTCTGCGCCGAAAGCCCGCAGCAGTTGTACGCGCTCGGCGCTGGCGTTGTCGGGCATCACCGCGGTGAACCGGTAGCCCCGAAGCTTGCACACCATCGCGAGAGCGATACCGGTGTTGCCCGATGTTGGCTCGAGGATCACTTTGTCGGGAGTTAGATCACCAGATGCTTCGCCGGCTTCGACCATAGCCAGCGCGATCCGATCCTTCACCGACCCGGTCGGATTCTGGCCCTCGAGCTTGACCCACATCCGTACAGAGGTCTGCGGGCTCAAGCGAGGAACCTCGACCAGCGGCGTATGGCCTATGAGATCGAGGACGGACCCGTACTTCAAACGCCGCCTGCAACCGACGGCAACAAAGACACCACATCTCCTTCGGACACCTCGGTCTCGAGGCGGTCGAGGTAGCGGGCATCCTCGTCGTTCACGTAGACATTGACGAAGCGGTGCAGCTGCCCTTCGCTTGCTAGCAGCTGCGTCTTCATCCCCGGATAATGCTTGTCCAGCTCTTCGATCAGATCGGCGATCGTTCCCGGCTGCAGGTCGACCACCGACTCGCCGGCGGTGAACTTACGGAACACTGTCGGGATACGGACTTCAACAGACAAACTGCCTCCTTGGTTGAGGACACGCATCGTATTCAACCCTCGACGGCCACAGGAAGTTCCTGGACCTCACCGGTTTCGTCCGTCCAGAGAGTCTTGGAGATGCGAAATGCCCGTATCACTGGGGGCGCCTCCGCGAGGGACACGATCACGTAGGGAACGTCTTCGCTCGCCAAGCGGATGTCCGTGGGGGACGGGTAGGCCTCGGTTCGGGTGTGGGAATGGAACACTCCGGACAACTCCCACCCGTGTTCGTCAAGCTCGCGATAGACCACCAGCTGCTCCCGGGGGTCCAAGGCGTATCGCACCGGACTCGCCGCTGCGTTCGTCATGCGGAAGACCTTGCACGCCACGCCATCCGTGCCGGCGATCAAGCCGCACGCCTCGTTGGGACGGCCCGCGAGGCAATGGTTCACCATCTCCTCGGCGATCAGTGTGGGGAGCCGGACCTCAGTCAACCGAGATCGTTCCCGGCCCTGGGATCAATCTGCCGATCACCGCGGCGCATTCGGTCCCGTGCTCACCCAGCGATCGGACCAACGACTCCGTCCGCTCGGGGCCGACCGCCATAAGCAGCCCGCCGGAGGTCTGCGCATCGAACAGGACTGTCCGCTGCGCCCCATCGAGGTGAGGCGAATCGACAACCTCGCTCATCGCCTCGAGATTGCGCTGCGTTCCTCCCGGGATGACACCGTTTCTGGCGAGCTCCAGGGTCTGTTCCATCACCGGGATGGCTACGAAAGAAAGCTGTGCGGACAAACGGGGGCCGAGCATCTCGAGGAGATGGCCGATCAAACCGAATCCGGTTACATCGGTCGCTGCCGCGACCCCAACTTCCATCATCGCGTCGGCGGCGGCCCGATTCAGCTGCGACATGATGCGCGTTGCCTCCGCAGCAGTGCGGTCGCTCACCTTTCCCTCCTTGATCCCCGAGGAGATGATCCCGGTCCCCAGCGGCTTGGTCAGGACGAGATCACAACCCGGCGCAGCTCCGCTGGTTCGGACAACTGCATCGGGAGCTACGGTCCCGGTGACCGCCAGTCCGAACTTGGGCTCGGGGTCGTCCACGGAATGACCGCCGACAACAGTGACGCCGGCCTCCGCGCAAGCGTCGCCGCCGCCTTCGATGACGCGTCCCAGCAGGTCGAATCCCAGCGAGCGCGGCCATGCGACCAGGTTCAATGCGGTTACCGGCCGGCCCCCCATGGCGTAGACGTCCGACAATGCGTTCGCCGCGGCGATCCGGCCCCATGCGAAGGCGTCATCGACCACCGGCGTGAAAAAGTCCACTGTCTGGACTAGCGCGAGGTCAGGCGCGACGCGGTACACAGCCGCATCGTCGGGGGCTTCGAGGCCCACAAGGAGAGCGGGGTCGTGAGCTGTCGTGTTCACGTGACGCAAGACCTGCGCCAGCTCGGTGGTGCCGAGCTTGCACGCTCAGCCGCCGCCGTGCGAGTAGGTCGAGAGCCGTACTTCGTTCCTCAATTCCACTCGAGCGTCGTCACCCCCTTAAGGGCGCGCATCTCCGTCGCCAAGGAACGGGCGTCGACGCCGGTCGGAACTACTAGGGTCAGGTTGAGCTGGCGCTGCGCATCTGGAGTCGATGCGACCTTCATCGAAACGATCTCGCCCTGGTGCGAATCGACTATCGAAGCCAGTTCGTCAATGCGCAGCTCTGGGCCCAAATCGATGACGAAGTCATGCCGCCCCCGTCTGATCCTGTGAACCACAGTTGTCTCTACCTGCTTCAAGCCCACGAGCGCGGCCACGGTCGCGAGACTGGTCACCACCCCGCCCCAGTAGTAACCGAGGCCCACAGCCACACCGATGGCGGCAGTTACCCACAGAGCGGCTGCCGTGGTCAGCCCGCGCACCGTTACTCCATAGCGCAGGATCGCACCCGCACCCAGGAAACCGATACCCGTTACGACTTGAGCCGCGATCCGCGTCGGATCGAAAGAGACGCCTCGCGCCCCGACGAAGGAGGAGACCCCGTAAGCGCCAGCCATCGTAAAGAGGGCAGCCCCGAGTGAGACGAGGATGTGGGTACGAAATCCTGCGGGCTGATCGCGAAACTCTCGTTCGAATCCGACCATGCCCCCGAGGAGGGCGGCAAGCAGTATCCGCCCGATCAAGCCACCAAGCGGGAGCGCCGGCGGGCCGCTGGAGGCTGCAAGCTGGATCAGAAACATGCGCCGAGAATAAGGGGCGGCGCGCGAGCTAATCTCGGTTTCATGGCTAGCTTTCAATGCCCCGAGTGCGAGCTGAGATTCCGGTTCGCAACGGAGCTAGAGGAGCATCTCCGAGATGATCATCCCGATTTCCATATCGAACCGAAGTCGGCCGAAGACGCGATACTGCTGGAAGCTCATAACAGGCGGATCCGCAATGACCGCGGCCCCAAAGCCGCTAGTGGACAGAAGTAACCGCTAGGACGAAGAGCTCCCGTCGGACGGGTCAAGCTCGAGCGCACAAGAGTTGATGCAAAAGCGCTTGCCGGTAGGCCCGGGACCGTCATCGAAAACGTGACCGAGGTGCGATCCGCAGCGGCTGCACAACACCTCGGTTCGGTTCATGAATAGAGATCGGTCCTTCTTGAGCGTAACGTTCGCCTGGTTCGCGGGCTCGGTGAAACTC